>JAUXSL010000028.1 GCA_030679975.1 Actinomycetota bacterium
GGCGTCGCTGGCGGAAAAGTTGCGACGGAGCAACAACGAATTGATTGCCGCCCAAGCGAAAGTCGAACGACTGACCCTGACGAAGGAACGCCAACGGTTGGCCGGGGACATCCACGACAGCGTTACTCAAAGCCTGCTTACTGTCGGCATGATATTGACGGACGCGAGCAAGGCTTATTCAGCAGATAAGCAGCTAGGCCTGCGCCTCGGTCTGGCCAGGGAAGCGACCGCGAAAGCGCTGGATGAGATAAGACTTAGTATCGATGATCTTTTTGAAGACCGGTATGCTTCTCAGCCTCTGGCCGAACTGGCAGGCACAGCCGTAGATAGTTTGAGGCAGAACCACGACATACAAGCGACTTTTGTCGCTCGCGACAGCGACGTCGATCTTGAGCCGGAAACCAAGAAAGCGCTCTGCTTAATATTGCAGGAAGCGTTGAGTAATGCGATCAAGCACTCACGGGCTGAGCGCGTTGACGTAAGTCTTGTTGTGGAACCAAATCTGATCACTTTGGAAATTATCGATGACGGCGAAGGATTTTTGGTGGACGAGGTCAATCGGGGCTATGGTTTAAAAATGATGTCGCATCGGGCGCAAGGATTGCTGGGGAAGTGTCATATCTCCTCTGAGCTTGGAAAAGGGACAAGCATTATCGCGACCATTCCCGTCAGCGGCGAAAAAAACTAGCCCTTCTTTGAATAGCCGTAACGGCCTATCTTCTCGGCCAAAGTCCAATAGTCCATGTCCAGATAGACAAAAGGCGCGACGCGACTATGGTCGACCTTACCGGACTCATCAACCAGCCCCTCATCGACGTGGACCTTTGCGACCTGTGAGATAAAGACATCGTGGGTCCCGAGCGAGAGGGTGTTGGTCACCCGGCACTCGAGGTTGATCGGGCACTCTTGAATCAGCGGGGCTCTGACTTCGTCGGCGGGGATAGCCGTAAAGCCGCACGCGGCGAACTTGTCGATGCTGCGCCCGGAAACCGTCCCGCAATAGTCGGTCGAGGCCACGATCTCTTTTGTCGGGACGTTAACGACCAGCTCGGGGACTGCCTCCAACAGGGCATGAGAATATCGGCTTGGGCGGATAGCGACGCTTAGCGTAAACGGGTTCGAGCAGACAATCCCGACCCAGGCCAGAGTGATGATGTTCGGCTTGCCGGCGGTGTCAACGGTGGTGACCAGCACGACGGGCGTTGGAAACAAAGCGCCTGAAATATCTTTAGTTATCTTAGCCATGGACAGCTCCTTGCGGTTGGCGAGCAGGTCAGCGCCAGCCGGCTGTCGGCTTTCGGTTCTTGGCGCCGGACCTTGCCACGGGCAAGGTCCGGCGCTTATCATAGCATATCGTGGATAAGCGAAAACCTCACGAGCGCCAAACGCCCCTGACCGGCATCGCCTGCGTCTTGTTCGACCTCGACGGCACACTAATAGACACAATCGATCTCATATATCGGTCCTTTGACTATGCTGTGAAAAAGGTCCTGGGCTTGAGCCTGCCAAGAAAGCGGTTGTTGCATAATATAGGGCGGCCTCTGCGCACCCAGATGGAATATTTCTCACCGGCTAAGGTCGAGACGCTGATGGCGGCGTATAACGAAGACAACCTGGCTAAACACGATGCCAACGTCAAGGCCTACCCGTATGCCGCGGCCACGCTTCGCTGGCTGAAGCTTGAGACGGCGAGAAAGGTCGCAATCGTCACGTCCAAGAAACGAGACCTGGCGCTGCGCGGCCTTGAGATAACCGGGCTAGCCGAATACATAGATGTGGTGGTCGCCATGGAAGATACGGCCCGCCACAAACCGGAACCGGACCCGGTGCGAGAGGCCCTTAAGCGTCTCCGCTGCCGGCCTCAAGCCGCTGTGTTTATCGGCGACAGCCCTTTTGATCTCGCCGCCGGCCGGGCCGCCGGCACGTACATAGGCGCCGCCTATTGGGGTCCGTTCGACCCCGAGGAGCTGCATGCCTTTAATGCCGATATAGACCTGGGTGATTTAAGTGAACTGCGCCGATGGCTATGAAGCGGCCTGGAGCAGGCGGGCGATAGCGTCGTCGTCGCTGGAGAAAAGCTCAAACAAGTGAGTCAGGCCGGTAACGGCCAGCACCCGGTCGACAAACGGATTGGTCACGAGCACCAATAGCCCGCCCTGCTGCTTGGCCTTATCCAGGCTCCGCAAAAGCATCCCAAGCGTCGCGCTGTCCATGAAGTTCAATTTCTTGAAGTTAAGGACGATGTTAGGGTGCCCGCTGCTTATCTCCGACAAGATAAGCTCGTGTACCTCGACATAGTTGTTCATGTCGATCTGGCCGGTGACATTAATGATCGGGATATTGTTCGCGTGATCTGTTGTTACCTGTAAAGTCAAGGTTTACCCACCTTCTAACGGCTTATTTGTTCCCTTTTCAATCAGCGGTTAAACAAGTATGTCGTCAAAGCACCGGGACTGCTTCACTTCGCTATCGTCGGGAGCAATTAGATGGGCCCCTAGGAAGCAAGGCCTTGCAGGTAGACACCGTTGCGCAAAGCTGATAGAGTTATCCGCGATGGATGAAAGAGACTGGAAAAAAGAGTCAAAGGGGCGGGAAACGCTGGAGGCCGAATTCGAAAACTTCGCGGTCGACTCCGACCACCTGATAAAGCCGAAGGGCGTCAGCTCAAAACGGACGGTTAAATCTATCGCGCTGATTATCTGGGAAGACATAACCGCGTACACGCGCGTGGAAATCCCGGATGATTTCGAGATATATCGCTTAACCAAGCTGACGGTCGGGATATTATGGAAGGAATCAAGCGACTACCTGGTCCTGATTCAAGATTACGACCTGTCAAATCGCGGTAAGGGATATAGGCACAACGATTTCCACATTATCCCTCGCGGCGCCGTCAAGGAAATTCGCATGCTCGGTGAAATCGAGCTGTAACGTTCTACCCCTGGGGGCCGCTCTCGGGCCCGAAATCCTCCGGACCCACTGAATTCAAAAAACTTCGAAAACGCTCGACCTCGTCGTTTTCTCCTTCTTCGGTAAGTATGGAAGCTTTCTCCAAGACGCTTTCCTCGGCGAAAATAGGGGCCTCCATTCTGACAGCCAAGGCGATGGCGTCACTTGGGCGCGCGTCGATTGTCAGCGGGCCCGTGCCGTTGTCCAAATGTATCTTGGCAAAAAACGTGCCCTCTTTCAGGTCGTCGATAACAATGTGGCGAATCGACGCATTTAGTTGCTCTATGACCGACTTGAGCAGATCATGCGTGAGCGGACGGCTGGGCTTTATGCCTTGTATCTCCATTAAAATAGCGGTGGCCTCGAATTGGCCTATCCATATCGGGAGGAACCTCTTAGCGGCCGGGTCTTTCAAAATAACCACAGGCTGGTTCGTCAGCATATCTAAATTGACCCCGTGGAGTTCCATCTTAAGCATGGCATTCACCTGTCTTTGGATTTCCATCACCATACCAAAAAAGCCTCCGGCTTAAAAGCCCCCACGACCCGTTGGTTGCTCTTAAAATCAGTGCTTACGCTGCAACTTCTGCTGGACGGCTTCGCCGGTCAGCTCTCTGAGCGCATCGGTGGCGATCCATCGGGCGGGCTTGGAGTCGAGTTGCCGGATGTCCGAGGCGGCGGCCACAGAGACCTTATTAAGCGCGATATTTCGCTTGCCTATCTGGCGCAGCGCCCAGTTGACGGCCTTTTTGACCAAGTTCCGGTCGTCGGAAGCTTCGCGCTTGATAATCGGTAAGAAATCCAGGAACTTTTCATCCGCCGCTTTCTTATCATGGACCGCCAGGCAGGCCATCATCACAAAGCCGGCCCGTTTGACAAACTCCTCAGGCCGGCCGGCCCACTCCGCCGCTTTAGCATAGGCCCAGGGGGTCTTGTCAAATAAATTACCGCAAGTCTGGTCGCAAACGTCCCACGAATCAAAGTCGGCGACCCAGCGCTCCATCTGAGCTTCGTCAACCTGTTTGTGATCGTCGATAAAGGCTGCCAGCATCCGGGCTTCATGAACGCCCGAGGCCCATAATTTCAGAGCCAGCTCGTGGTTTTTGCCGATCCGCTTGGCCAGGGTCCTGATGTTGGGAACAGAAACACCCAAGGTGTTTTGGGGATTAATGCCATACCTAGCCATGCCGGCAACCGCCGCAGGGTTGCGCTGGGACTTCAGCTTAGCGATGATTTGGTTATAGTCCAAGAAATCGCTCCCGGCCTTTTGACGCTACGAGCGGATCATCACCAGCGCCATCTTAAAACGCGCGGGCGCTTTTAGCGAATGAGGCTGATCAGCCGGCATTATCACCATCTCGCCGGCCTTGGCCGTCAGCGAACGGCCGGAGATGGTCACCTCGGCTTGGCCGTCGAGGATATAAACAAGGGCGTCGAACGGCGCGGTGTGTTCGCTTAAGCCCTCGCCTTTATCGAAGGCGAATAGGGTGACGGTGCCTGTCGGTTTCTTAATGATGGTGCGGCTGACAACAGAGCCCGGCTGATATTCAACCAGGCTTGCCGCGTCCATCGTTTGGCCGCTTAAGTCTTCCATATTCTCCCTGATTGTAATATATTCACGAACAATCTGCTTAAGAGGTTTTTGAAGGGCGTGGTCAGATGAAAGTCGCGGCCGTTGATTTTAAGAAGTGCGGTGGCGCGCACTGTACGAAATGCCTGGCCGCCAGGGCGTGCGAGCGGCGGCTTATTTTGAAAATAGACCTTGATGAGCCGGCTGTCATCGACCAGGCTCTCTGCAGCGGCTGCGGGGATTGCGTGGCCGCTTGTTCGCACAAGGCGATAGCGCTTATCGACGGCTAGAAAGGCCGGCCGATTCTCAAGCAGGGCGAGGAGACGAGGGAGTGCTCGCTAGGCTCAAAAAAGAGCCGGATCAGCTCAAGAAAAGACGATTGAAAAAGATCGGCAACCGTCTTTACGTGCCGGCGTGAAGGCTTTGGCGTTCTTCGGGACTGCCGACTAACATGGCCTTCGCGTAGGCTCCGTGCAGGCGGCCAATCGCGCACACCAGGTGCATGAGGGCCACTATTGCCAATGCTCCAACCGCTATGATGAACGGCACGGCCCACGGACTTGGCACAAAGTTATAATTATCTGTTTGAATCATTGGGACACCAGTGACGGCCGACACCGGTGTCCCTACTATGGCGCCGATCGAAAGCGTGAGGGTCATTACCAGCATCGCGAAGTAGAAAATGCCGAGCGGCAGCTGAAAAAACATATAAACCAGAGTCGTCCACGTCCGCCGGTCGGTCAGCCACCACTTTATCCGGGCGAGAATGCCGCCGTCAATCGCGACAACACGGGGCCGGCGCGGCATCCTTACCCCCAGCAGGGCTTCGACGACCTTACCTTCTTGATTCACATCCTCTTCGAGCGCGGCGGCCACAAAATCAAGGGTGCGTCGCCACACCTTCTTCCACTCAATTAGAGTTTCGCGCCCCTGGTCGGTAATGACGTAGTATTTTCGCGGCGGCCCTGAAACCGACGGCTCGACATGGCTGCCAAGAAGGCCCTGTTCTTCCATCGACCGTAAGACCGGATATAAAGCTCCACGTTTCACGGCAGAGCCTCCTTCGGTCCTTCTGGCCGACCGGCAATCTCGATTCTAAAACCGGCACTGAAGTGATGACTTATCTGGTCGATATTATCCGCGACCGCCAACTGACCGCGATCATCGTCACCCACGACGCCAAGATCGCCAGCCGGGCCGAGCGCATTCTCTACATGAAAGACGGCGTCATTGTCGACGAGATCGTCCCGGACCCGAAGGCCGACAAGGCGGCGCTCATCGCTCAACTCAACAGCTAAACCGGTTTCACATCACAGTCGAACAACAAGGAAGCGCCCGCGGCCCAAAAGCCGGACGCGCTTGCCGAATTGCTCTTTTAGAGACGCTTAATGTCTATTTCGGGAGACATTCGAATCCCTGCTCCTTGAAGTGGCGATCAAGCGTGAGAGCCGTCTTTATTCCTAATCGCCGCATGCTTTCAAAACTGACGCAGTCGACCAGGCTTAATTTGCCGCGCCCGGCGGTCAGCCACGCTGTTGTCCCGGCCGCATGGCTGAGATCGTCGACCCAGTCAATCGTCAGCACAGGCACGATGTCTTCTTGAAAGAGTCTCGCGGCCTTTAGCCCAAGGCGGCTCTGGAGTAGGGCAAAGGTCTCGATGAGAACGTAATTGGTGCAGACGAGTGTTTCATCGCTGGTGATCAGCTCGTTCCAGGCGGCTTTGGCTGCAGGGTGATGAAACTCGTCCGCGTCTATAATAGCCAGGAGCGCCGAGGTATCGACAAAGACACTCATGCGCCAAAGGCTTGCGCTAAATATTTATCGTGTTCTGTCCCCAGATCGCGTTTCTTTGAATGAAATTTGCCTGCCACAGCCAGCGCGCGTCGGCGGCGCTCTTCCGAGGAGATTTCACCCGATGATTCCAACAAAGCGTCAACACCACGGCGAACCAGAGAGGCAACGGAAACTTTCTCATTGTCGGCCAGCTTTTTCAAAGATTTGGCCTGCTTTTCCGAAAGCTGTATTTGGGTTCTTATCATTTCTCCCCCGCGCTAAGTGATAACACATACCATTAAGTGATTACATTGTACCGCATTTGGCCCGGCTATATCAACACTATAGGCACATACACATTGCGGAGACAAGTTTAACCAGCACGATCTCCGGTCTCATCGCCACCCTTATAGACAATGACGACTCTCCGAGCCCGGCGCTGACGACCATGGTGGTTTTCCCGGACGAAAAGAGGCCGTGATCGTATTTTGGCCAGAACCCTTGGCCGGGAGCGTACAGGGCCCGGAGTCCGGGGATTCTCACCTGCCCGCCGTGGGTGTGGCCGACAAAGACCAGGTCGATATCGTGCCGGGCCGCGGACTTGAAGATATTCGGCGAATGGGCCAGCGCTTCTATCTTTATTATCTTAATCAGCCGGCTCTGCTTAACGAGCGCGCCTAGAAGAAGCAGGCCGATTACGATTTGTTCAAATCTCAAGAAGAGCTCTTCACCGGCAATCGCACAATCGTCTTCAGCCTCTCCGGCGCTGTTCGTCTCGGATCGCTGATATAAATTTCATGGGCCGGGCCGCTGACGGCCAAGCCGGCTTCGGTCGCGTAAGCCTCCAGCTTGGCGTAGCTTTCATGCAGCCGGCCGTAAGGGCCGACATGCGTCACCTGCAGGCAGCGGCCTTCCTTAAAAGAGATAAGGCCGACGACGGCCACATCCGCGCTTTTTTCCTTGGCGATCTGTTTCTTGGTTCCGGCAACTTCGGCCTTGTTTATGCTGTCGGGAACACGGACCAATATGCGCCAGCGCCACTGCGACATTGGGACCTCGCCGGGCTCGTCAAACCAGAGAGTCTCTATCTTGCTGACGGCGAAGTCGAAATCGCCGGCGGCCTTGTGGGCGAACTTTAAAGTGTATGCCACCGGGAAGAGCCGGCCGATGGCCGCGGTGTAAGCTTCGCCGCCCGGCTCCCCCTGCCCGTCGACAAAGAGGAATGTGCCTTTTTCGGCCGTCACCTCCTTAACGCGCTGGGACGCGCCATAAAGGTCTTTATACGTCTTGCTGAAATCAAGCTTTTCCATCGCTTGCCCCTTTCGCGTTGGCATGGCGCCGGGATAGACTAACAAATATATATCTCCTCGGCCCCACAAATATCAAGTGGCCGACAATAAAAAAATATGTTTCTTTTCGCGATTCTATGTGAAGATACGCCATACATGAATACGCCTATTATTAAAGTAGAGGAACTGAAAAAGGTCTACGTTGCCCAAGGCGGCCACCGCATAGAGGCGGTCAACGGTATCAGCTTTGATGTCGGGGAACGCGAGATATTCGGCCTGCTGGGGCCAAACGGGGCCGGCAAATCGACGACCATCGGAATGTTAACCACGACCGTCGTCATCACCGGCGGAGGGGCGACCATTGCCGGTGTCGATGTCGCCGCCGACCCGATAGACGTTAAGCAGGAGATAGCGGTCGTGCCCCAAGCGACCAATCTCGATCGGGGTCTGACGGCGCGCGAAAACCTGATCTACCACGCTAAGTATTTCGGCATTCCCAAAGAAGAGCGTGACGCCAGAGCCCAAGAATTACTTGAGCTTATGGCCTTGACCGAGCGCGCTTCGGATTATCCTCAGTCGTTCTCCGGGGGGATGGCCCGGCGGTTGCAGATAGCCCGGGCGATGATGCACAACCCGCGGGTCCTCTTCCTGGATGAGGCGACCACCGGCCTCGATCCCCAGTCGCGCCTGATGATCTGGCACAAAGTGCGCGAGGTCAACGAGGCCGGGCAGACCATCTTTCTTACAACCCACTACATGGAAGAGGCGGACCAGCTCTGCGACCGCGTCGCTATCATGGACCACGGGCGCATTCTGGCCATCGATACTCCGTCAAACCTGAAAGCGGCGATACCCGGCGGCAATATTATCGAGATAGCCACCCGCGAGCATTGTCCCGAGCTTCCGGACTGGCTCAAAGCGGACGTTCCCGACCTGGTCAAAGTGGAATGCGAAGACCATACATTGAGACTTTTCCTGGCCCGGCCGGAAGAGGCGCTGGTGAAGATCGTGGAAGCGGTCCGGGCTCGTGGCGTTATCATGGAGTCGATCCAGCTCCATCCGGTCACCCTGGAAGACGTCTTTGTCCACATGACGGGGAGGGCGCTGAGAGAATGAGCACTTTTCGGACGTTTTTAGCGATCGTCGAAAGGGACCTGCGGGTCCTCTCCCGCAATCTGGTCGATTTTTTCTTGAGAATCGGGGTCCAGCCGGTCTTGTTCGCCTTTGTTTTCGGCTACGTTCTGCCGTCGATCGGCACCATCTCCAAAGGCTATGCGAACCTTGTCCTGCCCGGCATAGTGGCGGCCAGCACGATGATGGCCGGGGTGCAGGGAACGGCGATGCCGCTGGCCTGGGATTTCGGCGCAACCAAAGAGATACACGACCGGTTGATGGCGCCCATCAGTATCCGTCTGGTGATGCTGGAGAAGATAATCATGGGCATGTTCGAAGCCTGGCTGGCCGCGGCCTTTGTCTTTCCGGTCGCGTTTCTGATCATGCGCGAGAATCTTCATCTGCAGGTGACGAACTTGCCGTTCCTGCTCCTGTTTATCGTGCTCGGCGGACTGATGTCGGCAACGCTCGGGATGGTGCTGGGCACTAT
>JAUXSL010000042.1 GCA_030679975.1 Actinomycetota bacterium
CCGCTAAAAGTGACGTCCCTTAAGTTTCGCCAATACCAGACATCGCGGCGATCCTTCATGTCCCAGGCATTGCCCATAACAGTGGCGGCGTAGTCTTGGCCGCCCTGATCGTCCGGCTGAAGTATTTTTATTAGCGGCATAGGATCGATAGTGATAGGCTTTGAATAAGCGACACCTTTCGATGATTCCGTCGCGAAGTAGTAATTGCCGGGAGGATAAGCGCCTGAGTCCCATTGAGTGGTTGTCTGTGTCGCTTTAAACTTGCCGATCAAGTCCAAAACGCCGTTGCTAAAATCAGCGTCGTCGTCAAGGTACAGGGAGCTTGCCGTGCCGCTACCATCAGGCTCGTTCCAGGCAATCTCCAACGGAGTGCTGCCGGCTTTATACAGCCTGATCCAATCGACCCCGATACTTTGGTCCACGAGACTGCCGGGATCGATCCTCAGTCCCAGCGGTTGGCCGTACCACATTCCGGAAGAGGGGAGATCGATTGTATATGTGTTCCAGCCGCGATCGACATGAAAATTCACGTATCCGAAGTCGGTCCAGAACTGGTTGTAAAACCAATAAATCTGGCCCCAGGTTTTTTTGTCCGAATACATCCGGAAGCTCAACCGATCATAGGCGGCCGCGTCGATTCTATTTATAAAACCGTCTCGCCCGTTAAATAAAACCCCGTCATAACCGGGAAAAAGGGGGTGGAAATTTGCGTCCGTGCCGGTGGTCCTGGCAGAAAAACGGCCATCGGCCCAACTAATATCGGTCATCTGGTTTATGTATTGTTCAGTGAGGTCGCCGCTCCCGTCCATATCCCATGGGTCGGCAAAACGCTCGGAGGCGAAGTCGCGGCCTTCAGGCAAAACAACATTCGACTCCGGTTTTGTGAAACTCAACGCTGCTCGGGCCGATTGTCTGTCCAAAAAGAGCGCTGCCGGAACGATTATTAAAAGAAGCGCGAGGCAAAGAAACCTTTTATGGCGCATATTTGATAGTGACAATGTTTTCATTACCCTTAGAATAAGTGGAGCCGGTTATATAAGCAAAGCCGTCGCTCCGTACCGCCAGGCTGTTTACGCGATCCTCGACGTTGCCCCGGCCCGCATAATCGCGGTCCCATAGCGGGACGCCGTCGCCGCTATATTTCACGGCAAAAATATCGGCCTTCCGGTCAAAACCTTCAAACATGCCGGCGATGTAAAGATTGCCGTTTCGGTCGGAGCCTGCCGACGAAAATTCATAATCGAGATCGGCTTGGCCGCCATATACTTGAACCCACACCTGACGGCCTTGAGCGTCATATTTGATAGCGGCGATGTCTGTTCTTCCGGTGCTAAAATTCAAACTCTCGCCCGTAACGTAAACACTGCCGTCGCGGCCTAAAGCTATGCCGTCGCCCGAATAATTACCAGGTTCGGATCCGGCATATCGGCGGGTCCATTGCCTGCCGCCTTTTGGACCGTATTTAACGGTTAGATTATGCGCCCCGTCCGACGAGTAGCTGGTGCCGGTGACAAAAATGTTCCCGCCCCCCGTAACCGCAATGGCTTTAGCGGTATTTGCTCCGCTATCGCCGACACGGCGCCGCCATTTAAGACGACCCCGTCTGTCGTATTTAATCGTTAGATATTGACTTGAGGCGCCGGTCCCGACACTGTATCCGGTAATATACGCGTTGCCTTTTTTATCTATGGCCAGATCGTTTGCCCAGTCTTCCCGGTGCGCCGGACCGTCATAACGCCTGACCCATTTCTTCTCGCCGGCGGCATTGTATTTTACGGTTAAATAATCAAACTGCCGGCCCTGAAACCTGTCGCTTACGCCGGCGACATAAACATCGCCTTGAGAACTGACCGCCATCGCGGTAACGGCATCCTCGCTTTTGCCGGGCGCGCCGTACCGGCGCATCCATTTAACGGCGCCGGACGGACTATATTTAATGATCTGAAAATCGTCGTTATCCTCTATTTCGACGCTCCCGGCTACGTAGACCGCGCCTTTGCCGTCGATGCCGACGGCCACGGGGCTTTCCGGATGATCGCGCCCGGCGGCGGAATACCGCCTGAACCATACCCGTCGCCCGTTAGGCTTGTATTTAATAAGCCCGAAGTCTCCGTCAACGCCATAGTCATCAATGCCTCCCGCTACGTATACGTTCTTGGAGGCGTCCATAGCGATGTCGACCCCGTAATCCGCCCGGCCGGCCGGGCCGTCAAATTTGCGCACCCAAACCGCTTCACCCGACGCATAGGCATAAACGCTCGTTATGCCGGCTGAAAAAAAGACAGCGGTTAATCCAATAACGGCAATCCTGAGAAACGCGGCCGAAAACCCCATCTGCGGCGTTATCCTCCACCTCGGCTCGGTCACGTAATCGCACATACGCTCCCTCACCTCGGCGTTCGTCTGCCTTGCATCCGGGGCTTTGGGCCGCGTTCTCCAATTTTGACCGGCCTGACCACTTTTCGGCCGGACCACTAGAGCCGATTTTCTCATCATTTGCTTCCCATTTTGTCTCTCTCTCTCTTACCAATGTCACTCACTTATTAAGCCTATCCGATTTATTGGTCATGGTCAAAAAAAGGCTGTGTTACTTCTGGCAGTTGGGACAGTAGTTAGTCCCTCGCCCGGCCACCCGTACTTTGCGCAAAGTGGCGCCGCATTTAAGGCACGCCCGGCCGGCGCGTCCGTAGACCTTTAATTTCTCAACGTACCGCCCCGGTCGGCCCTGAGCGTCGACATATAGATCGAACGACGTTCCGCGCGATTCTATGGCCTCGGTCAATACCTCTCTGATCGCCCGGTAGAGCCGGGCGGCCTCGGCCGCCTTTATCGAGCTAACGGGCCGCGTCGGGTTTATCTTCGCCACATGGAGAACTTCATCGGCGTAAAGGTTGCCGACCCCGGCCAGAAACGTCTGGTCGAGCAACAACCCCTTGGTAACCCGGCGGCTGCCGGATTTGCTTTTGATCAAGTCTTTAAAATCAGCTTCGGAAAAGCCCGCCGCCAGCGGCTCCGGGCCGAGGCTCTTAAGTTCAGCGACATCTTCAAGGCGACCTCCCTCTACGAGCTTGAAATAGCCAAACCGGCGCATGTCGACAAAACGCAGTTCGAACCCGTTATCCAGGCCAAAAACCAGATGCGTATGTTTTGCCGTCGCCTCCGCGGCGGGTAAATATAGCAGGCGCCCGCTCATCTTGAGGTGGACCAGCAACTTATCGCCCGAGTCAATATCGAGAATCAGGATTTTCGCCCGCCGACCGACGCCGATGATGTCGCGATTTTCGAGCCTCTGTTTGAAACGCGCCGGGGAATAGCCCCGCAGAAGCTTGAGGCTAGCGACCGTCACCGAGATTATCTTGCGGCTGACGACCAGCTTGGCTAAATCCCGCCGGATAGTCTCTACTTCAGGAAGTTCAGGCATGGCCGACCTCTGTTCGGACGCGATCTTTAAACGCGTCCCTAAAGAGCAGATACGAGGCAGACGCAGACCGAGAAAGCGGAGCGTACGTTCTATAGGCCGGCGAAAACCGATAGCCGACCGAACCGATAGCCTCATCCATTTTTCGGCTTTCGGCTTTCGGTTTTCGAGCCGCGCACAGCGCGGCTACGTCCCCATTTCCCAACTCGCCAAGTATTTCTCCTGCTCGGCTGTGAGCACATCGATGTGGGTATCCATAGACTCCAGCTTCAGGCGGGCGATCTCTTTGTCTATGTCTTCCGGCACGCTGTAGACCCGGCGCTCGAAATCTTTGCCTTTCGTATGCATCAGTTCGGCGGCGAGCGCCTGGTTGGCGAAGCTCATATCCATCACGGAGGCGGGATGGCCTTCGGCGGCGGACAAATTGACCAGACGGCCCTCGGCCAACAGAAATATCTTGCGACCGTCATTCATTGAATATTCCTCGACAAATTCCCTGATCGTGCGAACCCCGTTGGACTGGTCTTTTAAAGCATCGATATTTATTTCGACATTGAAGTGGCCGGAGTTGGCGACGATGCAGCCGTCCTTCATGACATTGAAATGAACGGCGTCGAGAACATGCATATCACCCGTGATGGTGACGATGATATCGGCTATTCTGGCCGCCTCGACCATCGGCATCACCCGGTAGCCGTCCATGACGGCTTCAAGCGCTTTTAAGGGATCGACCTCGGTGATAATAACGTTGGCGCCCATGCCTTCAGCCCGCATGGCCAAGCCCCGGCCGCACCAGCCGTAGCCGCCGACGACGAAGTTCTTCCCCGCCAGCAGGATGTTCGTCGCCCGCAGAATGCCGTCTATCGTGCTTTGGCCCGTGCCATAGCGGTTGTCGAAGAAGTGCTTGGTGAACGCGTCGTTGACGGCGATGACCGGAAAGAGCAGCACGCCCTGCTTGGCCATGCTCTTGAGGCGGATAACCCCGGTGGTCGTTTCTTCCGTGCCGCCAAGCACGTTTTCCAACATATCTTTGCGATCGCTGTGAAGGGTGGATATAAGGTCGGCCCCGTCGTCCATCGTTATGTTGGGTTTCATATCCAGGGCTTGGTTGATGTGCTGATAATAGGTCTTGCTGTCCTCGCCCTTGATGGCGAAGACCGGAATCTCATAATCCTTGACCAGCGAAGCGGCCACTTCATCCTGCGTGCTCAGCGGGTTGGAGGCGCAAAGGACCGCGTTGGCGCCGCCGGCCTTAAGCGTCAGCATTAAATTAGCTGTTTCCGTGGTGACGTGGAGGCAGGCTCCGATAGTCACACCGGCCAGCGGTTTTTCTTTTTCGAATCGGGCGCGGATCTGCCGCAGCACGGTCATCTGCCGCTCGGCCCATTCGATCCTTAGTTTCCCCCCGGCCGCGAGGCCCGGGTCTTTAATGTCAAATTCCATCAAAACACTCCTTCTCTCTAACGATTCCTGGATTCCTGCTGCAGTTTACCCCGTACTTGATACGGGGCAGGAATGACACATTGTCGATACTCTGAATGACACGTTCTTTCCGGCGCCGCTACAGTTCTCTTATAAACTCCCGCAGCCATCTGGCCAAAAGACCGGAGGCTTTATTACCGACATTTACCACGCTCATATGGCTGGTTTTATCCTTCTGCCACACGCTATTGGTTATGCAAGAGATCGCTAAGACCTTCATCCCGCTCTGGCGCGCCACTATCGTTTCCGGCACCGTGGACATCGTCACCGCGTCGGCGCCGGCATTGGCCAGCCAACGAGATTCGGCCCTGGTCTCATAGCTCGGTCCGGACATGGCGGCCAAAACACCGCGATGCGCCGGCATCGATAAACGGCCGGCGACTTGCGCGCCCAGGTTCAGCATGTCCTCGTCGTACGCGTCTTTTAAGTCAACGAAACGAGGGCCCAAAGCCTTATCCGTGACGCCGATAAGCGGGTTGTCGCCCATAAGATTGATATGATCTTCGACAAGCATGAAATCGCCCGGTTTATAGCGGCGATTCAAGCCCCCCGCGGCATTGGTCAATATGACCTTACCGACCCCTAGACCAGCCAGTACCCGGATAGGAAAAGTGACCCCTCGCATGGTGTAGCCCTCATAATAATGGAAGCGCCCCTGCAAGACCAGTACTGTTTTGCCCGCCAATCGACAGAGCAGCAATTTGCCCTCATGGCCGGTAACGCCGGAAACAGGAAAGTAGGTTATCTGTTCGTATGGGAGTTCGCCTTCCGGCTCAAGTTCGCGGGCCGCGCTTCCTAAGCCGGAGCCGAGAACAACGCCAACATCAGCCTTGTCCGTTAGATTCTTAACGACATGCTGGACCGCTTCATGGACGTTTTCCGCGAGATGATCCAATTCCGCCTTAAGCCAATCTCTTCTTTAATAGCTCAATGCGCTCGACAGGGCTGGGGTCGACACCGTTGAGCAGAGCCAGATAAGCGCTGGTGAAGTCGCCCAGATAGACAAGGGAAAGCAAACGGGCCAGCTTTGAAGCGCCGCTCGACCAAAACTCGTCGGCGCCGCAAAATTGGTCGATTATCAGATCGCGCGTCACTTCAACGCGCTTTTTGACCTGCGGGTGCTCTTCGGCATCCCTTAAGAAGATAAGGTGAAACCGGCGGCTGATATCTTCCAAACACTGCCAACCCGTGATCTCGTTATGGTCCAACTCGGGCAAAAGATTCCAGTTCGCCGGCTGCTTAGCGTTTTCGTTTATCTGACATTTGAACCGAAACGCGGCGAGAGAGGTCACCCCTTCCGAACCGTAGATGACCGGCAACCTGCCGAGCAGGCGCCGGGCCAGTTGCTTGGCCGGATTGGATGATTCAGGCTCTTGCGGGCGGAGCCGCGCCGATTGATGGTGAAGAAGGTTGACGGCTTCGGTGACGGCCGCGGTTAGATCGGGCACCAGCCCGAGCCGTTCCAACACGACCGCCGGCGGCAGACTTAAATAACCGAGCGCCGCCCGGGGCTGGAGGCCGGCCGGAATCTGAACGAGCGGCAGGCCCTTGTCCTTAGCCATTTGGCTTATCTTGCCGCCGCTTGAAACGCAGACCGCTTTGGCGCCCCGTTGCCCGGCTTCGTCCAACGCCGCCAGCGTCTCTTCTGTATTGCCCGAGTAGCTGACCGCCAGCACCAACGTGCCGGGACCCACATACGCGGGCAGCCGGTAGTGGCGATTGACTTGGAGCGGCACAGTCAGGACATCGTCAAATAAAACGCGGCAGACGTCGCCGCTTATCCCGGAGCCGCCCATGCCCAGAACCACGATATTGGCGATGCCGGACGGCTCGATCGGCAGCTGAGCCCGACGCGCTATGTCGACGGCCTGCTCGCATTGGTCGCCAAATCCCGCCATCTCATCCAACATTCCGGCTCTGTCGGTCGCGGCGACCGACGCGATGTCATCTAGGTTTATCAATGCATTACCCTCAAAACGTTATCGTGCCCGGTCCTATCTTAGTGTCCGGCCATATCTTAATGCCGTGGCGGAGCAGATTATCCTCACCGACCGCTAGATTATCGCCTAAGACCGAAACGTCGTCCACATGAACTTTGCGGCCGATAGAAACACGGCGGCCTAAAATAGAGTTTTTTATAACAGCGCTGCCGGCCAACCGGCACCCGTTTAGGAGCACCGACCCTTCAACCCGGGCGCCCGCCGATATAACGCAGTCGTCACCGAGTGAAGTGGGACCGACGACGACCGCATCCGCCTCGACAACGCAGTTTTTACCCATGACCACCGGCCCATAGACCATCGCCCCCGGATCGACGACCGTGCCCTCCCCGACCCAGACGCGGGGCTTTAGTTCGCTGCCCGCAAAATCAAAGAGTATCTTGCCGTCAAGCAGATCATGATGGGCGCGCATATACTTTTCCGGGCTGCCGATGTCGAGCCAGTACGAACCGGCGGGCCAACCGTAGACCGGCAAACCCCTGTCCAGCATCAACGGGAAGAGGCCGCGCTCGAAAGAATAGTTTTCGCCGGCCGGGGCTAAGGCCAACGCTTCGGGTTCCAAGATATACGTACCGGCGTTTATCAGATCGGTCGTCACATCGTCCCAATTCGGTTTCTCGATAAACGCCTCCACTTGCCCGTCGCCCTTCAATGGGACCAAGCCGTAGCTGGTCGGGTCATCGACTGAAGTCAGGGCGATGGTCGCCATGGCGCCTTTCTGCCGGTGATATTCGAGAAGGTGAGACAGATTGATGTCGGTTAGGATGTCGCCGTTAAAAACCATAAAAGTATCGTCCAAGCGGTCGGCGACATTCTTGACCGCGCCGCAAGTGCCCAGCGGCGTATCTTCAGCGACCAGCTCCAACTTGAGACCCAGATCGTCGATCTCCTTGAAATAATCGTCGAATGTGGCCGGCAGATACCCGGCGCTCAGAATGACTTCGTCTATCCCGTGCCGTTTCAGATGGGCCAGGACATGCTCGATGAAAGGCCTGTTTATCAAAGGCAGCATCGGCTTGGGCAAAGTGCATGTCAAGGGCCGCAGTCTCATCCCCTGGCCACCTACAAGTATGACCGCCTTCATTCGTCCCCTTCCAGTTTTTCGCCTTTGTTCATGTCCGTCCCCTGCTCGCGCTTGGCCAATTGCCGCGTTACCCAGTCGCGCACGATCAATATGCCGCCCCTAAGCGCCAACCCGACCGCCACCAACGGCTTTAAAAAGATTTTCCACGTATGACTATAGTTTTTAGCGAAGAAGCGGTAAAGGCTCCGTTGAAATTCGATTATCATCTTAGCGCTCGATTGCTCGCTGCTCTTGGCGATGTGATGGACGACCTTGGCGTCGGGACAGAAATAAACTTTCCACCCTTTGAGCCACAGACGGTAACAAAGGTCCATGTCTTCCACATACATAAAAAACCGCTCGTCAAAAAAATTAATCTCGCGAACCGCGTCGCGCCTGATGAACATGGCCGCGCCCGATACCCAGTCAACCGTCCGCTCGGACGTACGGTCCCAGTCAAGCATCCGGTAACGGACGGAAAAAGGGTTGCTTGGCCAGATTATCCCCAAAAAAGCGTGCATCATGGCATCGATCAATGATGGAAACCGGCGGCCGGAAAGTTGGACGGTCCCGTCGGTATTGAGCAGGAGCGGACCGGCCACCGCCAAGTCGTCATGGGCATCGGCAAACTCCACCAGTATGTCTATCGCTTCCTCGTCGACCATTGTGTCGGTATTCAATACCAACACGTAAGTCGCATGGCTGGTCCGAAGAGCCTGGTTGGCGGCGGCGGAAAACCCGAGATTGCCGGCGTTTTCAATAATATGGACTTCCGGGTATTCCCGGGCGACAAAATCGACGCTGCCGTCAGTGGACGCATTGTCCACTACATATATTTCGTGGGCCGCCAGCGGCGGCGCCTTGAGTATGGACTTTAAGCAATCGTCGAGCCACTCTTTGGTGTTGTAATTGATTATCGCCAGCGTTACTTCAAATTCACCCATGGTCAACTCTTTAAGTGGCGGCTTATCCAGTTCCGGTAATCGAAAGGCATCAACCAGCGTTCAAAATCCTTCTGATCGACCGTCCGGTTCCTTTGAATTATACGTCTTTTTCCGACCAGCGCGGGTAGATTGCGCCATACGTCCCACAAGCCGGTGAGAGCCGGCGGGCACCGCCAGAGCAAGGCGGCGCTTTTCAGGGTATCGGTCAGGACAAAATGGTGGAGGTTCTTGACGAAACTTAAGCCCGAATCGTTCTTTATTATCATCATGTACCGGTTCTTATAGTTGTGCCGTTCGACGAGCTTCGTTTTGCGCTCGGCAATGCCGCCCCGGTAGTGCCAGGCGACGGCCCGGGGCGTATACAAACACTTCCACCCCCGCAGCTGGGCTCGCCAGTTCAGGTCCGTATCCTCAAGAAAGAGGAAAAAAGATTCGTCAAAGTATTCATCGCCGATTTTGAGGTCTTCCAGCATTCCGCGCCTGTAGAGCCCGGTGCCGGCGCAGGCGCCGAATATCTCTTCGACCTTGTCGTATTGGCCGACATCCACCTCACCGTCGCCCCGGTCCGTGAAGAGACGATTGCGGAAGATAACGTGGCCGGTCGTATCGAGAATGCGCGCTTTCTTGTCGACCAGCTTGTAGACCTTACCGGAAACCGAGCCGACCCGCGGGTCGGAATCGATCGCTTCGACCATTTCCTTGAGAAAATCCGGGTCCAAGACCACATCGGGATTGAGCAGCAGGACCAGTTCGCCCCGCGATCTTTTGATGCCAAGGTTCATCCCGCCGGCAAATCCCAAATTGGCGCCGGCCTCCAGTAAAGTGACGTCCGGCCAACCATCCCTGACCATCGCGGCTGAATCGTCGGTTGAAGCGTTATCGATGACGATAACTTCGAGGACCGGATAGACCTGGGCTACAATCGAATCCAGGCAAGCTTGAATAAATTTCGCGCCGTTGTAATTTAAGACCAGGACGGATACTTGCAACATCTATTGCCGGCTGATTAAAACCACACCGAGCGAGATAAAGGCGGCCCCTGCCCAACGCACCGAGCTTATGGACTCGCCAAACAGGAGGCGGGATGAGAGCATGACAATTATATAACTCGAACCGATGAACGGATAGGCGAAACTTAAGTTTACCCGGGACAAGACGACCAACCAGACCATGGCGGACAAGAAATACAGCGCCAGACCACCCATAACCCGGCCGTTGGAAATGACATTCATGGCCGTGACCCCGGCGTTTCTCACCTGAGTGATCGAAATAGGCCCGACTTTATTCATACCGGACTTCAAAAGCAGCTGGCCGGCGACGGCCAGGGAGATGCTGAAGAATATCATTGCCAAAGACTTAGACATAGGTAGCTCCCTTACTTTACGAACCGATATTTAGTCAACGCCCAAAGTGCGGGAAAAGCATCTTTCCAACTGATCTTTTTTCCTTCTTCCATCTCGCGGCCGGCATAAGATATCGGCACCTCATAGATGCGGATGCCGCGGCGCAAAAGTTTGGCTGTAATCTCGGGCTCGAAATCGAACTTATTCGATTTGATGGTAATGCCGTCGATCGCTTCCCGGCTGAAGAGCTTATAGCAGGTCTCCATATCGGAAAGGGTTGTATTGTACAGGACATTCGTCACCAGTGACAGGAAACGATTGCCCAGATAATGCCAGAAGAGCATGTTCCTTCGCTCACCGGTAAACCTCGAGCCGTAAACGACCGTGGCTTTACCTTTGAGGACCGGGTCGATCAATTTTAGATAATCTTCCGGGTCGTATTCAAGATCGGCATCCTGAATGATTATCATATCTCCGGTCGCGTTGGCCAGGCCCGTCCTGACCGCGGCCCCTTTACCCTGGTTTTTTTCATGCCGGATTACCTTGATTGAAGAATCGGCTTCAAGCTTTAGAATATCCCCGGTGCCGTCGGTCGAACAATCGTCGACGACGATGATCTCTTTATCCAGATCGCCCAGGTCAACTGAGCGTACTTGACGCAATATCTCTTTGATCGTGGTTTTTTCATTGTAGACCGGCATAATGACGGACAGCTTCAAATCTACTCCTCTGATTTCCTTATTTTACCTTTTATCCATCAGGTGACAAGGCGGTCCCGCCGCCAGAGAAGCGACCGAAAGCCCCGTCTGCCGCGTTATCCTCCGCCTCGGTTCGGTCACGTAATCGCATATACGCTCCCTCACCTCGGTGTTCGTCTGCCTTGCATCCGGGGCTTTGGGTCGCTTCTCCCAATTCTTGTCCCGTACCCCGATACGGGATTGACCGGCCCAAGGGGTTTTCGGCCGGACCGCCAAGCCAGGATAGTGGCCGTCAAAACCAGAAGAACAAGGAGACCCCAGCCGGCCATAAAGAGCGGATCCGCCTCCAACCGCGAGGCTATCGAATGAACCAGTATCGTGGAAGTCATCTGAATATATACCTGAAATCCAAGGTCCGCGCCGGCCAGCCTCTTGCCGCCGATGAAGGCGGCGCCTTCTTTATACCGATTGTGGTCGGTAATCTTGACGGCCACCGCCGATCCCGGCGTCAGGGACGGCGCTTTGAGCTCAAAATAAAACCGCCGCCGCTTGGATGCCGCAATCGGTTTGAAGGGCAGGATATACATCCGCGCCGTCCGTATCTTATTGACCGCCAGCTCGTATCTGACCAGACGCTCTCGCCCGGGCAGTGAATACACGCTTAATGTAAGGTATTTGCCCTTAAGCCGGCGCCAGGCCTGCCGTCGGGCCTCCGGTCGTTGCTTCGGCTTTATCGTGCTGGACGGGTAGAGAAAGATATCGATGCGCGTTAAGTTCCGGTCGGAAACGTAAAAGTCCTGCCCGGCGGTACGCCGGCCGTATATATCCGCTTTTTTTGCGCCGCCATCCCACTGACTGCTGACCGGGACCTGAACGCACCCGGTCGCCGATAAGATAATGATCAAGCTAAGAGCTATTAAGCAGCGCTTCATCGCCATACCGCTTCTTTCTCGCTCTGACCGATTCGCGCCCCGGGCCCGGCGACTTCAGCCCGGCGCCGCCAGACCAGGTAGGCCATGGCTAAACAGGTGGCCGAAAACACGCTGCGGCCGATGCCGATAAATTGGACCGCGGGATAATACCTGTCTATCCACTCGCTTGGAGATAGAACCGACCAGAAAAAAGCCGGTGAAAGTGGCGCTAATAGGTAGCCTGCCAGATAACGCCCCCACTGGAAGGTGTAGATAGCCCAGGCGGCGATGTGGATACGGTATATCGATTGGAATTGCGCCGGCTCATCAAAGAAAAATGCCACAAACGGGACAAGCCAGATCAAATAGTGGGGATGAAAGAAACTGGTGGCGAAAAAGAGCAAAAAGACGTAAAGGCAGTTGCGCTTTAAGCTTTCAAAGCCCGGCTGATAGTTGACGAACAGGTACATCATCAGCAAGCTGTATAAAAATACAAAGATATACAAATTGTCTTCAGTGCCGAGATAAAATTTCATCGCCAGCGGATATGAGAGATGCTGCATAGACGCAAATTCCTTCAAAAGGCCGGTTTCTCCCTGAGCCAGGCCGCCAAATATCGAGGCCGCCAAAGGGAAGAAGCCGATGGCCGCCAGGCGCGCCCGACCCCAGCCGCCGGAATCCAGGATCAGAGCGAACGGTATAACCAGGACGATCGGGTAGATCCGCAATAACACGGCCACGCCCAAGACGACCAGGGACCAGTTGTTGCGGCCGACCCTAGCTAGATATAAAGCGCTGAGCAGCAAGAAAACGGTTATCATATCAAACCGGCCGAAAATATAGGTTGAGAAGATGACGATCGGGTTGAAAATCCAAAAAATGAGGACCCGCTTCTGCCTCTCGGGCTCGGTTAATTTTAGCAACATCCAGACAGCCAGGACTTCGACCGCCAGGTATGGCAGCTTGAAAAGGAAAAGCGCCCGGAAAACAGATGGTTGGTTGACGAAACCAAGCCAATCGAGCATGAGAAAAGTCTTAAGTTTCGGGTTGCCCCACATTATCTGATAAGGCAGAAGCGGCTTGATCAGCCACAAGAACCCGGCATGTATAAAATTAAAGATGTTCGGTCCAAGACCTTTAACGGCCACACCGTCAAGGACGAGGTGTGCGCGGTAATAGATAGAGAGAAGATCGCTATGCGCGGTAAACGGCATCACCAGCAATCGGATCAAAAGACCGCCCAGCAGCCATTTCCGAAGCTTTTCTTGCTTAAAGATGCTTATCTGTTCGTCTTCAACCATGCTTTATCGGCTAAATATAGCCGAGGTCGGCCAGCCGTTTGGCCAGCTCCTCTTTTTCCGCCTCAGTGTAGACGTCATCAAGCGGCGCGACGGCTTCAATATAGCCCAGCTCTTCCAGCTTGCCTATGACTTTAGCGGCGCTCGCCTCCGGGGGTTCTTCATGAGTATGGAGAGTGACCTCGGGTGATTCTGGTTCTTCGTATGGATCGGAGACGCCGGTAAAGTTGGTTATCTCCCCGGCTATAGCCTTTTTATAGAGCCCTTTAGTATCGCGCGCGACGCAGACGTCCAGCGGGCAGTCGACAAAGACCTCGACGAAAGCGCCTATCGTCCGGCGCGCGTAATCTCGCACTTCTCGATAGGGAGAGATGGCGGCGGCAATAGCGATAACATCATTTCTGGTTAATAATTCACAGACAAAAGCGATGCGCTTGATATTGGTGTCCCGATCTTCCTTGCTGAAACCGAGACCCTTGCTTAAATGGGTACGTACAACATCCCCATCGAGCGACTCGACCTTTTGCCCGCGACGCCGGAGTTCTTCTTCTACTAAGTTAGCCACCGTTGTCTTGCCGGCCCCCGACAAACCCGTAAACCAGAGTGTGCAACCAACCATTTAGCCACCCCTTTCTTGGATACATTCTAAAGGTAAAGGAGGTGGTATTACAAGTGACAGCCGCCTCTTGCCTTTCACTTGCCCCCTAAGTCATAATTGCAGGACAAGGACGACGAAAGACGCGTGAACCGGCTGCTGAAATTCTTTAAAACCATTTGGACAAGCAAAATAACGACCGCGGCCTTCCTGGCAATCGGGTTGGGGGCCCTCGCGGTTTCCGTCTTGTATAATTTCGGCCCGCCGTCGCCGACGAAAGTCATGGTAAGGTTCGCTTTCAGCCTCGTCTTCTTCCTCCACATCTTCACGGTCTATCCCCGCCAGCTAAAATACCGTCTGCTTGGAACTGAAGACGGTCTGCTGAGGTCGCGCGAGCGCAGCCCGGCCTCCCTCCCGTTTTACCTGCTCTCGACGGCCGTCTTGGCCGTCAGTTTCCTGGCCCGGGTCTGGCACTTGACTAAATTCTTGACGGTCGATGAGTCTAAATGGTTAATATTTCGGGTACCGGGCTTCTTCTCGAATCTTCTCGCTTTCAACTGGCAGAACCTGCTTATCTCCGATAAACCCGGAATAACCCTTGCCTGGATCACGGAAGCGGGTCTGCTCTTTACGAACAAAGAGGGCAACGGTTTGAACATGGCCGACCCGCAGCTCCTCCTCGCCAGCCGCCTACCCCTGGTCATCGCCAATATCCTCCTGCTTTTTTGGCTGACCTCACTGGTCCGCAGGGCGACCAAAAGCGAGCCGGCGGCCCTGCTGTTTCTCGTCCTGACAGCCACAAACCCGACCATCATGGGGATGGCCCCGATAGTGAACCCCGACAGCATCAGCTGGTTCTTTCCGCTCGCGACCGTCCTGGCTTTCTTTCTCTATCTGAGGGAGTGCCGCCCATGGGACCTGGCGATCTGCGCGCTTATTTTCACCGGCGGCGTCCTAAATAAATTCAATACGCTGATAATCCTGCCGTTTCTGCCGATAATGGCGATACTCTATTACTTGTTCACCGAGCCTAAACCGGCGGGTTTTTTCAAAGCGGCGGCGGCCGCCATCGCCCGCCTTTACCTGCTCGGGTGGCTTATCGCGACCTGCCTATGGCCTTATCTGCTGCTGGCGCCCTGGCAATACCTCGACCAGACGCTGCTTCGCCCGGTCGTCAAGCCGCTGTCGATACCGATAATCGTCTGCTTGCTCATTTTTTGGTTCTTTAACGATGCGGTGGAAAAAGGTCTTCAAAGGTTCGACAAAACGCTTAAGACAGGGATTTTAATCGCGGCGCCCCTCGTCTCGCTGGCCGCGATCGGCGCGACCGTTTGGTTGACGCCGGTCTTGCCTTCAGTGGAAAAAGCCACCAAGGTCCAGGCGCCCTTCTTTCGCTTGGTCATCAACAACTACTACTACCACCTTTACTCGCAAACCACCTTAACCGTGGTCCTCTATGCGATCGCGCTCCTGGCGCTGGCCGCGATCGCTTTAAAGCCGGGTGAATCCAGCCCGGCTCTGCCGCTCAGCATAGTGAGCGTTTTGTTTATCTTATTTTATCTGGGAGGCAGCGCCGCCACCGGTCACATAACCAGCCCGCGATACCAAATACCGGTCTTCCCCGCCGTCGGCTTACTGGTTGTCGGGGCCTTTATGCCGGCCATGACCGCGGTCGGGCGGGCCTGGTTGGCGCGCGCCGCGGTGGTTGGCGTGGCGATCGTCAATTTCGCGCTGGTCCTGGCTTTCGCGCCCTATTACCTTTTTTATCACAACTACTTTTTGCCCCCGGGCAAGCTTGTCTTCGAAGGCTGGGGGCTGGGCGGATACGAAGCCGCCCAGTTCCTCAACGAGAAACCGGGCGCCAAGAAGATGAGAGCTTACGCCACTTACGGCGGCTTCGACAATTTTTTTGTCGGCCAGCCGCTGAGACGCGACGAAGACCCATTTAATCCACCTGTAAATTACCTGGTCATCTTCGAGCAGAGCCCGGCAAGGGTGATGTTAGGTAACGATCCGGCCACGGATGCTTACTGGCGGCGACAAGCCAAACCCGAATGGGAGTGGGTCGTTAACGGCGTGCCGATCGTGAAAGTGGTCAAGTTCAAGCGGACACGGCTTTGAGTTAGCGGTTCTCCCGGAGCTGTTCCCGGTTTAACTCTTCCCTGGCTTTGCTTACCCGCGCAAGGTAGTTTTTATCATTCGGTTTGAGACGGATAACGGTGGCAAATTCGCTCTCGGCTTCCGCGAATCTTTTCTCCTCCATCAACAGGCGGCCCCGGAGATAATGCGCTTGTCCCGAGAGCGGTCTTATCTTCAGAGCCTTATCGACAATCGATAACATCTCCGCCGGCGTGGCTAGGTGGCGCCTTTTTTTCAGCGTGACCTCGACCAACAGCAGTTCTTCCCGCCGGGGTTGATAAGCCCGGGCTTTTCTTATCAGCGCCAGCTGAGCGCTATCCGACCTTTTAACACCGGCTTTTATGCGCTTATCCCAATATTCAAAGACATAAGGGTTGATCTTGACCGCCCGGTCAAAATAAGCGATTTTTGCTTCGCGCTCTTTGGTCCTCAAGCCGCGTCGGTAGTAAAAGTCAGCCCCGACGACAAAGGCGAGCCAAAGGACCAGGACTGCCGACGCCACTACGACTGCTGATTTTATCCAAGCCGTGCCCGCGCCGGCGGTGACTTTCCGGGCGCTGTTCACGCCCATAAAAAGCCAGAAGAAAACCATTAAAAACGGGTGCCATTCCAAAGTGAGGCCCAGCAGCATCGCGGTGACGAGGCTCAAGCTAAGGGTTTGCAACAGATAATCGCCGCTCTTAAATCCGTCAAAGACGGCCTGGAAAAAGATTATCGCCAGGATCAAAAGGGCCGGCAGACCTAAAGTCGACCCGACATTTAACGCATAGTTGTGGGCTGTTCTCGGCTTGCTCTGGAATTGCGCGACCCGCAGCTCTTCGTATTTAATCTGCTCCAACCCGTAGCTGTCCGGGCCGTATCCGGTCAGAGGCTTATCGGCGATCAACCTTATCGACTCCCGCCAAAGCGCCACCCGGGGCGCTATGCTTTCCGACTGAAATATGCTCATAAACCGCCCGCTGAAATTGAAATCATGGGCCAACGACTTGCTTGCCAAGACCGCCAAAAAGACGATCAAGATCACTGCCGATGTCAGCGCCATGATTTTCTTTTTATTGCCGGTTATAAAGACGGTCGCTAAAAATATTACGACACTTATGACCCAGCCGCTGCGGCTGGCAGTTACGACGTTCCCGCCAAATATGAAGAAGCAGGCAAACAACATGAATGTTTTTTCCAGCTTCTTGGTCGATGCTAGGAACAAGCGGATGGCCAAAGGCCAGACCATTATCAGGAAAAAAGAGAAGGCGTTGGGCCCAAAAAATGATTCCCGTTCCCGGTTGATGTCTTTGAGCAGGATCAATTTGTGACCAGACTTCCATAAGGCCAGAATCGAAATGGCCGCCGCCACGGCTACTAAGACTGAGATCAATTTCTTGATCTTGTCGTCGTCCCAATCGACCTGCAGCGCTAAAAAATAAGTCAGCGCCAAAGCGATGTAGGCGGTCGCGCCCTCCCAATGGCGGTAAGCGCCGACCAAGCTGGTGTACATGTCCGTCGACACCAGAGTAGATACGCCTACAAGACCGAGAAAAATCAGGATCAGCCAAAGTTGCCGGTCGATATAGGCGGTCCGGCCGCTTGCAAAGGCCCAGGTAACCGCCATAACACAGAGCAAAATAATAAAAGCGGCATCCTTAGTGAGAATACCATCCGCGAACCGCGACAGATTTGTTACCGGCACGATTGCCGCCATGGCCATGAAACCAAAAAATAACCACTGCGATACGAGGCGACTTCGCATCCGTTTAGCCTTTTACTTCCAGGACGCCGACATCATCGACCGGAGCCGCTTTGGCGGGAATAAGAATGTCGGAGAGCGCTTCGATCAGCTCCGGGCGTGAGAAAAGTCCGGTCGCGCGCAGGACAACAGCATACGTCGCGACCCCGATCGATAGAGGCAATATCAGCCCGCCCGCCCATAAAAGCGTCAGATAAGCAGCGGCAGCGGCAGCGGCAGCGGCAGCGGCGATCTTAACCACGGCGGATAAAACCCTGGACGCTTTTACCCCGACCAGACGGCATAAGACCCAGGTATTATTTGCGACATAAGGGGCGTGAGTCACCGCGGTGGCTATCGCCGCTCCGACCGCGCCGATCCTGGGAATAAGGAGAAAGTTTAAGACGACATTGGCGCTAACGGAAACGGACATCCAAACGGCGCGTCGCCAGGCCAGCCCCAGATAATCCAGCATCGGCGTTACCACCACCCCGAGACTGAGCGATAAGATAAAGACGGACATCACCCGCAATGACGGCGCCCCCGCGACGTAATCCTTGCCGGCCAAGGCCAAGATATTGGGAGCCAAAACAAAAATGGCCGCCGATATCGGCAAAAACAGGGCCAGGACATACTTTATCAAACGCTCGGCGAATATCGCCGCCTTGTCGCCATCGAGCTGATTCAGTTTAACGATGATGGGGCCGGCCGCCTGGCCTATCGGCTTGGCCACCTCCGGCACACCCCGAGCGAGAAACAGGGCCGCCGAATAGACGCCGACCGCCTCAATGCCGACGTAATAGCCGACCATGATGTTATCCAGCTCCGTATAGATAACAAAACTCGCGGTGGTTAAGATAAGAGGTAAGCTGTAGCCGACGAGAGACCGCCACTCTGACCCGCTTAACGACGGCAACCGCATCCCCAGTTTTAGAAATAGGATAAGAGCCGTACAACAAGCGGCTATGAGCCCGAAGGCGAACCCGTAAAGGGCTCCGGCCAACCCGAAACCCAACAAAACCAGCCCGGCCGCGCCGGCCAGCTTGCCGGCGTACTCGACCCCGGTGACCCACCCGACATAATCGAACCGCTGCGCCCCCTGAAGCGCCGCCTTGGCGAACTCGCAGAGGGCGAAGAAAATGAGGATAATAGCGCCGATCTTGAGAAACGGCCCCATCTTAAGCGCGGACCCCAAAGTCTTCTCCGCGAAGAAACCCGCAATCGTCGGCGCCGTCAACCAGAACGCGGCGGCAACGACCAGCACAATCAAAACCTGCGCCAATAACCCCGCCGCCAGGAACGGGCCGACTTTGGCTTCCCCTTCTTCCCCATGCAACCCGGCCAGATGTTTGGCGGTCGAGGGACCAAGCCCGCTGCCGCCGATTATCCGTAGAAAAGTTAATATCGATATGACCAGCGAAAAGAGTCCCCAACGCTCCGCCCCCAGGGTCCGGGTTAAAACAAAGACCAGCGGGAGCGCCAACAAGCTGACAAACTTGGCGACGTAGCTGAGGCGAACGTTGGATAAGAACTTATGCTTCGTCTCCATTATGTTCCCCGGGGGTCAGGTCGTGCAACGCGCACAGACCGTGCGCGTTGCACGACCTGACCCCCGACAGAGCCGTCCAGCCCGACGGGGGCCTCAATCCCGGCCAACGCCAGAACGGTCGGCGCTATGTCCTCAAGATTCAATTCCTCGCACGGCCCGGGCTCTATTGACGGTCCGCAAGCGATAAAAATCCCGTCCCGGTGATGGATGGCCCTTGACCCACCGTCGGACAGGGTAACGGCGTCCGCCCCAAGCACGGCGTCCTTGGCTTCCAGGCGCGATTCCTCGAAACTTAAGACAATATCGGGAATGGCCTCGAGGAACGGGCCGTAAAAGATATCTTCCCGCCGACAAGCTTTGACCGCGGGCTCGCCGGTATCGGCCCGCGACACAGAAGCCAACGCCTCGATTATCCGATCGCGGACCCCGTCATAATCGGCCGGGGAGACCGTCCCCTCAGGTTCGCGACCCAATAGGTTAATTGAAATCCCCTGCTGCGCCGCCGAGGCGGCGTAAGCGGCCGTCTTTGACCAATCGATCGCTCCCTTAGTGAGATCGATGGTCTTTCTAACTAAAATATTGGGGACCAAGCGCTTTATGGCCGGGGTGTTAAACTTGCGCACGATTAACCTGGCGGTTCCGTGACCGCCGCCCGTCTTCAACTTCAACAAGCCCAGACCGGATAAGAAATCGTTGGTGAAAAACCCGCCGCGCTCCATAGCAAAACCGTGGTCCGAGATGAAGAGGACATTGGCTTCCGGGGGCGCCAGGTCCAGCAAGCGACCGATGGCCGCGTCAAGCTTGGCGTATGAATCCCATATCCGCGAACGCCACTTCTTAGCAGTGGCCCCGTCATAAGCGGCGCTGGCCGGATGGATGAGATGACCGAAGACATGTTGGATGCGGTCGGGCATGACAAAAACCGGAAAAAAGAAGTCCGGGTCTACCTCTTTGACCAGCGTCGTCATTAAATCAATCGACACCGCAAGAGCCCCTTCCAGCTCATCCAAAAAGGCCAGATTGCGGCTTTTATCGATGCTGGCGCGCACATCCACACGATAACCCGGCCACTCCCGAGCCATCCTGGCTTTGAGTTCCGATGGATATGTGAACTGAGACGACTCGGAAGGCGTCATCATCCCGGTTATCATTATCCCGTTGAGAGGTTCCGGCGGATAAGTGAGCGGGACATTAATGACCAGATTTTTCAAACCTCGACGGCTGAACCAGGTCCAGAGGCGCTCGCCCCGCATGGTCTTAGAGCTTAAGAATTCGGGCGGCCGCCCCGGCATCTGCCGGACAAAACCAAAGACGCCGTGGCGCCCCGGGTTGGCGCCCGTGATGACCGTCGCCCAGGCTTGGGGGGTGAACGGTACAACGTTCGACTTTAATATCCCCGCCGTCCCGCGCGTCATGAAGTCGGTGAGAGTCGGCAGCCGGCCGGCGTCGATCATGGGTTGAAGGATGTCGAACGAGACGCCATCCAGGCCGATAAGCCAGACCGGTCTTCTCCCCTTACTCACCTGCGCTTGACTCCATTTTCCATTTTCTACTTCTCTATTTTCTGCGCTTCGCCACGCATATCAGGCTCGGCTGCAACCCGACCGGCAGCAACCCGACCGGCGCCCATCTTAAAACGGTTTTCGCCAAGGCCCCCAACGGACCTACTTTAGCAG
>JAUXSL010000048.1 GCA_030679975.1 Actinomycetota bacterium
AATATTTCCAGGGCCAGCGCATAAGAATCCGGGCTTAGATGTTCGGCGTTGACCAGCACGTAAAACGCCCCGGTCGGGTCGGCGGCAATACCGAAGCCGAACTCTTTGAGGGCCGGCACCAGCCAGAGACGGCGCTCGTTATAGATGTCGACCATTTTGTCGATATCCGGCCCCGCCTCGTTCACAGCCGCCACAGCCGCTATCTGCGATACTGTGGGCGCGGAAATAAACAGATTTTGCTGCAATTTTTGTATCGGCCGAACCAGCGCGGGCGGGACTATCAAATACCCGAGCCGCCAACCGGTCATAGCGTGAAGTTTTGAAAACCCGTTTACCACCACGGCGTTTTCCGTAAACTCCAAAATCGTATGAGCTCTGCCCTCATATACCATCCCGTGGTATATCTCATCCGAGACGATTAACCGCTTGGGTCCGGCCAACCGAGACAAGTCGTCCATGGTCCCCTTGGGCAGGATGGTCCCCGTGGGGTTTGCCGGAGAGTTGATGACGATGGCTTTGGTCTTTGGTCCGATCAAGGCCTTTATCTCTTCAGTTGCCGGCTGCCAGCCGGCTTCCTCACGCAGGCGGACGGCGACTATCCGGCCGCCGACCAGATTGATAAAGCCCGGGTAACACGGATAGCCGGGGTCGCCCACGATGACCTCGTCTTCCGGGTTAAGCAGGGCGGCGAAGGTCAGCAGCATTCCCGCCGAAGTGCCGGTGGTGACGATAACCCGTTCCGGGTCGACCTCGACCCCGTAGTTGCGGACGTACGATCCGGCTATTGCCGCTCTCAGCTCCGGCAGACCGAGGCTGTGCGTGTACTTGGTCAGATTCCGTCTGAGCGCTTCGTGCGCCGCCGCTTTGACGACATCCGGGGTCTGAAAATCAGGTTCGCCGATTTCCATATGGATGATATTCTCGCCGCGCGCTTCCATCGCTTTGGCGCGCTCCAATATCTCCATCACTATAAAGGGGCGCAGAGTCAAAGCTCTCTGAGCCACTAATCCGTCAGTCGCTATGATTTTCATGACATAAGTTTACCAACCATGTTTTGCCAATGATAGCGATTTAAGGCTGACCGGTGCTATAATACGCCGGCTGAAAATCTAAACTTTGAGGAGATCGAAGAATGAAAAAAGCTCTTTATGCGGTTTTAGCTGTGGTCGTGATCTTCGCGGTAGTGGTCTTCGGGGTCAAATTCAAAGAAAAAACAAGTAAAGACAATATCAAAGCGGCGACCCAAGCCGAAGTCGAACGGCAACTAAAGCTTATAGAAGCTCAACGACCCGGCATATTTAAAGGCGCGCGCGGCAAGATGGCTTGGGAAAGCTATAAAAAGGTCTTGGCGCAGCAGGCCCGGCTGAAGATCCTGATCGAACAGGAAGTCGAAAAACGCAACATAGCCGTTGCAGCCGGTGAAGTCGACGCGGCCGTTACCCAGGCGCGCCAAGCATATGGTTCTGAAAAAAAATTCACCGATGCTTTAAAGAAGCAAGGGCTGACATTGGAAGTATATAAAGCCGGCGTTAAAGAGCAGATTGCCCAATCCAAACTTGTCAACCTCATCACTAAAGACGTAAAGGTCGCGGCCGCTGAAGTTAAGGCCTATTACGATGCCAACAAAGCGGCCTTTGATAACAAGCCGTTCGGGCAGATCGCGGACCTGGTAAAGACGCGTCTCGTCCAGCAAAAACAGCAGGCCGAGATGAGCCGGTTCTATGAAGGACTGACCAAGGAGAATAAATAACTATGTATAATTGGTATAATTAGGCGATGACAATAGAATTATCGTCGGAAATATTCCGTCAATACGACATAAGGGGCCTGGTTGGGAATGACTTAACCAACGAGGCCGTTTATTGGATAGGGCGCGCCGCGGGCACAAAAATAGCCCGCGCCGGAGGTCGAAACGCGGCTGTGGGTTGGGACCACCGGGAGAGCTCACTAGGCTTTTCCGAGCGGTTGGCCAAGGGACTCAGTGAATGCGGGCTCGATGTAATGATGATCGGGCAATGTCCGACGCCGGTTTTATACTTCGCGATCTATCACCTAAGCGCGGGCGGCGGTCTCATGATCACCGGCAGCCACAACCCCCCGGAATTCAACGGTCTCAAGGTCAACATTGGCACGGAGACTCTCTATGGCGATCAGATCATGGGCTTAAGGGAGATGATCCTCTCCGGCGACCTGGTAAACCGGGAGCCCGGCAAGATCGAGTCGGTCGACGCCACCGGACCTTATATTGACTGTCTAACCAAGAACGTCGCGCTCGGGCGGCCTCTAAGCGTCGTTATCGACGCCGGCCACGGCGTTGCCGGCCCCGTGGCGCCGAAAATACTTGAGCAGCTCGGGTGTCACGTGCATTGTCTCTATTGCGACGTTGACTCGACTTTTCCCGACCACCACCCCGATCCGGCTGTGCCGGAAAACCTGAAAGATATGATCGAGAAAGTGCGCTCATCGGGTGCCGATGTCGGTCTGGCTTTTGACGGTGACGCCGACCGCTTAGGCGTTGTCGATGAAACCGGGGCCATCATCTGGGGAGATCAGCTTTTAGCCATATACGCCAGGGATATCCTGGCCGCAAAACCCGGCGGTAAAGTCATATTCGATGTAAAAGCCTCTGAGCTGGTCGAGCAGGTAGTCGCGGCGGCCGGCGGAGTGCCCATCATGTCGCGCACGGGTCATTCATACATTAAGGAGCGCCTGCGTCAGGAAGGGGCCTTAGTCGGAGGGGAAGTATCGGGACACCTGTTCTTCGCCGATCGCTATTTTGGCTTCGACGACGCTATCTACGCCGCGCTCAGGTTGGTCGAGCTGCTGTCTAAGACCGAAAATAAACTCAGCCGGCTTCTCGATCAGCTGCCGAAGTATATCGCCACACCGGAGTATCGGGTCGAATGCGACGACGGTCGAAAATTCGCTATCGTCCAAGAACTGGCCGATTATTTCGCCCGCGACCATGAGGTCATCACTATCGACGGCGCCCGCGTCAAGTTGGACGGCGGTTGGGGCCTGGTGCGGGCCTCCAACACCCAACCGGCCCTGGGACTGCGTTTCGAGGCCGCCACTCAAGACAAGCTCGACAACATAGTCTCTATGTTCCGCGTAGCTCTAAAAGAGCAAGCCGGGCTGGAATTGGAGGCTTAGGTTCGGTTCGCAAGGTTCGAATAACCGGCAGTTTTACATATTACAGCAGTTGGAAAAGCTTCTCGGGCAAGAGAGTTGTGATGTATCAATACGCATGATCGGCATACCGCCACCACAGTACTGTTCCCCATACTCCAAGCAATCCGGTGAGAACAACTATGACATAACTTACCGCACCCAAATTGGTGGGGGCGGCGACATTGCTATAAAGCGCCGGTATTGCCCACGGGAAATATTCTCCCCAACCCAGTAATTGAACTATTTGAGCAAGAAACACCATAAAGACTACAAAACCAAGTGCCGGAAAGTAGCTTCTGCCGATATTGGCAATCAATGCGACTGCCCATGACAACAGTATTGCCATTAACGTAACAACTACAAAGCGAGAAATACTGCCAAGCAATAAATGATAGCTGAACCCGGGGAGCTTAATAATTAAACCTAAAACTATCCCGGCTAAAGGTGCCAGCAACGAAAACGTAAAAGACCAAAAAGTGATGATCGCGAACTTCGCCACCACAATCGTGGTGCGTGAAGTGGGTAACGCCAGGAGATCCTTTAATGTCTTGTTTATATATTCCCGCCCAAATACCCAAGCGGCAATAAAGCTGGATATTACCATGCCCCCTACCGCCGATTGTGAAAGAAGATTAAGAAAAGACTCCCAACTGGCAGTGCCGGCAGTGAGCAGCTGGGCTTTGGTACTAACAATTCCGAGAGTCTTTGCTTTCTCAGGGTTTTTTAAAATAACCATAAACAATGTCATCGCTAGAGGAATCAACAAAAAAGCAAGCAGGGTTACCAAAGATACCTTTGATCGTCTGGCTTTCTTCGCTTCAACAAGGATTGCATTAAGTAAGTTGTTCATGTCTTCCCACTTTATTTAAGAAGTACTGCTCTAAGTCTTCTTTTTCCACATTGACCTTGTTAAGGTATACATCTTTTTTAATAAGCTCTACTACCAGTTTTTCGGGTTCCTTAATAACGCGACCGTCATCAATCTCAACTTCGCCCGCGTTATTTTGATGCGGATCGTAACCCAAGCTTTTGACGGCGGATAGCAGCGCGGGCCGGTCAACCGCGTCCAAAACCAGCCTTTCTCCCATTCTTTTGTTAAGGGTTTTAATATCCATCTCGTCAATCAGTGCGCCCTCATGTATTATGCCGATTTTGGTGGTAAAGCGATAAACCTCGCCAAGAATATGGCTGGATACAAATACTGTTACTCCTTCGTTTTCGGCAAGGCTTTTAAGTAAATTTCGGATCTCAACAATTCCGGCAGGATCCAGCCCGTTGGTCGGTTCATCCAGGATAAGCAGTTCCGGATCATTAAGAAGAGCTCTGGCAACCGCAAGTCGTTGATAATTACCAAGTGAGAGATGTTTTGCTTTTTTGTCCCGATATCGGACCAGATTCAGTTTTTCCATTACCTTATCGGTTGATTTTTTGTCGGCTAGCTGGTAGAGCCGCCTTGATGCCTCAAGATTCTCTACAACAGTAAGTTCTGGATATGCGGTTGCCGCTTCTACGAGAAATCCGACCCTCGACCAGATCTTTGTCGAATTGGGATTTATTTTCTCCCCGAAAAGCTCGACGCTCCCCATTGTCGGCCTAATCATTCCTAAAAGCATTCGAATCGTTGTTGTTTTACCAGCCCCATTTAAACCGATGAATCCATAGATCTCTCCTTTACCGATATTCAAATCCAGGGATTTTACGGCGTTGAGCGATCCGTATTTCTTTGTCAAGTTTTGCGTCTTGATTACTGTTTCCATTGCCGGCCTATGCCCCCTAGCTTTTAGTAGCTAATCCCGAAGTCACGCCTCAATTCTTATGGCGGGCCCAGTAGGATTCTAACCTGTCGCTCGCCTGGCGCACAAACTTGCCCCGTTATGTCCTTAAACGGGGTCGCGCCTACGGCGGCTTGCGCCGCCTAACGGCTCGCTCCCGGGAGAGGAAACCCAAGGTTTCCTCTCCCGAACCTCACCTTCCTGAAGGATGATTCCGGGGAAATTACGCTTTCCCCGGAAAATATAACCCCTACAAGGTTCGAATCCCTCATAAAACACACAAAGGCCATAGAGCACATCGACTTTAATCCGTGCTCTATGGCCTTTGTGGGCCCAGTAGGATTCGAACCTACGACCGACGGATTATGAGTCCGCTGCTCTAACCAGGCTGAGCTATGGGCCCTCTTCAGACAAACCTCGCGCACCATTTTAACATAGCGTTATATATCCAAGTAACCGTATCTATTTTGCTCCGCTTTGCCGGTTTCCGGTTTGGGTATCAATACGCAAGCAGGGACAGGGGTATCTAGTGGTCCGGCCGAAAACCTAGGGGCCGGTCAAAATTGTAGAGCGCGGCCCAAAGCCCCGGATGCAAGGCTGACGAAGCCCGAGGCGAGGGAGCGTATGTGCGATTACGTGACCGAACCGAGGGCGAGGAAAACGCCGCAGACGGGGTTTTCGGCCGCGATTCTAGGGGGTGTGACGGAGGTTGGTTATGAGACGGTCACTAAAAGTCACCATAGGAGTATTGGCGCTGGTCTTCATAGCTATTCTGGCGTTCCAGGCCGCTGTCTCGGCGGGGGCCGGAAAAATCGAGTCAAGCTGGAATCATCCCGTACCTCTCGATGGGCCGCTTGCCGTTATCGATAAGCCGGGATCATCGGTGATCGCCGGATCGGTAAACCATCGCTTTGTCGGTTTATATAAAGGCGAGACAGGCGAACTGCTCTGGCGATATGCGCCGGACCTATTTGCTCAAGGCAAGGTTGTCAAGGCGGTTGGGACAAGCGCGGACGTCAACACGATTGCGGCGGCGACCGCCTCAGGTAAGATCGTCATCTTTGATAGATACGCGAACCGCTTAGGTTCGTTTCAGGCTGCTCTTCCCGTGGCGGCGGTGGCCGTAAGCGGCGACGGCGCGAAGTTGGCGCAGATCTCTGACGACGGCCGCATTAACGTAAGCGATAAATTCGGCGCCAATGGTGTCGGCATCGTCCTGGGCGCGAAGCCGTTAAGGGTGAGCTTCAACAAAAACGGTGAGCAGCTGATAGTCGCGACCTCAAAGGCCTTGGCGGCGTGGTCGGTGGCTGGGCGCAAAATCTGGTCCCGGTCCGTAAGCATCAAACAAATATCGATCGCCGGCAACGAGCAGGCTGTGGCGGTCGTCACGGGGGCCGGCCAACTTCGTCTGTATGCGGGGTCGGGCCGTCTGCTTTGGACCTATGGGGGCGACCGGTCGAGTCCGAAGTTTAACTCGGCGGCGGTGGCGAAGTCAGGGGACCGCATAGCCGCTACGGGTGATGACAAGCTTTTTCTCTTTACCGGGGCCGGAGAGCTGATAAACACGTACGAAACGGCGGTCAAACAATCGCGCGCGC
>JAUXSL010000098.1 GCA_030679975.1 Actinomycetota bacterium
CGCGAGCGGGGCGGCCCCCGGCATTCAGCGATGAACTTATCTCTTCAGCAAATTCGTCGACCATCCGCTCTTAGCTCCTCGTCCCTCGAAAGCCGAAAACCGATAGCCGACCGAACCGACATTTCTCGGCTTTCGGCTGTCGGTTCTCGAGCCGGCTGTTAGCCGGCTAGCGGCAATCCCCGCCGTTGCTGATATCTCAGTTGTTCAAGGTAAGCTTGGAGTGATTCGTATTCAAGCTTGAGAATGTCCCGTTCCTCCTCGTCATCCACCCGTTTAGCTTCACTGACGATCATGCTCTCTAAATACTCCTCGACATCCGAAATAAGATGATATTGCTTTTGGCGCTCGATAAGAGCCAGCAATTTACCCGCGCTTTTTGCGACCTCCGGCATGCCGGCAAAACTCTCCGCCGCTTCCGCGCGACCCGATGACGACAAGTGTTCGGCCGGGCCCATTATCAAAGCGCCTTCCTGCTCGACCAAGCTGACGGCATAGTAATCGGTCCCGTTCGAAGAGAAGACATAACCTCGAAGCGGCCGGTTGTCGATCGACTTTTGGCCGATCAAGCCAAGAATGACCGGGTCTTTCTTGTAGATCAGATAATCGGTGAAGAGCCCCAGAGCGAAACCGAGCAAGACCTCATCGCCAAACTGGGATGCGACTTTTATGTCCGGCAAGGCGTCGATATCACGGCTCCAGGCCTGGTTGACGTGGAGCGGTTGGCTGCCCGACGATTTACCTAAGCGCATATAATGCTTGTAGTCGGCCCGCAATGTCGGGATGAGACGCAAAGCAAACAGGGGCAGGCCATGCTGGGCCTGCAAGAGAGTTATTTGATGGTCGTCGGCCGTCCGCACCAGACCGGGTTTATTCTGCCCTTCCGGTATCGGCAACGATGTCGGGTCTTTATAACCAAGCGAATAAGTTCGCGGCAGGTCGACCATGCCGGGGTCGTTCGCCTTTTGCTTATCATAATTCCAGCAAGGCTGCGATAATTCGAAAAGGTTGCTCATAACCTGCTCGGCAAAGCGGGCCCGCCCGACGCCCTCAACGACCGCCTCGGATACCGTTTGATTCAACATGCCCTTGAAAAGACCGCGCACGTAGTTGGCGACAATGGCGATCAAGACTTTCTTGACGGCCAACTCCTGGTCGGGATCGGATAAGTTGTAGAGACCCTGGCCGTGCAGCTCTTCGGTATCCACAAGACGACTGAGTATCATCTTAAGGTGCTCGGACATGGTAGCCGGCCTGACTTCTTTGGTGTAGATGGTCTGGAAAGCGGGAGATTCCAACCGCTCTATCACGTTCGGCGGGAATATCTGGGTGGTGATCGTCGCCCCCCTGTCGGCCTTGGCCAGGCGGCGATCTTTTGCCTGCTCTTCCGCCCGGTCGGCCATGGCGTTCAACCGTTCCACTATCCGATTGATCTTATCGAGCTCCCGGTCGACGACGCTCTTCTCGACCCGCCGGTCGACGACTACTTCTTCGTCAGCCAGATACTGCTCGACTACCTGCTCCTGGCCGGCCAGAATTTCCAGTAACCGTTGTTTGCGCTCGGCGATGCGCTCCTGGAAAGTGGCCTCCGTTAAATCCCTCATCAGCGTGGCGATATAAGCGCTGCGCTTGTTTATCTGATTGGCCCGCATGACGACGACGGATCGGGCGGCGAATTTTTCCACCTCTGCCAGACGGCGGTTGAGCTGCGATTGCTTTTCCGTCTTTATCTCTTGGTACTCATGTTTTTCAGCCCTTATCCGCTGCAGAAGTTCGCGCAAGCGTTTCTTGCCGGCCAAAACCGTCTTTTGCGCGTAGACGACCCCGAATTCACAATTATTCACCAAGTTCATGACCGCGGCCACGGCTTCCCGCTTGGCTTCCCTCTCGAACGGCCGGCATCGTTGGTCGATCAAGAAAAGCCCTTCGGTTATCCGGCTGTCATTAAGGTCTTTTTCTTTCGTCAGCTTGTCGAGGCGCTCACCGACGGCGGTTTTAGTCAAGTCGGCCTGGGAGGGCGCCTGCGCGACAAAATCCAGCGCCGGCCGCGACAAGTTATCTATCGCTTCAAGATTGCTGTTCCCGAGCCTCTGCACCAGGCCTGACAGGCGCTCATCCTTGGCAATCGACTCATCCATCCAGGCCTGGTTGGAGGCCAGGCCCATATAGATCATGTCTTTTAGAAATCTATAAACCAGTTGCGCCTGGATAGTATGGCGCGGGAAAAGCACGCGGGACAGGCCAAGGCTGCTATAAGCCGTCCGCTTGCCCTGACGCATGTGGCTCGGTTCGACCACCGCGTCGATATTGGTCAGCCCGACGCCTTCTTCTTCCTGGCCGACCGGCGTCACTATCATCTGATACATAGCGTCCGCCACCAGGTCATAGGCGTCTTCGGCACGATCGAGATTCCCCAGATTACCGAGCTGGCGGTCGATCATGTAGGCGTATTTAACGAGGTTGCCCGCGGGGATCGCGACTTTTTGACTGGAATCGCGCGTTTTAGCGTCAAGAATATATTTGTTTAGATCGCCCCCCGGCGACAGAAAATAGTCGAGTTCTTTTAAGAAGGCGTAGGCATTGGCGCGGTGCGCCTGAACGAGTTCAAGAGAGCGCTTGCGCGCTTCTTCTTCATAGATACCCGGCAAAAAGATGAAGGACCGTATCTCCGGCACCCGTCCCTGCGACATCACGGCCCGCCAGACTTTATATAAGATATCGAGATAGATACCACTGCCGGTGCCGCCGCAGGTGGAACAGATGATGTAGACCCGAAAATTGCTGCCGACATCGGCCAGGTTCTGGCCGCGCACCAGGTCCTCGTAGAGCGTGCAGGTGTCGGAGACTTTTTGTTGGATTATCGATTCTATCTGCAAATGCTTGTGGTGGAGAAAAAGCCGCCCGAGCTGGCGCACGCGTTTGGCGCCCCACTCCTGATACTGGGGAGATACCGTATAGCGGTTGTCCCACCACTCTCTCAGGTCCCTGTCTTTCGCATAGTTCTCCTGCAAGTAGGCGTAAGCATTGAAGTCGGCACAGAGACTGACATATTCTTCGTCGGCCTCGGAAAATGTCCTGACGATATCCTGGTTTTGCTGTTTCATTAGGCCGATAGTGTCGAATATCAAAAATTTGATCATATCGACATGCTCCTGGACGCGCCCGTATTCAACCGCTAAATGCTGTTTGAGGCGGCTGGCGACTTCGGCGCCGGTGCCGCCCAGACCGATGACCAATGTCGGCTGGGGCATACGCCTCTCCGACCTTTCGGTCTGCGTCGCCTCCCGGCTCTGCGTCTCTCCGGTCAAACCTTCAAAGAATTCATCACTTAAAATTGAGGACAATTTCCCACTCCCACCTATATCCACTGAATCCTATAGTCACCGATTTGAATCACGCTGCCGGGCTTTAACGCCGTTGGCTCAGCCGCTAAAACGGGCGCCGCGCCGGGAGAGCGCGATACCCGCACTATCCCACCTAACTGCCGTATCATCACTCTTGGTTCCCCTTCCGCCCACTCTGTGAATAATTCCGCGTGCTCTTCTTTTATATCTTTCCCCTTAAGGCGGACTTTTCCGCTTGTCCCCAGAGTTGTCCGGCGTCCGAATTGCTCGAGACTTAAGGGTCGGGGCAATTGCTCCCCCGCCGGGGTGCCGGAAAAAGCCAGGCGCCCGAAGAGCGGCGGCGGCGCCACCCGGCGATAGATCATGCGGCCGGCCGGTACGATACCCCGCCGCCAGAAGACCGCCGCGATACCCAAAGCCGCCAGCGCCAGAGCGCTCAAGAGATAGATGGATTGGCCGACCGGCCGGTAAAACCAGACCGTCTGGTCCCGACCGACGATCCCGACCGTCGGCTCCACCCCCAACCCCGATATAGCTTGGGCGTCCCGGGGCTGCGCCGCCGCGGCCAGACGCATCGAAGCCCGGTATTTTTCCTCTGTCTTCAAGCCCCATCTGCCTTTCAGCCGCGGAACCCGCACGTCCACCACATAGCGCCGGGTCTGCCCCGGAGCCACCCACAAGCGGCGCGCCGGCGCCGCAAACTCGGGTAGATGACCCGCGAGAGACCTATCTTTTGTAATCGACCGGAATCGGCTCCATGACGCCCCTGAAACATTCAGCTCTATCGGCAATTTCTTATATGTCGACGTTATGCTGATCGTGCGCTTAAAAGTCGTCCCGCTTCTGACGGCCCCCCAGTTCGCATTGTCGACACGGACTCTTATCCGCCCTCTCCTGAGTTCTTTTGCCAGCTCACGGCGGAGCCTCTCCCGTCTGATTCTTTCCTTTAACTTGACAAAATAAACGGTAAGCTCGCTTGGGTTGATGGTCAGCGGCTGTATTCCCGGCCAGACCTGTCTTAGTTTATTAATGTCGGTCTTATTGTTCAGCCCGATCGCGTGCACGTACGCCAGTTTGGCCCCCGGGATGGTCTGGGCCTCATTCTTCAACTCCGACCAGGACTGATCGTGGCGCGCGGCAAACCGGCTCTCCCTCGGCGGGTCCTCGCGCCCGTCAGTCAGAAAAACAACGACCGGTAGACGGTCGCCCATATTTCCAAGTTCTTTTAGAACGGCGGCGACGCCTTCCCCCATATCGGTATGGTGGCCTTTCGGGTTTGGCTTCTCCGGCAAAGCCGCTTTAAGTTTAGAGCCGGCGCCGGCGGGACCTTGGTAGACTCTTCCGGCATTGTTGTCAAAGACAACGACGGTTAATAAATCAAGCGGCTGAAGCGTCCGACTAAAAGCGTCAAGCGCTTGTCTGACCACCGGAAAAGAATCTTTCATGCTTAGTGACGTGTCCACGGCGACGACAACGTGAGCCCCGACTTTTTTTACGTCAAAAAGCCGGTAGAGGTCAGCTTCATCGCCGACGGCGGTCCGCTCAACCGCCGGCGCACCCCCAGCGTAATTAAAGCCGAAGCCCGCCACCAGGATCAGGTGCGCTATCACTACATAATTTACGGCGCGGCTGAAAGGCTTTTTCATTTACGCGATCCGCTCCTCGTCTAAGAGACCCGGGCTCCGCGCGGCGTCCGCGGCGGCCGCTTCGATCCCCTCGGACAGCGTCGGATAGGCGTGGACGACCTCGGCCAGCGCGTCTACGGACATCCCCGCCTTCATCGCCACCGCTATCTCGTGAATAAGCTCGCCGGCCTGGGCTCCGATTATCCGGCCGCCCAGGATGCGCCGATTCGAACCATCGGCGATCAGCTTGACCAGCCCCCGCCGTTCGCCGGCTACCAATGCCCGGCCGAGATACCTATAAGGCATCCGACCGATCCTGACATCGAATCCGGCCTCGTATGCCTCGGTCTCGGTCAACCCGACGCCCGCGACTTCCGGATCACAGAAGGTCACCCTTGGTACCACCGCGTAATCGACACGGTCGGGTTCATCGGCGATAGCGTTAAAGCCCGCTATATCCCCCTGGTACGCGGCCATGTGTGTATAAAAAAACTTGCCGGTAACGTCCCCGCAGGCCCAGATATTCTCGGCCGATGTCTTCAGGGAATCATCCACCTCGACGCCCCGCCGGTCGTACTTGACGGCGGCGGCGCCCAACTTTAAGTCCTCTACCGCCGGGATCCTGCCGGCCGCTATCATCACTTCATCGACGATCGCTTCCCGCACCCCGGCCGGCGCCGTCATCCGGACCACTTTGCGCCCCGACGAGACAGCTACCGAGGCCGCCTCGACCCCGGTGAGCACATCGATCCCTTGCTCCTGGAGATACGTCCTAAGTAATTCCGCTATCTCCGCGTCCTCCCGCCCCAGCAATCTCTGGCCCGCCTCAATAAGTGTTGTCTTAGAGCCGAATCGGCTGAATATCTGGGAAAACTCCACGCCGACCGAGCCGCCGCCGACGATGGCGATGGATTCGGGTAACTCTGTCAGGTTTACGGCTTCTTTATTGGTAATATAGCCGGCCTCTCCCAGACCTCTGACGGGCGGAATGAACGGAATCGAACCGGTGGCGATGATAAACTTATCGGCCGACAGTATTTGGCCGTCCAGGTCAAGCGCCTCATCAGATATGAAAGCGGCGCGGCCGGCGAATAAACTGATACCGCGCTTATCCAGGACCCTTCTTAACCGCTCGCCCGTCAGTTGGTCGACGATGGCGTTTTTTCGAGCCATGACCCGCTTAAAATCGAAGGATATCTTTTCCGCGTCGATCCCAAAGGCTTGGGCGTGGCGCATGTCGTCTAGTAGTTTAGCGGCGCCGAGCAGGATCTTTGTCGGAACGCAAGCGTTGTTCGGGCAGGCGCCGCCCAGTTTGTCGGACTCTATAAGCGCTACCTTGGCGCCGCCGTCCACAGCCCGGCCCGCCGCGGCAAACCCGGCCGAGCCGCCTCCGATGACAATCACGTTGAAATCGTTCATAGCTCACCTCTTTCTTCTTATTTATTCCAAAAAACTCATTTTATGGACGCCATTGTTTAACTTGTCTCTTCATCAGGGAAATAAAACCACGTGAAAACGATATTCGTGGCCGGAGGTGATGTTCAATGGCAAAGTTAGTCTGTGAAGTCTGCGGATTCTCGCGTGAGGCGCCGGAAGGCGGCGAAATGGTGGAGCAACCATCGCATTGTGGTCAAGCGATGAAAGTCGAGGATTAAAAAAAGAGGCCCGCAAGGGTCTCTTTTTTCGACCCGGGAGAAAGTATGTTCAGTGTTTTCGCGCAAGTCACGCCGCTGGCTTTAGCGGCCGACATTAGCCCGAGCGGGCTTTTGTTCGTCATGATGATCTTAAGCAACCGGGACAACGGCAAGAAAAAAGCTTTGTCTTTCATTATCGGAGCCACCGCGTTCCTCACGGTTCTTGGAATCTTCACCATGCTCACCTTCCGCGCCGCTGCGGGACGGACCGGACATGCGACACGGTTATCCGGCGTGCTCGACATTGCGCTCGCCCTCCTGATACTTGCCATTGTCGCCAAGTCCGCCCGGGGCGCGAAGAAAGATAAACCCGCCAAGAAGAAGAAAAAGGAACCGCCGTTCTTAGTGCTCGGCTTCTCCTACATGATCATCAATATATCGACGCTGATACCTTTTATCGCCGCCGCCAAAATAATCGCCGCCGCCAAGCTCGGCCTGACCGACACCTCGACACTGTTTGCCGCGGTCTTGCTCATCGCCATGTTTATGGTCGCGTTCCCGGTCCTCATCTCTTACGTAGCGCCGGAAAAATCGCAAACCATTCTCGGGCCGGTACAGATGTTTATGCGCGCGCGGGGCAAAGAGATCGCCAATATCTATTTCTTGATTATGGCCGTTTATCTGCTGGTCCGGGGGATTCTCATTCTTCGTTGAAATCCTCAGCCCGCTTTGCGGAACCGTTGCACATTCGTCGGCTTTTTTTGGCTTGCATTCCAAAGATCCACTTTCATTTGCATGCTCATCCAGCTTTCCGGGCTCGTCTTTGTTGCCGCCCCAATGCGAACAGCCATTTCCGGGCTTAAGCTAGCTTTCTGATTAACTAATTCAGAGAGCGTCTTTCTTGTAACCCCTAAGTCTTTTGCCGCTTGTGTAATAGTAACCCCCAGGGGCTTTATTACATCTTCAAGCAGAACTTCGCCCGGGTGGGAGGGCTTGCGTTTAGTCATTTTGCGCTCCTTTCAATGATAGTCCAGAAACAGCCCATTGGCCTTGCTTCTTACCTGTCAACATATGCAGTTTATAGCCGGGCAAGTCCATATCAGCCGGCGATTTTGACGCGTCAAGCCTGTCTAAGATACGCGCAAGCTTGGGCGCGTGCTCGGGATTGATGCCCTTGTTACGCCCCGCTTCATGGAACAGCTTCAATCCCTTGTGCTTAAATGATTTGATCACTTGAGTTCATCCTAGTCTGTAACGTGTAACGTGTCAATACACATTTAAACAAACTGTACCTACGCGGTTCGAAACCCGTGATTTCCGCCTTGAGAGTGTGCTTGGGCTTTGATTTCTTATTTTCTTTCTCTGGCTTAGGCTTTGACCTGAAAAACCGGCTGGTCAGCTTTGCTTCCTCTCCACTTTTCTTTGACTTTTGCCTAGATTTAGGCAGAAAAAGGGCATTGATACAGTGAGGGCACAAAATATTAGCCCACTTTCCAGTGGCACCATAAATGGGTACGGTCAGTATTGCCACCCCACTGTATTTGCGGCTAGTCAGCAAGACGAGCTAAGAAAGGCCGATTTCCCCACTTTTGATTGGATCAGTTTCTAGGTGAAGGTCCTGTTTCCCCCCCAGTTCCGGTTTAGAACCTGGGAGCACTAAAATTAAATGACGGCGCTGTTGGAGCCGTCATCATAGGCGGAGCTGTAGGAAGAGGTTTATACGGCTGAATAGGAGTGAATCTTGGTTGTTGCCATATCGGACGTTGATACAATTGGGGCCGCTGAAAACTATTTATCGGCGGCGGCATTTTAAAGAGTACTGGTGGAGGAGGCTGATAATTAAACTTTGGAATCGAAGGAATCTTTGGAATAGACTGAAAACTCCGGTTATTCCAAGAATTAATAGAAGGAGCCTGGATATTTGGAGTCGGAATAAACTGCCGCGCGGTAAACTGGCTATTCGTACGATAAGTGCTCCAGCTTTTGAATTGATTCAGATTAGGGACAGATCGGGCCGATTGTCCAATTGTTTTGGGAATCTCAATATCATTAACCACTTTGACCGCGGCCCCGATACTCCACGCTGGCGTTCCCCGAACCGCAGAATAACGTTCTTCTGATGTCTTGGCGCTAGAAATACGGATAAAGGTGTTTACGATAGGCACAACACCTAATATCGTTCCGAATATGTTAGACATACGCTCTGTACTTCGAATGCGATTGACGCTTAGGCTTTCGTTAAACCCGCTATACGCTATTCCAGCTCCCTTCACACTTTTAGACCAAGAAATTCCAAATGTTCTGTCAAGCTTAGGAACTCCAAATGTACTGCTCAATGCTTCATACATTGAGAGACCGGCATCCCGGAGCACCCAATCATATTCACCCGCTTGATCTTGACCTATTTTATGTAGATCATCTACAGATGGCTCTGTTAGTTCATATCCGTCGTTCTGAAGCGACTTCATGGCTACAAAACGAACCATTTTGTCTTCAAAGCTATCACGATACTTGTCCATGAGCGGTTGTCTTAATTCAGGAAATTTTTTGAGATTTGTAGCTAATGCTAAGGTGCCAGCGCGCCTGACTTCTAAATTGCTGTCATTTGAAAGCGGTTTGAAATACCGTATGGTTTTAGGCTGACCCAAGTTGCCCAGAGAAATAGCGGTTGCCTGGCGAACTTGCCACTGTGGATCTCTAACTCTAGGGGCAAAAAGCGTGGGAATCGCGGGATCTTTGAAATTTCCCAACCCTAGCCCAAGGGTTGCGGCCTGGCGCATTTGCCAGTCATCGTTTTCTAAATTATCGACGAGTAAAGTTTTTATTTCCGGGGCGTTGACGCCTGACAAATGAATTATTGAATTTTGGCGAGCTTCAATCGGAAAGGAATTATTTCTAGCGATATCTATAAAGGGCTGTTTTAGCTGCTGCTCAAATTTAGGTATCTGCGGTCCCAAAACATCAATAGTAGTTAAAGCAATGTTCGAATCTTTGTCCTTTAATCCTGGCGTAAGTAGGTCTATATTTCCAGGGAACGTATCCAATCTAGTGTACTGTCCCTAACGCTTCTTTACACTTAGCAACTTTGGCCAGAATTGTCTCGGCGTCTTTGGTCCATGTAAAGATGATTGGCCGTTCATTGTGAATCTTTAGATAATCCATGATGTCCTGCTCCAGTTGCTTGACGCTGGTGAAAACTCCGCGCCGGATTTTTTTATTTGTCAGCTCACCGAAGAATCTCTCGACCATGTTGAGCCAAGACGAAGACGTCGGTGTGAAATGCATATGAAAACGAGGGTGTTTCGATAACCACTCGGTAATTTTGGCCGTCTTATGCGTTCCGTAATTGTCGGCGATCAAGTGCAAGTCCAATTCTTTGGGCGTCTCTTTATCGATCTTCTTAAGGAATTTTAGGAATTCGTCTTGCCCGTGTTTGGGCATGCACTCCCCGATGACCTGGCCATCAAGCATGTTTAGAGCGGCAAACAGAGTTGTCGTGCCGTGTCTTTTGTAGTCATGGGTCATGGTGCCGCAGCGCCCCTTTTTCATCGGTAGTCCGGGCTGCGTTCTATCCAGTGCCTGAATCTGGCTTTTTTCATCGACACATAAAACCAGGGCTTTGTCCGGCGGATTAAGATACAGCCCGACAACATCTTGGACCTTCTCAATAAAATTGGGGTCGGTGCTTAGCTTAAATGTCTCAATCCGGTGGGGTCTAAGGCCGTATTTCTTCCAAACCCTATATACCGTCATGCGAGATACGCCCTGAGCTTCGGCCATCGTGCGCACGCTCCAATGAGTCGCGTTTCTTGGCTTGCTGTGCAGAGTGGCTTCGACAATATCTTTTTCCTTTTCCGGCGAAAGCTTGGGCGTCCTGCTCGGTCGCGAGGCATCGACAAGCAGGAAATCGATTCCCCCTTGCTTATATCTGCCAATCCATAGGTTTACCGTTGGGCGGGATGTTCCCAGCTCGACAGCTATATGCTTCTTTTTTAATCCCTCCATCATCTTCAGTATTATCCTTGCTCGTAAAACCACTTTTTGTGCCGTAGTGCGGCCGTGTGCCAGCTTTAGCAGCTTTTGCTTGTCTTCTTGGGGGTAGTGCCCCTGAACTTGTGTTTTCATAACGTAAGTATAGCAAGCAAGCGCACTTAAGTCAAGCTGTTACCGGGACAGTACACTAGATCCAACGGATTCTATAGCAGCTAAGTGGAGGCTAAAGTTAGTGCTGGTGAGAAACGGCTTTATTTTTTCCATGATTGTGGCGTCAGCCCAAGGAGTTACGCCTTGAATTGCCGCCAACCGGACCTGGGGAGAAGGATCACCTAAACCCCATACCAAAGCATCTTTTACATTAGGCTGATCTACTCGATTGGATAGTGCCTTAAGTGCAGCATAACGAATATCCGAGCGCTCGCTGTGATTTAAGCTATTGAATAAGAAACTGGTTACTTCGGGCGTTTTGGAATCGTTTAAATTGAGTATCGCTTCCGGCTGGGGCCATCCGCCCTGTTTAAATGCGACCTTGGCCAAGGCCTCGGCAGCTTGTTGATTTCCACTCTTGCTCGAATAGATTAACGCCATCGTGCGCACATCATCATCTCTGTCGCTCACAAAACTGTTAATAATTTCTTTGGCGTGCGGCGTGCCTTTTTCGGCCAGCAGAAAAAGCGCAAATTGCCTTACCAGCGGCATATCCGGATCTTCAGGCTTGATCTGTTTTTTTGCCAACCCCTCTTTTTCTTTCTTAAGTTTCTCTAGATGCTGTTTTTCACGTTCAAGTTCGTACATGCTTAACGGCTCTTTATATTTTGCATATTCTTTTTGGTATGCTTCTTCGTATTTTTTTTCATACTCTTTCAAAGCTTCATTTCCATACCGGCTTCTTTCGAACAAGCTCAGTTTTGGCTCCCTATATTTGTTCTCGAATGCATCGAGCATATCCCTGGTTGTTTCTTTGTCCTGCGCAACAGCGTTACTATAATCGTCTTCTATCTCCTGCTCTGCCTGCTTCAGCAAAAGCGCCATTGCATCCGCCTCTTGTTTATCTTGCAGAGTTGAATTGGGATTATTTCTAATTGAATCGATTATCTTGATCTCTTTTTCCGCCTTAAATTGTTCTAGTAAAAACTGCAGCTCCTGTTCGCTAATATCCATCTGTAAAGTTCCGGCTGGATCAATTTGCATCTGGCGGTTTAATAAACTGGCCTTATGCCAAAGAGCGATGTCCTCTTTTCCGCCGAAAATTCTATGAATTGATTGCGATAAACCGGTTGCGGGCATTTGCGATGCATATGCCAAATTCCAAGGAGTTATCGCGCCTACTATGGCAACAATAAGCCAAAGATGAACGAAATTAGCGCCCAGTTTACCAAAGCCATAAATGGGTGTCCGCAAACCAAACCTTTTAATGCGACCGAGTAACGATGCTATTGATAGCCCTAAAGCGATTATGCCTAACCTGATAAAATCACCCCGGGTAAAAGCGAAACCAAGGTTATTGAAGACGCTTATTACCTGAAGATAAAACCGATAACCTGATTCTGATTTCAATAAATCAGGGAATATTCTCAGTATGTCTATAAATGCGGAGTAATTAGCCGAACCGATGCCGCTAAAAGGTAAAAGCGCCAAACCTAGAAGATTGCCCCAGAAAACAATCTGCAGTTTCACCAAAATAAACGCAACAATGCCAGCAGTTATAGGGAATCTCAAAGCAAAATAATTCCATGAACTTCTGACCTGGAGACAAAACTCAGATGGTGGTTCGGCTTCCAAGAGTTTGCTTCGTAAGCCTTTTTGCATTGCGGCATTCTCGAAATATTGTCTGAAAAATTCAGTGCGGAATTTGTAACGCTCAATATCAGAACAGAAGAACGCGTAGAGCACAGAAAGTAAATATGGGAGCATGGTCGCGGACATCGCCGCAACGGCTAAAACAATCCAATTGCTTGAACCGGTAATCCAAAATGTAACTAAACCGCCGGCGGCCATAAGGATAAGCCCTCTTAAGCTAAATATTTTTTTAAGAGTCAAAACAAAATTTGGCCTGATTTTTTTTTCAAACGCATAATGCGCTTCGTCTGCGAGCCGGGTCAAAACCAAACGATCTTGGAGACTCAATTCATTAATCTTGCTGCCGGTGCCAAAGAAAAAGCGCGCTCGTTTATGCTTGGAAATCCGTCTTATATTATCTATGAGCGTAGGCAATCCGGTTAGGATTCCTAAGCCGGCAATACCAGCAGCCGCGGAAGAAAAACGCCCATATGTTGATATCAATGAAAGAGCTAAAACATGCAAACTACCCAAAAACACACTCAACGGAAGGATAATATGAATAAGGCGATCTAATAAATCTTTCCTATTTAGCATATCTCTCCTTGCAGAAGGCTGCGGATCAAACATTAGGCTGTGTTTGAAATACCTAAAGATATCTTTTGCTCGAAACATGCTCTGCTCGCCAACAGTTGACCGATTTCTTGCTTCCCGATATCAAGCGATCTTAAGCCGGTTTCCAATCCGTTTAATAATAACACTGCAAGCAACCTTATGCGAGATATCGAATTGGCCTTGGACTTGCCCCAATTCTGTTGACACCAATTTTCTAGACCCCGCCTCCTGAACGCTTTCAGCTAACGCCATTTTCTCGAATTCCAAGAGCGAATAAAAGCCCAAAGTTGCGTGACGCCTATGACAACGCCGCCGCCGAGTCATCCATGGCGACGATCAAAACTGAGCCAATTCACCGGCACCGCTTCAAAACCAGGTATGAAGCAAGGCTTGCGGTATTTCGTTACATCGAGGTTTCTACAATCCACTGCGGCGACATTCTGCCTTGGGACACAAGAGCCCGGCGGAATATGAGAGAATGCTAAGGGAGGAACCGGCAGAAGCCGTTTTCCCAAGTTAAGCGTTAAGATACGAGGTGTCATCGAAAACAGGGCAACTCCAAAATATCCTATCTGAATAGATGAATTATTCGCGCCAAACAAACAGCGCGGACTAAACGGCCCGCGCGGTTCCGTTAGTTGGAAGTAAAGCCGTCAGAAAACGAGGACCGGAATAGAAAGCAAGAAACTAAACAGAATTAACAAAGTACTTATTACACATGTGCTGCTTCTGTGTGTCGCATTTCTGTTATCTGGTTGCAAGACGACGGTCCCAAACCTGAAAGGTTTGAAAAAGGACAAGGCCGCAAAAGTTGTCGCTTCCGCGGGCCTGGAACTAGGCGTTATCGCTGAGACCTATAGCGCCAAGGTCGCAAAGGGCAGAATTATTTCACAGATACCTGCATCCAGTAAGGGGATAACACGGGCCTCAGTAGTGATGGTTATCATCAGCAAGGGTAAACCTGCTCGCCTCACATTCGGGAAGCTCGCATTCAGCCGGCGAGACATAGATGTCGGAGGTGAAACCGTCGTCTCCGTCAAGCTATCCAACTCGGGCGACGCCCAAGGGCATTGGAATGTTGTAATAACACAGGATGGAAAGGTCACGCAGACGAAGAGTGTTGCGGTTGCGGAACACGGGAGCATTGTAACCGAGTTCCCCATCACATCGCAGCAGCCGGGCGTCCACCGACTCAGGGTCAGGGGTGGTCCGGCTGGTAGCTACATCGTGCGTCAATGGGTCGCCATTACTACCCTGTCAGGCCATAAGACCGCTGTGAAAGACGGGAGGTACAATCACGTGCGCTCTCCCTTCTTCACGCTCACCGATAACGCCGATCTTAAGCTCACCTGGACAATCAGCCGGCACCTTGGCGGCTCGATAGTGGTCAGCGTCTTGCCGAGAGACAAAGGGTGGTCTCTATATGACGCCCAGTCGTCTTCCTACGACGATCACGGCAGTCAGTACCTCACCAGGGATCCAGGCGAGTACCACCTTGATGTCGGCCATGCCAACTGCGAGTGGACAGTGACGCTTTGGGTGAAGCGCTGACCCACGCCATTGCGCATCCACATCTGCCCCGGCAGAACCAAGGGGGACATTCTCAAGAAGCGACATTCAACCTTGCGACACAAGAGCCTGCGGAATATGAGAGAAAGCTAAGAGACGAGGTTCCTTTCAATCGCTTCTGCGCGGCTTTTGCCAGTGCGCTCCGGGGAAAATCACTCCGGTTTATTTCGATCATCCGCTCGCACATGAACAAATAATGCTCCCAGCTGCCAAGTTTTATGTTAAGGCCGGTAGCGGCGTTGAATCCCTAACGATCGCTCGGCTTCCAGAACCAAGGATGATCAGCCCCGGCAAACATCTGCCGTTGTTCCGAGATCGCCTCAACCACCATCTCAAGCGATGAGCCCTTTAGCTCGTTTGGAAAAGTGCCGCCTTTGATATCGGCGATTACTTTTTGGACGCCCCGGCGAATGGCGCCAAAGTATTTCAGCCGCGCTTAGTCTATGAACCAAGTGTGGTAGACCGATTGCCCATCGTCTTGGTAATCGTTAATAAGCTGTTCAAACCAGGCTTCTTGCCAAGGTTTTTGTGTCTCAAGCATTAATGGGATTATAGCGGGCAGTTGCTGTAGAGGCCAACGGCGTCCCCTCTTTTATATGAGTTTCAATGGCGTGCCGGCGGCCGAAATTGACGACCTCGCGGGCCATCGAGCCATAAAACTCTTTTGTGTGCTTGAATAAGCCGGCGGCCCGGCTGTAGT
>JAUXSL010000058.1 GCA_030679975.1 Actinomycetota bacterium
TGCTCTGGCATTGGAGCGATTCGCGTTGCCGCCTGAGTGGCGATTGGCCGTAGCTATCGGTTTTCTCGGCGCTTATACAACCTTTTCCACTTTTTCCTAGGACACATTCAAGCTCATTGAGGATGGGGCTATATTGTTTGCCGCCCTTAATGTGGCGTTCAGTATTACCGGCGGCCTGCCGGCGCTGTACTTAGGCATAGTGGCCGCTCGGCTGGTCTAGGGGGGAGAGATTATGAAAATCACAGATCCCGGCAAATGTTTGCGCGTGTTCATCGGTGAAGCGGATAAATGGCATCATGTCTCGCTTTACCAAGCCATCGTCGAGAAGGCGCGGGCGGAAGGGTTGGCCGGGGCGACCGTTCTGCGTGGAACCTTAAGTTTCGGCGCCAGTAGCCGCATACATACCGCCAGTATACTGAGACTTTCGGAAGACCTGCCGCTTGTCATTGAAATCATTGATAAGGCCGAGCGGATCGATAAGTTCCCGCCCTTTTTAGATGAGATGGTGGCGGAGGGCGGCCTTATCACCATTGAGGACGTTGAGATCATCAAGTATACACATAACGGTTCGCCTTAGAGGTCCGGCCGCGTTTCTAACTGAAAGAGATCGGCGCCGCTCGTAGCGCTTCGATGCCGCGCGGCTCTTCCGCCAGGAGCGGAAAGCTGATAATCGGGGCCTTAAAGAGCTCGGAGATCTCATCCATATGGCGCATTTGCGCCTTACGGCGCCCGGCGAAAAAGCCTTGCTTGCAATAGCCGGCCGGCAGCACCTGATTGGCGATGACCATAGCCGGGTCGATGCCGATCGATTCCAGCTGAAGCGCGGCCCGATGGGCCTCAACTATCGGCGTGTGTTCCGGGTAGACGACAAAAACAAAAGCGGTGCGCGCCGGATCTTGGAGCCGGGCGATCACCTTATCGAACATCGATTTAGCGTGCGCGTCGACATCGCTTAGCTCCGCCGCGGCGTAAGTTTTTATTTCCAGTTGCTTGCTCCACTCGACCGGCAGCTGCAATAACCGCAGCGTATGTCCGGTAGGCGCCGTGTCGAAAATAATATTGTCATATTCGGTAGAGCTCGCGTACTCCACAAACCGGTAAAACACCGCCATCTCCTCCGTGCAGGGCGAATTTAGCTCTTCTTCCATGGCTGCCAGCCGGTCCGCCGAATACTTGCCTCGGGCTTTGCCCAGGACACGCTCTTTGTACTTGACGGCCTCGGATTTCGGGTCGAGCCGGGCCGCCCAAAGATTTGTCACACCTTCAACCGGGGCCGGGTCGGGGCCGACTTTAAGGCCGAGTACCTGGGCGAGATGGGCGGCGGGATCGGTCGTGACCAGGAGCGTGCGCCGGCTTTTATCGGCGAGATTGACCGCCGCGATGCAGGAAAGCACCGTTTTGCCGACACCGCCTTTGCCGGCGAAAAATATAAGCCGCGAATCGCCATTGGCCGACTCCATGAGTCTGGCCTCCGACGCCTTTTGGTCGGTTATTACCGGCCCGGTTGCCGGCGCTCTCCCGGCCGGCGCGGAAGTCGCCAAGACCTGGCCGACAGTGGCCTCCGCCGCAAAGAGCCGGTCTCCGGCGCTTCTTAAGCGGGCGAGCCCTTTTAACTCATCTTTTTGCAGAAACATAGACCGGGTATTCGGGTCCAGTTTGATGATCTCCCGCATTGCGGCCACTTGGTCGCCGAGCTTACGTTTGAAAAAATCGTTTGCGCAGGCGTCCTCGGGGATGATGCCGTTGACAACCAACTGAGCGGAGCCGATTCCAAGCGGGCGCAATTCCTCCAGGGCCCGGCGCGTTTCCTCGATCGAAGAGGCTTCCGGCCGCAAAACAAAGACAAACTTGGTTATCCGCGGATTCTTCATAGCCTCCATGGCTTTGTCGAATTTAGTTTTGGAATCAGCCAGAGCTTGCGCCGGGCCGATGCAGGTACCGGCGCCGCCGGCGGCGCCCTCGGAAATAACGCGGCTCCAATCGGCGGGCAGCTCCAGCATCCGCAGGGTGTGCCCGGTGGGGGCGGTGTCGAAGATGATCGCGTCGAAACTATCCTCGTCTAAGAAACCCACAAATCGCTCGAAAGCGGCCATCTCGGTCGTGCAGGGTGAATCCAGCTGCTCTTCCATCATTTTGAGCGCGGGCCCGGCCATGATGCCCTTAAGCGGCGCCAGGACCCTCTCCTTGTATTCAGCGGTGGCTTCATCCGGGTCCAACTCCATCGCCCAGAGATTCGGCTGACCGGATATCGGGGTAACGCTGTGGCCCAGCGGCTGCTCGAAGACGTCCGCAAGGTTGCCGGCCGGGTCGGTGGTTATGATCAAGGTCTTGCGCCCCAAACCCGCCAGATGAACGGCCATGGCGCTGGAAAGGCTGGTCTTGCCGACCCCGCCTTTGCCGGAAAAGAAATAGTACTTATGCTTAAACGTTATCATCTTCACGGACCCCGCCGTCATTGGCGGCGCCGACTATCTCCTCGTAAGTAGGGTATGAGCCTTTCCTTAAGACTTTTCCTCCGACCATCGTAATCGGCAGCCCCTCGAGCTGCTCGTCCTTGACGATCGCCATTACCTGTTCCTCGCTTTGGAAGGTGTCGGCATCGGTGGTGAGCATGTAGCGTTCGACCACGTAACTTTCTTTTTTCAGCTTCGCCATCAAGTCGTTAAAGGCGACAAGCTTCTCATCGATCGTCGGGCCGCACATGCCTGTCGAGCAGCACATCGGCGGTTCAAAGATTTTTATCTCAGTCTTCGTCAAAACAGTTACTCCTTTTTTGATGATCAACACCGGCCCTTCGGATTGGCCGTCGCGCAATCGCAAAGGTTTTCAACGCAGCCCAGCAGCTCGCCGAGGCCCCTGGCTTTCACCGAATAATATATCCAACGTCCGCGCCGCTCATCATCGATCAGCCCGGCATCCTTGAGTACTTTAAGGTGGTGCGACATGAGGTTTTGCGGAATGCCGACGCCGCCCGTAAGTTGGCAGACGCACATCTCACCCTTGGTCAGACAGCTCAATATCTTCAGGCGGTTCTCATCGGCTAAGACCTTGAGCAAGCCGGCGACCTCGCGTCCCCTTTCGCGTGCAGGTTCTCCGTCAGCTAAATTTTTAACCATATATCAACACAGGTTGATATTACCACCAGAGGCGAGTTTCCGTCAAGAGCAGGCGGTTTGTTTTCTATCCGGTATTCTTGTATCATTTGCGATGTTTCCAGCGTCCCAGCTTCTAAATTGGCGGGTGTGGCGGAACGGCAGACGCGCATGCCTTAGGCGCATGTGTCCAATGGACGTGGAGGTTCAAGTCCTCTCACCCGCACGCGGCATTCGAGTAGGAGTCTGAAGTGACATGCCAATAAAAACCGAAGTCGAGCAAGTTGAAAAAAGCATGGTGGTCCTAACGGTCGAAGTTCCCTTTGACGAGTTGGGGGAGTCGATCGAGAAGGCCTACCGTGACGTCGCGCAAAAAGTAAAGATCGCGGGCTTCAGGAAAGGGAAAGCGCCGCACGCGATTATCGACCAGATGGTCGGCAAAGACGCCGTGCTCCAAGAGGCGATGAACGATGTTATCCCGGCTTTCTACCCGCAAGCGGTGGAATCGTCCGGTATCGAGCCGGTGACCATTCCCCAGATAGATGTTGTCCAGTTGTCCGATAATCAACCGCTGATATTTAAAGCAAGAGTTGAGGTCAAACCGGAAGTCAAGCTCGGCGCCTACAAAAAACTCGAAATCGATGAAATCGAGCAGAAACCGGTGGCCGAGGAAGTGAATAAGCAGCTTGAACGTCTGCGCAATAAGTTTGCGACCCTGGAAGTTGTCAAAGGGCGGGCGGCTAAATCAGGCGATTTCGTGCTGATTGATTACGAAGGGTATATACAAGGTAAACCGTTCGAGGGCGGACGGGGCAGCGACTACATGTTGGAGCTTGGCTCGGGGACTTTTATTCCCGGCTTCGAGGACCAGTTGATCGGCGCCAAAGCCGGCAGCGCCACACCGGTCAAGCTAGTGTTTCCAGCGGACTATCAAGCCGAAAATCTAGCCGGAGCGGAAGCGGCCTTTGACGTAAAAATCAAAGAGATAAAGACCAAGAAGCAGCCGAAGGCCGACGATGAGTTCGCGAATAACGTCAGCAAGTTCGACACTTTAAAGGAGTTCAAGGCCGACCTTAAGAAAGCGGCGATCGAGCGCCAAAAGAAAGAGCGGGAAACGGGCATACGGATGGGCGCGCTCGATAAAATGGTCGAGCTAAGTGAAGTCGAATTGCCGGCAGGCATGATCGGTAGTCGGGTCGAGGAGATGATCCAGGATTTCGAGGACCGGATACAGGAGACGCAAAAGATCACGCTCCAGGGCTGGCTGGCGCAATCAGGGATTGATATGAGCGTCTTGCGCCAGAGCTATCAGGACGAGGCGCAGAGGACCACAAAGACCGAGCTGGTTATCGAGGCCGTGATGAAGGCCGAAAAGATAGAGGCAACGGACGAAGATGCGGAAAAAGAAATAAAAAGGCTGGCCGAAGGGGCCAAAAAAGATATAAATGAGCTAAAAGAAGAAATTAAGAAAAGAGACGGTTTTGGTTTTCTCAAAAATAGACTGGCAGTGAATAAGACCGTCGATTTTCTGGCGACAAAAGTCAAAGTCAAAAAGAAGGATGATGTGAATGAGTCTAGTACCGATAGTGATTGAGCAGACGCCCAGAGGTGAACGCTCCTACGATATCTTTTCAAGGCTCCTTAACGAGAGGATCGTCTTTCTGGGCAACGAGATCAACGATGATATCGCCAATTTGATCATCGCCCAGATGCTGCACTTGGAATCAGACGACCCCGACAAAGATATCAGCCTCTACATAAATAGCCCGGGCGGCTTGATCACCGCGACCCTGGCCATCTATGACACGATGCAATACATAAAGCCTGACGTGTCGACTATCTGTATCGGCCAGGCGGCCAGCGGCGGCGCGGTCCTCTTAACAGCCGGCGCCCACGGCAAGCGATACGCCACACCGAACGCGCGCGTCTTGATCCATCAGCCGCATGGCGGCGCCACCGGTCAGGCTGTCGATATCGAGATTCAAGCCAAAGAGATCATTAGGACCAGGCAATTGCTCGATGAGATGATGGCAAAACATACCGGCCAGACCATCGACCGCGTCTCGCAAGATACCGACAGAGATTTTATCATGACCGCCGAACAGGCCAAGGAGTATGGTATAATCGACGAAGTTATCGTGAAGCGAAAAAAATAGAAGGGGGTCGCTATGGCAAAATTTAGCGACAGCCCGGAACAACTTAAATGTTCGTTCTGCGGCAAAAGTCAGAGACAGGTACGCAAACTTATCGCCGGCCCCGGTGTCTACATATGCGATGAGTGTATAGACCTGTGTAACGAGATAATCGACGAGGAACTGAGCGAAGAGGTCCAACTCAAACTTGAGGACCTGCCCAAACCGCGCGAGATATATAAGACCCTGAACGATTACGTCATCGGCCAAGACCTGGCTAAAAAAATTCTGTCGGTGGCTGTCTACAACCACTACAAGCGCATTCAGGTCGGTCCGACCCATGATAATGATGTCGAGTTGGCGAAAAGCAATATCTTGCTGCTTGGGCCGACCGGTTGCGGTAAGACGTTGCTGGCCCAGACTTTGGCTAAGATACTTAATGTCCCGTTCGCCATCGCCGACGCCACGGCGCTCACAGAAGCCGGCTATGTAGGCGAGGATGTCGAGAATATCCTGCTGAAGCTGATCCAATCCGCCGACTATGATGTCAAGCGGGCCGAGACCGGCATCATCTATATCGATGAGATCGACAAGATAGCGCGCAAGTCCGAGAACCCGTCGATAACACGCGATGTATCGGGCGAAGGCGTGCAGCAAGCGCTGCTAAAGATATTGGAAGGGACCGAAGCCAGCGTACCGCCTCAAGGCGGACGCAAACACCCGCACCAGGAGTTTATTCAGATAGACACGACGAACGTTCTATTCATCTGCGGCGGGGCTTTTAACGGTCTGGAAAAGATAATTGAAAATCGTACCGGAACCCGGGGCATTGGTTTTGGCGCCGACATTAAGAAGCGGGAAGAGAAGGATATCGGAAGCATCCTGACCAATATGCTTCCCGAGGATCTGCTGAGATATGGCTTGATCCCGGAATTTGTCGGGCGGCTGCCGGTTATCGCGACCATAGATAACCTGACCAAAGAAGATCTCGTCAAGATACTAAGCGAGCCGAGGAACGCCTTGGTCAAGCAGTATCAGAAATTCTTCGCCTATGACAATGTTGAGCTGGTCTTTACTGATGACTCGCTCTACGCGATAGCTGAAAAAGGGCTCAGCCGGGCCAGCGGCGCCCGCGGGTTGCGGGCCATCATGGAAGACGCGCTGCTCAGTGTCATGTATGACATCCCGTCGATGCCGAACATTACCAAGTGCGTGATCACCAGAGAAGTGATCGACAAAGGCCAGGAGCCGACGCTGATCACCGAGGCCGTTGAAGAGTTGCCCGGGAAAGAAGACCGGACAGCCACGGATGAAGAAGTGCCGGCGTGAGGCGCTAAAGCGCCTGGAGAATGGAAAATAGAACTAAAAGCCGCCCCGAGGGGCGGCTTTTTTTGACAAGAACCGTAACGTTTTTGCTTGCTCTACGTTATAATCGGCAGACAGGTATAATAATCCAGGAGGTAAGAATGAAAAAGTTCGTTGTCTTAATCGGGGCCTCTCTGCTTCTATTGGCCTTCGCGACCTCGGCCTTGGCCCACCCCGGGTCACTGCTGCGCCCCCGGCATCTGCGCGGAGAAGTGGTCTCGCTCGACACGTCCGCAAGTACGGTTAGCTTTTTATGCCGTGACGACACGACCAGGACGCTGACTGTGGCCGGTACCACAAAGATACTCAAGAACGGCCGCTGGGCGGCTTTTGACAAATTGGCGCTTGGAGATTATGGGACCGCTAAATACGTTATTACGACCGACACAGCCGAGTTAAAAGCCTTAAAGATAATCGTCCGCACGCCTATCATGCGCGGAAAGATATCGGAGATCACGAGCGATACCATCACCCTGAAACGGCCGAAAAGCTCCCGGACGTTTACGGTTGACGCCGATACCAAAATCAAGCGAAACGGCGCCATTATCACTTTGGCCGATCTTAAAGTCCGCGACCAAGCCAAGATTTCCTACAACAAGCTTGAAGGCGGAGGGTTCGTCGCCAGGAGTATAAAAGCCGCCGGCAAAAAACATTAAGAAGACACTTAAGATCACACTAAAAGGGAACG
>JAUXSL010000067.1 GCA_030679975.1 Actinomycetota bacterium
CCATCGGATGCACGACCCCAAGCAATATCACTATAGGCAACCGGTAGGTCCGGATTTTCCCATCCCCATCCGTGTCTGGCACTGGATCAACCTTGTTTCCTGGATGTCTCTGCTAATATCCGGTCTTTATATCCGTTACCCATGGTTTTCAGGCGGCCGGGAGATCATGCGGTTTATTCACTACTTCTTTATGTACATTATCACGGCCAACCTGATCTTTCGCTTTGTATACTTGTACCGGGCCGGCAATTGGCGCGATTACTTGACTTTCGATAGGGGCGATATTCCCTGGGCTCTTCAAGTCGCCAAGTATTACACGTTTTTAGGCCCGCCATATGACCACCTAAAAAAGTTCAATCCGCTGCAAAGGCCGGCGTATCCCGGAATCTGGGCCATGCTAAGCCTTCAGGCGATAACCGGCTTTATTATGTGGCGTCCCGGCTTGGCCGGGCCGGTCGCCGGCATGTTCGGCGGGCCGGCCGATATGGCCGCCTGGATGCGCTTGATACACAATATCGATATGCGTCTCATGGTGATGCTCGTCTGCATTCACTCGTATCTTGGGACGATGGCCGACTATCCGGTGCTGGCGGTTTTTTGGTTCTGGAAAGAACCTGATCTTAGCAAGTACGATCACGAAGATCATGGGCAAGGCGGCCATGACGATGGGCATGGAGATGCGGCCGACGGCGGCCAAGCGGAACACGCTCCCGTTCACTGATAAGGTGGTTTGATGAAAGAGGCAAGGCAAAGAATCGCGATATACATATTGACGGCGGCTGTTTCCATCTCCGCGCTGCTGTTGCCGGCTATGGCTCAAGCACAAGGAAACAAAAGTATTATTGACCTGCCTTGGGACAATCCGGTCAAGAAGCCGGTCCCACCGGCGCTTATCTTACCGCAGCAAAACCGGTGGGGTTGCCTGTCCTGTCACTCAAACAGATCCTTAAGCAAATTCCTGGGCGGGCGGGAAGTATCCCTCTTTATCGACTCGAACATAATCGGCAAATCGATGCACAAGCAGATCGCGTGTATAGATTGCCACACCAACTTTTCCTATGATGAACACCCGGCCAAGAGCCCGACCGATTTTGCCAAAGTCGCCGGACTGGCTTGTATGAAATGTCACCCGTACCAAGCGTATCTCTATAAGAATAGCGTCCACGGCCGGCTGGCGCTCCAAAATAAATTGGGCAAGATAGCCGGTAAGCCCGCCGAGCCCGCTCTCTGCTCCAGTTGCCATGGTTCCCATGATATCCAAAGCCCGCGATTCGAACCTTATAAATCAAAATTCCGGGCGGCGGGCAAAGAAGTCTGCGGCAAATGCCATACCGATCGCTATGCCACATATAGCGATTACTATCACGGCGAGGCTTACAAAAACAAAGCGAAGGACGCCCCGGCTTGTTGGGACTGTCACAGCAACCACCGGGTGATCAAGAAAACGGCCGGGGTCCTGACGCCGGTCAGTGAGAGCCGGCTGTCGCGCACCTGTGGTAAATGTCACGATAATCCGACGCGGAACTTGACTAGCTATGCCCCTCTGATTCACAACCGGGCGGCGGAAATGGCCAAGAACCCGATATATAGTCTACTGAGCATTTTCATTAAAAGGGAGGAAATAGCGGCTGAACCTCAGGGTCAAAAACCGGTCGCGCGCACGGAGATCGTTGCCGAGCCTAGGGGAGAAAGTTTCATTTCGCGCATGGTTGGTTTCTTCTTTCCTAAATCACTGCGCCCGCAGCGGGATAATTAGACAGGCTCTTAGGCTTAAAACTACCACCTATTCGATAACTTGACTGCAACCAAGCTATCTTATAAAATATGCAGCTTATAACGTAAGGTATTCTTGTTACATAAGACAAATAAGCATGGAGAGTTACCTAGTAACTTTTTGGTGCGGAGGGTAGTCTTTGAGAGGAATTCGAAAGAACTTTAAGGCCAAAGCTTTTTTTGTTTGGATTATAACCATCTGCTTGCTTCTATCGATGCCGATGTTTACGGCAACCGCCTTTTCTAAGATTCGATACGCGGAGCCGGAAGAAGAACGCTTGGAACGAATTCTTAGCCGGCCCAACAAAAGAGCGGTCGATACGGCAAAAGCATTACAATCGTTTACATTTAAGAGGGGAAAAACAGTTTTAGCCGGCTGCTTAGTCTGTCACTCGGATAAGTATCTTACCACGTTTGAGGGTGGGAAAAGACTCTCCTTATATGTAGATCCCGAAAAGTTTTCAAAATCTGTCCATAGCGAGGTAGGCTGTGTCGGTTGTCATGTAGGCTGGGGCTTACAAGCTCATAAGCCGCCTATGACTGACAATTGGCGAGATGTAGCTAAAATGGCTTGCAAGAACTGTCATGATTACCAATTTGTCAAGTTCTCAAAGAGCTTGCATTTTAAGAGACTTACAGAAAGCAAGAAAAGTGAAGGCGGTGGGCTTGAGGCAAGCAGCAGCGGAGAAGACAAACTCGGAGAGGGCGCGAAACGACCGCCGACCTGCTTTGACTGTCACGGCAATCACGAGATAGTAAAAGTCAGCGCCAAGAATTCGCCGGTGTCGCCACGGAATGCGCCGGAAGAAGTTTGCGGTAAGTGCCACGAGCATCAGCTGGAAACATATTTGGAAAACTATCATGGGAAAACCCTGGTTGTACTTGATGATGACAGAACCCCTAGTTGTTTTGAGTGTCATAGTAACCACAATATTAAGAATTTGAAGAATAAAGATGACGCCGTAAGCGCTTGCAGGGGATGCCATAAAAACGCGACCGCGGCATTTGTCGGGAGCTTTGAGATTCACGCCGATGAGAATAGTTTTGAGCATTATCCGGTGCTGTTTGTTGTGAAATGGGCAATGATAGGCTTGCTAGCCGGAGTTTTCTTGTTTTTCTATCCGCATACAGCGTTGTGGCTAATAAGAAAATTAAAAGAAAACAATAAGCATGGCCACTAGTTCAGCCTTGAGGGAGTGGAGGATAAGGTGAGCGAAGATATGTATACACCTGAAGCAAAGATTGACGTAAGTTCCATTCCAAAAGATGCAAAAATTAGAAGGTTTGGACCGGTGCATAGAATTATGCATGGGGTATTGATAGTGGCTATAAATATTCAGTTTTTTACCGGCATTCCTCTGCGATACAGGAACGCAGGCTGGGCGCAGTGGATGTTTAATCAAGTAGGCGGTGTTCCAGTTATGGGTCTGCTTCACCGAATAGGCGGGGTGGCATTTTTACTTGTAGTTTTAATGCACGCGGCTTGGCTTATTTACTATGTATTTATTAAGAAAGGCCAATGGTATGGCGACACGTCAATACTTTTCAGGTTGGAGGACCTATACCATGTAGTAGGTAACATAAAGTATATGCTTGGCCGGGGGCCTGAACCAAAGTTTGGCAGATACAACTACTGGGAGAAATTCGACTGGATGGCGGTTTTCTGGGGTTCAATGATAATTGGAGCGACAGGCGCTGCCATAATGGCTAAGAATTATTTAATGACTCTGAACCTTCTTCCCAAACAATTTTATAATGTGGCCACTATACTTCACAGTGACGAAGCTGTCTTAGCTATGGGCTTCTTGTATGTTGCTCATTGGTATGGCGCCCATTGGAATCCGGCGAAGTTTCCCATAAACACCGTTGTCTTTACCGGCATAGAGACCAGAGAAGAGCTGGAAGACGAAAGGCCGGGTGAGTGGGAATTGTTGGAAAAAGACCCGAAATGGCTTAAGGAGCGCCTTATTGAAGATGAAGAGCCAAGGAGGAAGTAATAAAGATGGGTTTTGATTTTATGTCGGCGTTCAACGCATTGCTCTTGCTCTGGGGTGCGGTTTGGATACCAATATTCTTAGTCCTTATTATTGCCGTTTTTCTCGGCCTCTACAATCCGCATGACGAGGAAAAAAGAAGAAAGTGGCAGAAAGGCACCTGGGTAGCTTTTTTCGCGATACTCATTTTTTATTTAATAATTCTGTCGCGAAATCATGTTGGTCTGAATTAATCCTCTATAGGTCGCGGATACCGTCTTAAAGTACTCCGGTGAATAATAACGTGAGCGTCTTTGTGTTAAAAAAAGTAGTTTACACCACAACATTAACAATACTGATTTTGCTGGTTGCATCGACTGCAAGCTTTGCGAAAAGCAAAGAAACTGTGATACTTAAAAATAAAGATGCTCCAACAATAGATATCGGCTTGCCGGTAACTATGTCAAAATGCAGTCCATGCCACGAAAGCCTGGATCGCGTTGATTATGAATCAATAAAGATACCGCACTATAACCACCTAAAAAAAGGCGTGCCTTGCCAAGGTTGCCATATTGACTTACCACATGACGGCGGCAAGCTTAATAAGCCCCCGATGGAAGCTTGTTTTACTTGTCACGGATTGAACCATGGTCCACAAGAGCTGATGGCCCCAACAAAGTGCGACGTATGTCACCCCGGTGATTTCAATCTGGTTCCCAAAAACCACACAGCCGAATGGAAAGAGTCCGGGCACAAGCATGAAGACGCGCAGTCAAGAAAGCGGTGTGTGCTGTGTCATCAGGATGAGAGAAATACCTGCCGGACTTGCCATAAAAATGATAAAGATCTGCCATATACGTTGGCAAAAAGCATCAAATCAAACGTTGAGCCCGGTAGCAAACGATATAGGATCAGTCCAACCGGGGTTGTAAGCATATCAAAATGCAGCCCATGTCATGATAATTGGGATAGGGTCGAATATGAAAAAATCAGGTTTTATCATTCTAAGCATTTTGCCAAAGCAACAAAGTGTGATTTTTGTCATCAGAGTTTTCCTCATCGCCGGGGATATATTATTAAACCTGAAATGAAACAGTGTTTTACATGTCACGATACGGATCATGGGACAGAAGTAGAGCTGGCGCCTGGGGATTGTTTAAAATGTCATCCCGCGAACTTTAATCTAAAGCCGATCACACACAATAGTCAGTGGGTTTCGGAACCTCCGTATCAGCATAGCATTCAAGCTATGAAGAATAAAAACGAGTGTTTGATGTGCCACCGACAAGAATTCTGTGATAACTGCCATCAAACCGAAATGCCGCACGCGCCGGATTGGCGCTCAGAGCACGGCAAGGAGGCCGTTTCCCGGGTGGGTGCGGACAATTCGCTGCCGTGCTTCAAATGTCACAAACCGGAAAGTTCGACCGTCGCTTATCAAAAACCGCCTTCTTGCGCTAAATGCCATAAGGCTGTTGTCTATCCGCACCGGAAACCCTGGGCGCCCCAACACGGCAAGACCGCCGAGTCGGTTGGCAAGGCTGTTTGTTTCACTTGTCACGTACAGGCGGCTTTCTGTAACAAATGCCACGGCGGCGTGACGATGCCGCACGCCAAAGGCTGGTTGGGCAAGCACCGGCAATTCCTGCGTGACAATAAGGTCAACGCCTGTCTAAACTGTCACGAGAAGGGCCAATGTGAGAAATGCCACTCGGCCCATAAAGTGCATAATCGGTATACTAACTATGATTTCGGGAGACCGTAGGTGCAAAGATTTGACTTCCTAGAATTTCTATTGGCCATCCTGTCTATCCTGGTCATCGTGGCCATCTTGGCCACGGTACTGGCGCTTGCTTACCCGGATGTCACAGCCTCAATCGTCGCCGACATCAGACAAAGCGCCCAGGACGGCCGGTCGCCGGTGCTGGTCGCGTTGAGCAAGATCGGCGAGCGGCTCTCCGGCGGGTTTAACTATCGGATAAAGCCGTTCATCCGGAAAGCCGACAAGTGGTTTGCTAAGCTGCGACGGCCGTCAACGCCGCGGGCGCGGGTTGTCCAGACCTTCAAACCCAAGGACTGCGATTCCGGTTGCCATGCCAAGCTGTTCGACCAACCGGCGACAGCCCATGTTTATGTGGAGCATCGCCTTCATGAAGCTCTGGAAGTGCCCTGCTCGAGCTGTCATACGTATGTGAAACATCCTAAACCCAGACGTGTGGCGCAGAAAGTCTGTATCGACTGCCATAAAAAGACAAAAGCCTCGATCGCCTGCGATACATGTCATCCGCCGGGTTCGATCTTAGCCGCGGGAGTAATACCGGAAGCCAAGACCAAAGAATTTATGGCCGGGCGGACGGCGACCCTTAAAGCCTTGATCGGGCCGGAATTCGCCGCGCCAAATCGGGAGTGGCTGGCGGACACCGGGCATGAGAATGACGCCAATCGGGGGCCGTGCCGGAACTGCCATGAGGTGCCCGATTTTTGCAACACTTGCCATTTGGTTTTTCACGATAAAGAACCAAATTGGCGAAATGTTCACGGACCGCGCATCTTAAAGAAAGAATATCTGCCCAACGGTTGTTGGACCTGCCACAACCCTTCCTGGTGCGCCAACACCTGCCATTCCGGCGTTGGGCGCCAACGCCGGAAAGCTTTTTTGCCGGCGCCCATAGTCCCGCTTGAAGATTACGTCCAGTGATGACGCCGCGGAGGTCGGCCGAACCTTCGCCGATAGGTGAATCAAGGCTTGAGCGCAACCAAAAGCGGCTCGCCGATCGGCTAAAAAAGCGGCTCGCCCGACTCTTTTTACTGCTCGCTGTCTTTGTCGTCCTTGCCGCTGTTCTTGTCTTTGCCACTCTACCTCAGGCGCTCAGATCACCGTCGGCCCCGGTAACACCGGTCTTTTCCATCACCGGTCTCGACCGACCGCTGGCCGTGGCTGTCGACGCCAAAAGACGTATTTACGTCAGCGACAGCGGCAGGAGGCGGCTCCTTGTCTACGACGCGGGTGGACATCTGTTGCGCCGGATAGGCGAGGGTCGGCGCGATGCCGACCTTAAGAGCCTAATGGGCGTGACAGTGGATGATCGGACCGGACTCGTCTATGTGGCGGACTGGATCGACCGGTCGGTAAAGGTCTTTGCCGCCGGCGGACGGCCGGTCCGTCGTTTTCCTGAAGACCCCGGCGACAATCGTCTTTTCGGTCCGCTCGGTTTCACCCCGTTCGGTCTGGCCCGACGGGGCCGAGATGTCTACGCGACGACCAATGACGGCGTCTACCGGTTTTCCACACAGGGCAAGTTGCTAAAGAAGATCGGCGCCCGCGGCGCGGCGCCGGGTGAGTTTAACTATCCGACGGCCGTGGCGGTCGCCGGGCCGGACGGCGCCATATATGTGGCGGACCAACTAAACAGCCGCGTTGTGGCTTTATCGCCGGGCGGAAAAGTCAAATGGATTTTGGGCCGACCGACCCGCGCCGACGCGCCCGGTCTCTTCGCTCTGCCGCGCGGGATAGCTCTGGACGCCAAGGGACGGCTGTACGTATCGGATACGTTTCTCCACCGGATCGTCGTCCTTAACGGCGACGGCGGCCTTATCAGTGTCTTTGGCGAGCGGGGGGCAAAGGACGTCCGGTTTGATTTCCCGGAGGGGCTGGCCGTCGACGGCAAGGGTTACTTGTACGTGGCCGATCGGGAAAACAACCGGGTGCAAATACTCACTATCAGGCGTTTCCCCCGCCCCTCGAAGCACTTGCGGCGCCAGTGGCGTCAGTTCTTTGTCGCGGGCGGTGATTGAGCCGCCGGCTTGGTCTTGCCGAGAATGGAGTAGATCTTCCATTTGCCGTCGGCCTTGCGCAGTGCCAGGATTCGCTTTTCGGTCGAGCCGGTCGGCTTAGTCAGCTGCCGGCCGGTCTTCTTATCTATATAGTAGCCGTTGTCCTTGAAAGTGAGCATAACGCCGGCTATATTCTTGATCGCGTTCTTAAAAGTGAACTTGGGGTCTGTAAGGCGGCGGACCTTCACTCGTCCCGCCCGGCCGTCGGCAGATATCTGGGCGGCCGTCTGGGCCCGCAGGGGGTCCGCTAAAAACGTGTTTAAAGCGGCGGTGTCTTCCCTGACCGGCTCCAGGAGGCTAATCGCCTCCCGGGCGTCGCGCAGAATCTCATCGCGCGTCTCGGCCGATATTGTGTGGCCGGCGGACACTTTATCGGTCTTCTTTGTCTTTTTGGCCGGTTTCCGGGCATTTGTCTTGGCCTTCCTCGCGGTGCAGCCGGACAGGGCCGACAAAGGCAGAGCCAGAACCAGAACCAGGAGACCGATGACAACAACTGTTCGAATTCTCATATGATCGGTATTATAACATGAACCGGCGGAATCGAGACAATCCTATAATTACGGTCGAACCTTGACAACCGGCGTCAATTTTTAGATGATTCACCTCACGCTAAAGCTAAAGCTTAAATTCTATGAGCGGATGAAAGTTAAGGTTTGATGAGCTTAAGATTGCTTGTCTTGACTATATTGTTGGCGGCGCTCACCTTGATGGTGACACCGACCAACGCTATCGCCGACCTGGCTTCGACGCCCCATGGTGTCTATGTCGGCTTTAGCCCGCTCTGTGGCATCTGTCACAACGTCCACCGCCCGCCCGCTCCCGGTAAGCAGCGCGATCGCTGGGCCGTGCGGACGGAAAACTACCACGTCGATATTACGTACACGGGCGCCTGGACGACCATGACGGCCGCCGATCGCAGCGGCGGCTCGAGCACTGAATCGTCGCAGACCGCGGCCGCGGCCTCGCTCGGTTTTTACGGCACCGAAGTCAGGTTGCTGTCAACCAAGACACCGTATTCCGGGCAAGCGGAAGTCTTTATCGACTCCGTCTCAAAGGGAACTATAGACTTATATGACGCAACGACCACGTATCAGGCGGTGGTCTTTACGGAAACCAGCATGACGACAGAGACCCATTTCATCGAGATCGCGGTCTCGGGGGCAAAGCAGGGGGCGTCGGCCGGCTTCGCCGTCGATGTGGACGCCCTTGATGTCACCGCGCCGCGTGTCATGCTGCTTAGGAAAGCCGACGAAAAAGCCGTCTGCTACACGTGCCATAACGGTACCGGCAGCGCTGTTAATGTCGCCGAGGATTTCGGCGAGACCTCGAGCAGCTCTCCGCCGGTCTCCGCCCACCCGATATCGTCCAACACAGTGCTGTGCGGCGACTGTCATTCGCCCCATCGAAAATCGGAGAATTGGGACGCGACGGCTGAGCAGGGGGAAGTGGTCCGCTTGCTGAGGGGCGTCTTTAAGGCCTTTATCGGTTATATAACGCGCGTCCCAGCCAACATGCCGGCGACGATCCCGGCCAAGCCGGCGCTCGGTATTCCGGAGCAAAGACGGCTCGAAAAACCATACGAGCAATGCGGGTCTTGTCACGGCGCAGGCTCGACACTGCCCGGCGGCAACATCCTTCAATATTACGATTCAAGCGGGACCGCGCACGACGGCACGGCTTCCGTCTCCCCGGACTCGAAAGCGGAGATCGCCTGCATGACCTGTCATAAGTGGCACTCATCGAGCCTGCCTAAGTTGCTGGAGACGACAATCGCCGGCAGCCCCATCACCGCCAACAACAACGAGGTCTGCTACGCCTGCCATGTTGAGCCGGCGATCGCAAGCTACGATACCTCGCCGGGAGATGTTCACGGGGCGATGGACAGCACCAAAACGACCGGCACGGCGGGGCTTATTGCCCCCTATGGCTATCGGCAGCCCCAAATTCGCTGTCCCGTCTGTCACAACCCGCACGGCACGGGCAACGTCTATTGGATCCAGCCATCGATCAACGGCACCAGCCCCATCAGCGTCGACGGCACCGCCGCCGTTGACCGGCCGCAATGGGAAGGCATGTGCGCCGCCTGCCACACCTACACACACGACTCAACGACGACTTATGATCTCTGCGTCACCTGTCACTTCCACGGGGCGGGCGCCGACGGCGATTCAACTACCACTTTCTGAAGATCCCCGCGCTATTTCCAAATCATTGGGCCATTTCATCGATTAAAGAAATGACCCTCTCCATAGCTTTGCCGTCATTAAGGTAATTATAATAATATTTTGAACGCTCTCTCTTCTTTTCCATATCCGCTTGGAACTTCTTATCAAAAAGAGCGGCTTTGACGGTCTCGTATATATCCTCAGGGTTTCTCACGAAAGCGAATGCGTCGTCTTTGTAGACATAGCAATCGCTGCGCGCCTGCAAATCGAGAATGACAACGGGCTTATCAAGCAACAAAGCGTCAATGCAGATAGTGGAGCCAAAGCTCACCAAAACATCGCAGGCATGCATAGCCTCTTGGAGGTGTTGAGTCGTAACCAGCGCATCACTTATCCCGGCGGCGGCGGCACGCTCCTGAAAGAACGCGTTTGAAACGGGCGCCGGTGCTGAAGGATGCACCTTGACAAGCAACTGCAGTTTTGGGTGTTCTTTTCTCAACTTTCCGAAAGCTTGCAGGAAAGCCGCGAACGTCTGACCGACGCTGTCATGGTAATCGCGGTACCAGAGTGTATGTGGAAAGTGATGAGTCGTGCCAAAGACAATTATAGGTTGTTCATGGTCAAGGCCTAATCTCGAACAAGCCTCGGCGCGGGACATCTTTTGCGATGCGGCTGTATAATCAAACTCAACGCGTCCCGTTACTACGCATTTGCTGGTGTCCCTTTGGTAAAATTCAAAGAAATCTTTACTAAAGGGCGCCATGTTGGCGATCTTATCGGCGTATATCTGATTCTCAAAGTGGCCTATAAATCTGGACTGCCAGCCGCCGTGGAGCAGCTGCAAGACCGGTATCTTCCGGGCCTGGGCCGCGCGCGTCGCCGTTTTCGTGTACCGGATCACGTCGGTCCATACGAGGAGCAAGGAGACGTCGCGTTTGTTAAAGAGGTTTCGAAGAACCTCAACTAAAAAAATTTCTTCGGCGAACTGGCCCATCAAGTTATTGAAAAGAGGCTGCACAATCTCGTCAAAAACAGGTTGTCCATCGAAGTTGAATTGTTGCCGGAAGGCTTCTTTGCCAAAAACCTCAGGCAAGCGCTTTTCTAATGTCCGCATTGTCTTGTCGACCCAGTAGGTGGCTTTTTGACCGATATACGAGTCTAGTATCTCGTGTGGAATACTTCTTGAGCTAAGCGCTTGGGCTACCGGTTTGTCGACCACCAGATCGTAACAACCGCTTTTGTGCAGTTCTTCGAGAAGATCCATATATCGCGGCGCAGGCCTTAACAAGGCTAAGACGGTCTTTTTACCCATCCGCTTCAAGGCGTGAAAGGAAGTATTGAACGAAAAGTTGCTGCAAATCGTAGCGGGCCAATTCTCCAAGATCAATGCTGTTGTGGCCGGCAATTCTCTTGAAATCCTTTTGTTGATACCAGCTATCCAAAAGCTTTTCGATGAACTTGTCTATACGACATTTCCGGCAATTGGAGCTTTCCAGGTAATCATGCTTGCAGCTTTCGCAAATTTCTTTTTCGTTTAAATGAGCGCTGAGAAAGTCTTCCATATCGTTCACACCGTTGCCGAGCGGGACTTCGCGGACATATCGGATACCTTAACAAGGTTATCGGCAACTATCAAGTCAATTCGCGCGGTTGACTGTCACGGGCGATTAATATATACTCACTTCCGCTCGCCTATTTACTAGTGAAAATGCTGCTTTTTATTGAGTCTCAACAACAACCCTTTGGGGCCGTTTTGCCGGAAATAGCTGTGGCTGTACGTTCATCGGCCAGTTTCGACCGTTCACCGACTTTAACTTGCTTTAATGCAGTGTAAACGGTAAAGTGCAGACAAGGTATCCAATGCCTCCGTATAAGTAAGTGCAAGTCGCAGCCTCTTGACTACACCAGAAGCACTTAATAATAAATGTGTGTTTTAAGCCTATTGAAATTGAACTGGGGCAAGCAAGGTTTAAGAACATGATAAAAACCGCGCTAAGAAATATCGCTAAACCCGCAGGCATAAGTTGTTTTACGGGGTGGAAGTCCGTACATGGGGCTAAAGCCGGGTTTTTGGCTATAACGGATATGTCCGGAAAAGGTTTGTTTCTGATACTATGACAAGCGCTCAAATGGCGATAAAGGCTGTTTGAGCGTTTTTTTGCTCTTTGAAAACTTGAAATTGATAGTTTTGCGGCTGGTTCGGCTTATAGCGGATCGGCTAGTATTAAGCGAGTGGGGGGGTGAAAAAATCATAAGGCTTACACAGCGCCTTGAAGCGGAGCGGGTTTCCAGCCCACGCTTTTAAGCTGTGAAATTATTGCTCATCAAGTGGCGAACTTAAGGAGGTGAGACAGCTTGTGAGCACCAGGTTAAAGTTTATTATTGTAGCAGTAGCGACAGTAGCGGCGCTTCTTGGCTTGGCGTCGATCGCCATGGCTGATACTGAAACGGCCCACGGCGGATACGACGCTACGACCAACAAGTGCTTGAACTGCCACGACATTCACACCGATAACGATGGTGAGGATTCTGACTACGTCCTGCTTAGGTGGGCGACAGTCGTAGATACTTGTGGTAGCTGCCATAACCTGTACAATGGGGCCGACAGTCCTATTTACTCCAGCCCGCCGGGCGGAGTTTACGGGGACTATCTTTTTACGGCGGAACAGTTCTCCGGAACGCCGGGTACGGCTTCGGATAGACGGGCCTACAAGGTAGACATCGCGGACCAAGGTACTCATCCAGGTCACAGAATGTTGCTCGGCGACGACATTATTCCGGGCGGCTCGGACGCTCTAAACGCGCTTGACATCTGGAACCTGGGAGTCCCGGGACCCGGCAACTACTCGACATGGTCGCCGTATGATCCGGAAGCGCCAAACACTAAGGCGTCTTCCGACGGCTACGCAACGGCGGGTCTGTATTGTGCCAGTTGCCATACTCCACACGCTGATTTCGGTCAGCAGCTCGACGTAGCGGCCGGTTTCAACCCGGACGGCGGCATAGCACACGAAAACAAACTACTTTCCAGCAGACCGAACCATGACACCGATGTAGTTAATGTCAGTGATTGGGGCACGGATGGTTACAACTATTGTCTGGCCTGTCACGATCAGCGGGCGCCGGATCATACCCAGGGTTGGTATAATCATCCGGTTGAATTCTGTCTGGTCTGCCATGCGGACAACAGAGACGGGACCAACGACGGCGGCGATTACGATTTCCCGCATTCGTCAGTCAATCCGATGCTTCTGAGCGAGGAACCCGACGGTATTTGTGTAATTTGCCATACCGCAGGGTCCTTGCCGTAAATCTAAATGGAGGTGATAAGTGAGATGATAGATGTTTTAAATAGACGTATAAGTAGAAGAACTTTTCTGAAAGCTTCTGCGGCTGTAGGTGGAACGATTGCGGCTTCGCAACTAATCTTTAGCAACGCGGCCCAAGCGGCCATGTATGGCGAAAACGAGCCTGACAGCGTCACAGGCGGCACCGTCAAGTATATCCGGACGACCTGTATGATGTGTAACTCCGTTTGCGGACAGCAAGTCAAGACCGATGACGGGATTGCCGTCAAGTGCTCCGGTAACCCGTATAGCCCGCAGAACAATGATGATTTCCTTAACCTAACCGGCACCGGCAACCTCGGTCCGGCGAATGTGACGGAAGCCCTGCGACAAAGCGGCGGCCGTATGTGCGCCAAAGGTCAGGCGGCGATAATGACCCTGTACTCTCCGTACCGTCTCACAAGGCCCCTTAAGAGGGTCGGCGCGAGGGGTGCGGGCAGGTGGCAAGTGATCAGCTGGCTCGAGGCGGTTAACTCGATCTGCCTGGGTCACAAGGATGCTTCATTGACCACTGAAGCCACCCTTCCCAACGCTTCGGCGGCGGGAAACTATTCGATCTATGCACAGGGCGCATCTCTGGCCCAGATCCGCGATACCGCGTGGGTTAAGGCGAACGGCCTTCCCGGCCCCGGCTATAGCCTTGGGTTCAGCGCTATGCCTAGTGGAGATGTGCATCCCGATATCCGCAGCGTTAGCAGCGCCTATGCCGCTTATGTCGGCGGCCCCGCGGCTAACCGGGTGCTTACGGTGAGAGGTCGCACCCAGTGGAGTCATGAGGCTTGGCGCCTGCTCAAGGACGGTTTTGGCAGCAAAAACGACTCTGGGCATGAGGCTATGTGCAATTCGTCCTACAAGCGCGCCGGTCAGGAAATGGTCATGGCTGAAGGTTGGAAGCCGAATATGCTGTCCACCAGCGGCACCACCTATACCGGCCCGACGTACGTCATCTTGTTTGGCGCGGACTACAACGAAGCGGTTCCCCCGCACGTCGCCATCGCCCGTTACTTGGCGGACTTCCGGCGCCGCGGCGGCCAGCTTGTCTATACCGACGTGCGTGTTTCGCAGACGGCCGCCAAGGCCGATACCCGGCTAATTGTAAATCCCGGAACGGACGGCGCTTTGGCCTTGGGTATCGCCAAACAGTGGTTTGACGACGGCACAATCGCCACGGGCTATCTCTCCTGCCCGACCAGCGCTCAGCTTAACAACCTGGATGGACGGGCCGCGGGTGCTTGTATGACTCCGGATGCGGGTAGTTTGATCTTCACAACCGGCCCCGATGTGGGCAAGAGGGTTGGCTCCGCCGCTGCCGGAAACGCCGGGATGTATTTCATTGAAAGCGTTACCAGTGGCGTTAAACTTGGCAGTGCCTTTGTTGCCGCCGAGAGGGCGACACTTGAGCCCGGAACGATCACAAGTGCGAATCTTGTGGCTTCAGGCGTGGCTGCCAGCGGTGACGCCCAGACCGCCTACGAGATATACAAAAGCTATGTTGCGACGAAAACCGTGGCTCAATGGGCGGCTGAATGCGGCTTAACGACAAGTGCGGTCAGCGGTGTCGCGCAAGCGGCGGCGGCGGCGGCCTCAAGCGGGCGTTTAGGTATCGACTTCGCCCGCGGCTGCTACGCCCATACCAACGGCCTCTATGCCGCCAGGGCTGCCTACTCTCTGGGTATCTTGCAGGATGCGATGAATCGTGCCGGCGGCACAGGCAAAAGCTCCGATATGGGCGGTGCGAGCACTCCGGCTACCTCCGGCGGTACCGCTGTGGCGGCAACCCCAAGCGGTATCGATCAGTGTCGCAAGGGCGCGACTTTTGGTTACATGGGAACGAGCGGTTTGGTGATTAACGATCCAATGGGATTGACTAGTCAGCCGAGGCAGTGGTATCCCTGGGCCAACCATAATGTTTTTTCGGAGATTTACCCGTCCGCGGCCGAAGGCTATCCCTACAAAGTCAAGGCCATCTTTAGTCATGGCTCGAACTCGGCCGGCTACACTTTAGGGTTCTCGCAAGGCAGCACTAATTCAGGGATCGAGCAGCTAAAGAAGCATGGCCTCGACCGTGTCTACAATGTCCCGCTAGTGGTGGATGTTAAGACCTGCATGGACGAATCGGCTGCTCATGCGGACTTTGTCCTTCCCGAGGTTACTTACCTCGAGCGTTGGAGCGACAAGAAGGAGAACGGCTACGGCGGCATTGCCAGCAAGATATCGGGGATCAGGCGGCCGGTAGTCGGCACCTACACATCCGGTACTATTGCCGGCCGGACCGCGCGCATGTATTTGAGCCCGTTTGCTTCTTTGGCGAGTAGTGGCTTCGGCGGGGACGACGAAGCGTTTCTTGGGGCTCTCGACGGCCCGCTGCCTTTGGAGGATATCCAGATTCAACTTGGCAAGAAGCTCGGTCTTAAGGGATATGGTCTGAACGGTATCTCCAGCGTAGGTCCCAAGCATTTGGATACCGCCAAGCAGTACTACGATGAGGCCTTTTCTACAAGTGGGTTGTCCGCCGACGGTAACGACGGTACGCCAAGTGTCTTTTGCACTGGCGGCGATGGTGCTACTTCCGGTACGGTAATTACGAACAACGCCCTCTTCATGGGCGGGGCTTACACCGATCCGTCGAACAACACCGCGGGCGGCTGGTGCAAGTACGGGCTCAAGAGCGGCAGCGCCTACCTGATACCGAAGGACGATGCGAACGCCAATCATCTGCGGATGGCCATCAACAAGACGGACTTCAGTAGCGTCCCGAGTGGGTATGCCAATTGGGCTGCGGTTTGGGATGATATCAAGAAGGTGCTTCTGCCTTACCACAAGCCGGCCTGCACCGATCTCGATCCGCTCTCGGAGACCCTGATTGCCGACAACGGTTACGATCTCAGCTTGGCGACGTACAAAGCGGCGTGGCATACGCAGTCGCGCACGACTGAGAACGTCTGGTTGGTGACGCTAACGGGCCGCGACCGGACTTCACCGGGAACCGTTCCGCGCGATCCGAACGGTCTGCCGACGGTTTGGATCAATCCTACGACCGCCGCGGCCAAGGGTATTTCGGACGCCCAGCGGGTGCTGGTCACCTCGGCGTTGAACACGCGAGGTTTTGTCGCCAGGGCCAACGTGACAGGCGCCGTCAGGGCTGGTTCGGTCGTTCTGGACCATCACTACGGACGTAAGTGGTTTGGTTCGGGCTATCCGGATCATCGCTACAAGGCGGGAACGGCGGGCGTCACGCATACCGCCACAGTGGGCAAGGCCATTCCGGACAGGAGAATGGCGGTTGCCGGCGCCTTCGGGGCGGTTTCGCGCTGCACCCAGCGTAACAACGTGAATTACAATACTTGCTTGGTCGACCCGATATCCGTGCAAGTAGCGTATATGTCCGGCAAGGTCAAAGTATCACCAATCGGCTGAAAGGAGGAGATAACCTATGACAGTACAAAATGGCTTTTTAGTTGACCTGAAAAGATGCACCGGTTGTAAGGCTTGCCAGGTTGCGTGTAAGGCTGAGAACAACACCCGGCCACAACGGGGGGATCCACGCGGCGCGTCGGTTGACTACCGGCGGGTGGTCTTCTCCCGATCGGGGTCCGATTCAGCCACAATGACCAGACTGTTTGTGAGCACCGCCTGCTATCATTGCGGGACGCCGGCATGCATGCCGGTTTGCCCGGTCGGTGCTATATCCAAGCGGGGCGCTGACGGCGTGGTCTTGATCGACTACGACCTATGCATTGGTTGCCGGCGATGCTACTTCGCCTGTCCGTATGGAGCTCCGCAATACAACGGGCGCGTGCGCAAGACTCAAAAGTGCACGTTCTGTGAGCATCTGCTGAGCCAGGGGCTTACGCCGGCGTGCGTGGCCACCTGCGTCAGCAAAGCCTTGAACTACCGGACGGACATTACGAGCAATTCGACGGCTGATATCACGGCCGACGGTCCGACGGGAAATCCGGGTGAAGCAGCTTTTGATGCTGGTGCGACCTGGAAGCGCGACTCAGGGACCTATACAACGGTCTTAGGTACGAACGTGACTAAGCATGCGGCGACAAAGCCAAATGTTGGGTTTCGGCTGCCCTAGCGCTTTCTAAGTTCGAAGGCCGAGAAACTAGAGGGAGCCCCATATCGGGGCTCCCTCTTTAATACGAGGTCACAGTGGGTATTTTAGTTGACAAGGCAATAGGCGACAACTACAATGGAGTTGTCGCCTATTGTCGGCAATCCGGAGAAAAGGTGTGAGGTTATACATGGAAGCTTTAAGACAAAACCTGGATAAGATAGAAAAAGGCCTCAAGCTGTTCGATACGCGGATCCCGACGATTTTAGGGGAGGAGATCGACGCTGTCGGCGTCGATGAATTCGAACGTCTGGTTATTGTGGTTTGTTCCCGCCAAAAACCGGCTCAGTTTGTCGCCAAAGAAGCTCTGCGCATATTTTATATGTGGAATTTTACTTGCGACTTTAAGGATGACTTCTTCGCGGAAGCGGAAGAACAAGCGGGGGTTACACCTGTGAAGGTGCCGCCCCGGATTGTGGTGCTTACCGACGAACCGCCGTCGCCGTCCTTCTGGACCTATTTAAAGCATTTTAAGGACTGCTATATCGATATAGATATCTATCGGCAAAGTGAAGCCGGCGCCAACGGGGGAAAGGAATGGTTTTGGCTTAAGGTAGACTGGCCGGATAAGATCGCCCCGATTTCCCGGGCGGCCCTGCATCGTCTCAACAACAACAATGCCAAGATGGCGATCGAGCACCAGAAGCTTTGGGAGCAGCTGAGCGGCGGTAACCCGGGTCTCAGGGGCTATGACAGACACCGGCAGCTTGAGCAGGCAAAGAAGATAGGCCTCCATGTGGTCGAGTAGGCGCGTCGAGCTGGAACGATGGGGAATATGGCCGGGCGCAAGGAAAGGAAATGCGAATGGCGAGCGTGAAGACCAAGGAAAAAAGTAAGAAAGAGGCAAAAAAGCATACGGCTTTGGCGGAAATAGCGAAAGGGCGAGCCGATCTTTATCGGTTTTTTGCCGGGTTTTATTTGGAGGCGCCCACTAAAGCAACGATAAAGAAGATCGCCGACACCAAGTTTGTTGAGGATATGACGGTTCTTTTTGGAAAGAGAGCGACAAGGCCGCTCGAGAAATTTGTCCTGGAATACAAGCCTTCCCAATTTAAAGATATCGAGCAGGAATTTATGGATATTCTAGTGGTGGCGATGCAAGGCAAATTCGTCACACCCTACGAATCGGTATATCTGACCGGGCTAATGATGCAGCGGCCGCTTATCGAGGTCCGTCGTCTGTATAAAAAGGCCGGCGCCCGGTTCACGCCCTCGAAAGCGGGCGTCTATGAAGACTATATAGGTTGTGAACTAGGGTTCATGCACTATTTGGCCGATCGGGAAAGCCGGGCGTGGAAGGATTTCAATCAAGACGACGCGCTTAATTTTTTAAGGTATCAGGTCGGCTTTCTGGAGGATCACCTAACACTGTGGGTCGATGATTTCTGTACCCGTCTTGAGGATTGCGGCAGCCCTCTCTTCCAGGGACTGGCGAAGACAACGGCCCGTTTTGTCAGCCTCGATTACAACCAGGCCGCCGAGCTGCTTGAGTCGCTTGAGGACGAAAACTAGGCGCTCGCGACCTTGTCATAAAAAGAAATGAAGATAGCTTTTGTACCCGGAGATTATCATGGTTGCGGTTATTATCGAATGATTCTTCCGGCTATGGCGCTGGCGAGAAAGGGTCACACAGTCAGTGTTGGCGCCAAAACAGTCGATATCTACGCTGCCGATCTTAGCGTTTGGCAGCGGCCGCATAACGAACTCCATCTGGAAATGGTCAAGGATCTAAAAGCAGCCGGAAAGAAAATCGTCCTGGAAGCCGATGATAATTTGCTTCAGCTGGAGCCCGATAATCGAGCCTTCTATCACTATTCACGTGAGGTTTTAGACCGATATGAGTTTGTAGTTAGCGTCGCGGACGCGGTTACGGTATCGACGCCGCCGTTGGCGGAAAGCTTGAAGAGATTAAATCCAAGTGTTCATGTTTTAAGGAACTGTCTTGACGAAACGGCGCTCGCAAAAGAAAGGCGTCCGAGCGAAAGGGTGATTGTCGGTTGGGCCGGCGGCGAAGCTCACTTCATGGACCTGAAATCGATCAGAAATGCCATAAACAATTTAAAAAAGAGATATGATTTCGACTTGGTTCTGTCCGGGTTCGATCCCGGCGAAGGTGTTTTTGAAGATTACCATCATCGATCGTGGATAGAGCTGGAGCCAAATCTTAACTATTACTACAATTTTGCCGACTATGGGATAGGGATCGCGCCGATAAGCAAGACTCTCTTTAACGAAGCAAAAAGCGACGTTAAGTTTTTGGAATACTCGGTATTCAAGACCCCGACCGTTGCTTCAAAGTCCGTCACTTATAACACTATTAAACATGGAGAAACCGGCTATCTGGCCAGGAACTTAGACGATTGGGAGAAATATATCGGCGAGCTTATCGCCGATCCGGAAAGAAGAAATCGTATGGGGGAAGCCGCCAGGGCCTATGTGATTGAAGAACGCATCATTCAAAAGAACATCCGGCGCTGGGAAGAAGTTTACGAAAATCTCTAGCGTGCCTTGGCTAGGCTTTGGCTCGCTTCCCGGATGACCGCGTTTTGCTTGTCCGCGTTCGTTTACTGTTCTTGACGTTTAGTGTTTTTACCTTTCCGACCAGAAAAGCCAGCGCTTTTTCATGAAGAGCTTTCCGGCGTATTTCATCGGCTAAACTTGGGTTTGCCGTCTCCAAAAAACTAAATATGTCATGTGAATCCCCCTGAGGACCTACTACACCTTCTTCCCTGGCGGCCGCGGACAGCTCCTCGGGCGTCGGCTCTAATTTCTCTTTACGAGCGATAGCCTCAAGGAGCATATTGGCCTTCATGGTGAATTCCGTATCTTGCGTTAAGTTGGCGCGAAAAGTTTTTTCATCCAGTTCATTTCGTTCCAGGTGCGCTTGGAGCGTCAAACCATGTTCCTGAAGACCCCGGGTTGTTTCTTCTATCCGGCCGTCGACAATGGTTTCAGTCAGTTCCGGGGCAATCTCAACCTGACTGACGGCCACTATTTTCCGGCGTATTTCCTCGCCGACAAAAGTTCTTGCGATCTCTTCTTTTTCCGCGGTCAGTTCATCGCGGAGGCGCTTTCTTAGAACAGAGACGGTCTTGCAGTCCGGGTATTTATCCGCGGCCCGGGTTAAGAGATCTTCGTCGGACGCGGGGAGAACCGGCTCCATTACCGCCTTGATATTATGCTTGAGAGTAACTTGAGTGCCATCCCCGTCATATGTTTCGACCAACCGGGCGTCGTTTGATTTAGCTCCGATCAAAGCGGAGCTGATCGCACCATTCGGCCCGTCCGCTTCGATTTCCAACCAAAGGTCTGCCGTGGCGGTACTGGGGATCTCGTGATCGTCAACGACCATCGCGGTGTTGTACTGGATTATGTCGCCCTCGGTAATCGGTCCGTTCTTGGCCGCAAGCTTTCCACAGGCGCGGCGCAAGTAGCTCAGCCGTTCTTCGACATCAGCCTCGCTCGTTTCAAGTTTCGGATGCCAAACCTTTATGTCTTTGTAGTTCCCCAGCTTCACTTCCGGCTTTAGCGGCACAAATAATCGGAGCACTAACGGCTGCCCTTCTTCAAAGGAGGCGATTTCACATCTAGGGAAGGCTGCCGGTTCTATTTTTGTTTGCTTTAAAGCTTCATTTACTAAGCGCGGCGTCACTTGTTCCAGAAAACTGTTGTTTATCTTTTTCTTGCTAACGAAGGGTTTTGCCAGCTCGAAAGGCGTCTTATGCTTACGAAACCCGCGGAGTTGCACCTCATTGGTCGCATCCCTCTTTATCTTGGCCAAGTCCTTGGCCACCTCTGAGAAAGGCACGGTAATATCAAGCCGCACTCGCCTTTGAGGCAGCTCCGTCACCAATATGTCAAGCTTATGCTCCAATAACTCTTTTCGCTGCATGGCTACACTCCCAACTTCTTGGCCACATCGACAGCGACGCCTCTTAGGAAAGTGACCGACGGTTTCCCGCCCGGGATTACCTGGATGGAGAAGAACCATTTCCCCTTGACCCAGGCAACCGTCATCATGCCGCCGTAGGTGCCGGAATAGGCTCGGTTGCCGTTTACCTTGACCGGCGTTTTGTCATCGGGAAACTTGCTTTTTTCAGCCGCCAAGCTTGCCGCCGCCCCTTTGGCCGTTTTCGACCTGACGACGGTCGAGAAGATGCGGTCGACCTTTTGGGCCATGGTTGCCGTCTTTGGCTGGTACGTGCCGCCGGCCATGGTCGGTTCCCTCAGCCAGGCGTTGGAGACTTTATAGCCGTCGATGGCGGCGGGCAGGACGGAGAGCGGCGTGGCGCCTGGTTGGTCCAGCTTGCTCTCACCGCCGGTCGTGTCGCCGCTTGACGCTTGGCCGGGCGCCGCTTCGGCGCGTTTGATTTGGTCGGCCAGCCTCTTGGCCGCGGCGCTGCCCGGGTCAACCTTGGTCAACTGGGACAACGCACTTTTGGCCGCCGGCAAGTCGCCGGCGTCGACAGCTTCATTTACCCGCTCGACCAAGCGTTCGGCATTTGCCGAGCCGGTTTTTTTGCCGGCGGGTTTATCCCCGTCCGGTCTAACCAGCCAGGCGCCGCCGGCTATC
>JAUXSL010000071.1 GCA_030679975.1 Actinomycetota bacterium
GATACCGTGTTGGGGCCGGAAATGCGTTCCACCGGCGAAGTCATGGGTCTGGCGGAATCTTTCGGCGTGGCTTACGTCAAGTCGCAACTGGCGGCCGGCTCGAAGCTGCCCCGAGAGGGGCGGGTTTTCATCAGTGTTTGCCGGCGCGACAAACAAAGCATCATATTTATCGCCCGGGAACTGAGCGCGCTCGGTTATGATCTGGTCTCGACCACAGGCACCGCCGAGGTCTTGCGACGGTCCGGTATTGCCGTCGAGGAAGTAGCCAAGGCTCACGAGGGCCGGCCGAACATCGTCGATCGGATAATCAATAAAGAAATAGTGCTGGTGATTAATACGCCTTGGGGCCGGGGCACTCGCTCGGACGGATATCAGATACGGACGGTCACCGCGGCCCACGGGGTGGCTTACGTGACCACGATTGCCGCCGCCGCCGCCGTGGTCCAGGGGTTGAAAGCCTTGCGCCAGGGGGAGCTGGAGGTAAAAGCGCTCCAGGACTACCATCGGCCTCCGACCGGCAGCCCGACCGGCGGCGCGCAGATGAATTTTTAGAGAGTGATATTATGCATCAATTAACAGCCAGAATAGTCGCCAAAGAGGAGGTCTCTCAAGACATCTTTCGGATCACGCTCTTCGCGCCCGCCGTGGCGCGGGAAGCGCAGCCGGGCCAATTTGTCCATCTCTACTGCGGCGACCATCAATCCTACATCCTAAGGCGCCCGTTTAGCGTCCATCGGCTGGTCGGCGGGGACGCGTTCGACGTCCTGGTCAGAGTGGTCGGCGAAGGGACCAGGTGGCTGGCCGGCCGCCGGCCCAAGGACAGTGTCGACCTGATCGGCCCGCTGGGGCGCGGTTTTAACGTCGACGGTCAGTTTTCCCGGGCTTTGCTGGTCGCCGGGGGCATGGGAATCGCCCCGATGGTCTTTTTGGCCGGAAAAATCGCCGAGAATAAAGTTAAGGTCTACACCGTCATGGGGGCCGCGGGCCGGGCCCAACTGCTCGATTTTATGGATCTTAAGCGGTTGACCAGAAGGATAGCGGTAGCGACCGATGACGGGAGCCAGGGGTATAAAGGTCTGGTGACGGATATATTGTCGAAGGAAATTGAGGAAACTCAGCCTGAGCGGATATTTGCCTGCGGCCCGGCGGCGATGTTGCGCTCGGTCGCCGGCATCAGCCGGCGCCACGGGGTCCCCTGCGAGGTGTCGCTGGAAGCAAGAATGGCCTGCGGCGTCGGGGCCTGTCTTGGCTGCGCCGTTCAGGCCAGGGACGCCTATCTCAAAGTCTGCTCCGACGGCCCGGTCTTTACCACTGATGAGCTGGGGTGGTGACGTGGCCGACCTGTCTGTAGACATAGCGGGCTTAAAGCTTAAGAATCCTGTGATCACCGCTTCCGGCACTTATGGGTCCGGGAAAGAATACGGCCAACTAATCGATATAAACCGTCTCGGCGCCGTTTGCGTCAAGACCGTCACGCTAAAGCCGGTCGCCGGCAACCGGCCCCCGCGGCTTTGGGAGACCCCGTCCGGCATGCTGAATTCAATCGGGCTGCAAAACGACGGCGTGGATGCTTTTATCGCCAACGACCTGCCGTATTTAGCGGCGCTGGATACCCCGATAATCGCCAGCATCGCCGGCACGTCGGTGGACGACTGCAGCCGTCTGGCGAAGATGTTGAGCGCACTGCCGGAGATCGACGCGATCGAGCTGAATATCTCGTGTCCGAACGCCAAGGCGGGGGGCGTCATCTTTGGTTCCGACGAAAAGCTGGCCGCCGATGTCGTCGGTAAGACGCGCCTGGCGACAACCAAGCCGTTGATAGTAAAGCTGACGCCGAATACCGGCGATATCGCGGCTGTGGCCGTCGCCTGCGAGCGGGCGGGCGCCGACGCCTTATCATTGATAAATACGGTCTTAGGGATGGCTGTGGATATTCACACGCTCCGTCCGCAGCTTGGCAATGTGGTCGGCGGCCTCTCCGGCCCGGCCGTCAAGCCCATCGCCGTGCGCATGGTCTGGGAGGTTGCCCGGAATGTCGGTGTGCCGATTATCGGGATGGGCGGCATCATGACCGCCGCCGACGCTTTGGAGTTCATTATCGCCGGCGCCACGGCTGTGGCTGTCGGGACAGCCAACTTCGTCGACCCTCAGGCCCCGATAAAGATAATCGAGGGCATCAATCAGTACTTGGAGAAGAAAAGCATAGCCACGGTCTCTGAATTGATGGGAGCGCTGAAAATTGATTGACGGGAGGTCAAGGTTGAAGGGTCCGAAACTGATCGTCGCTCTTGACGTGGGGACGGCCGCGGAAGCGGTCAATATCTGTGAAGGCCTCTTGCCGGAGGTCGATTTCTTCAAAGTAGGCCTGGGTCTGTTCTGCGCCGAAGGGCCAAAGATCATCAAGACCTTAAAAGACCTGGGCGCCCTGATCTTTCTCGACCTCAAGCTCCATGATATTCCGGTCCAGGTCGAGCAGGCGACGCGGGTGATAGGAACCTATGGCGTCGATATGGTCACAGTGCACTGCTTGGGCGGCCCGGCGATGATGGCGGCCGCCAAAGCCGGCATCGACGGCGGCGCGAAAGAAGCAAATCATTTGACCCCCATGGTCGTCGGCGTGACTATTCTGACCAGTCTGGACGCTCCGGACCTCGAAGACATGGGGGTCAACGGCGATGTCGAGCGGGAAGTCGGTATACTGGCCGGTCTGGCGAAAGACGCCGGCTTAAACGGTGTCGTCGCTTCAGCCAGAGAAACGGCGGTGATCAGAAGCGAGTACGCCGGTGATTTCATTATCGTAACACCGGGCATCCGTCCGGCCTGGGCGCCGTCATCAGGCGATCAGAAGAGGGTCTTGACCCCCAGCGAGGCCGTGGCGGCCGGCTCGACATTCCTGGTCGTCGGCCGGCCCATAACCGCCGCGCCGGAGCCGAGAGCCGCCGCTCTGCGGGTTGTTGACGAGATGAACGCCTAAGCGGCCCGCTTGTTGGCAAAAAAAAGAAACGGTCAGAGAATGCATTCGACATTCTCTGACCGTTCGCTCCCCTGATGAGACACTATTCGAACTATTCGTCACTCTTGGAAATAGTCGGATTAGCCTTCAGCTAGCTCGCCAAGCATGGCTTTTACTTGGCTTTTAGAGGGGTAAGTCTTTCTCAACAACCGACCAAGTGATATCAAGATCGATATCAAAATAAGCATGCACTAATATGTTGCGCGTACCGATAATTTCCGACCAAGCAACTTCCGGATGCCGGACTCTAAAATCATCGGATAACCCACGAGAAGCTTCGCCGATGACTTGCAAGTGGCGAAGCACCCAGACCTGAACAAGCTCGCTGCTCTCAAACTCATCACGACCAGCGGTCGTCTTCCTTTCGATTCGCTCTATTGCTTCGCGAATGTCTAGAAGCCGCTCTTGGTCGTTTCTCAAAGAGGCACTGCTTCCTTTAGCACACGATCACGCATCCGAGCCTTCAAACCTTTACTTGTAACTACGTCAACTCTGCAATCGAGTAGTTGCTGCAAATCGGTTAAGAGGCCTCCAAGGTCAAACAGGCTGCGCCCGGGCTCTAGATCGACCAAGAAATCGACATCGCTGGCAGCATTAGCTTCGCCTCTTGCAACTGATCCGAAGACACGAATGTTTCTCGCCCCATGTTTGGCGGCGGCATCAAGAATTTCTTTGCGCTTATCCTGCAATATTTTGCTTGCAACCATCTGCTGCTCTTTTCCAAGGCTATCATAACTAAAAGCCGACAGACCATATCCTTAGCTCATTTTTACCACAAAAGTGCTAGTTAATGTAGCGACTTGACGTATGTGCCGGAAGAACTAGAAAAATCAAGGGTTCGAATCTCATCGGGCCTATAAAGCAAAAAATGCCCTTATACAGGCATTTTCTGATTGCTCGCCTGATGAGACACTATTCGAACTTTCAGCTTCTAACATCGATTACGAAATATATTAAGGCTTGCAGCTAGTGGTGTACGCAACGTTGCCATTCGTGTAACTTTTTTCAAAGAAGCCTTGTCCTCTCAAAACGGGTAAGGCTTTTGGCCTTATTCGACAGGCGGTTAGTGCGGGTGCTCATACGAAAATATTCTCTCAAATCCATCGAAAAGAGAGGCGTCAATCGGATTATTAGCGTTTTGATTTACCGACCACTTCATTTTGTACATTTCCTCTTTGTATACATTGCCCAGCATCAAGACGGCGCTTATTTTATTAAAACAAGGCCCTAGGAAATTCATCCAGATTGAATCCTGGGCATTCAAGTCCAGTTCCAGATGCGGAACAAGATCGTCGCTAAGTATAACGATGAAAGGCGAGTCTTGGGGCGCTTGAGCCAAGGCTTTGAGGAGATCCCCGCATATGATGTCTCCATGATCAAAACCCCCGCCATCGCGCAACCGCTTGGCTTTGTCTAGATGATGCAGCGGTGTCTTAACCTCAATAAATATCTTGCTTTTGTCCTGGCCTGGCTGCCGGCCTGAAAAATCCACATTCTTGTTGCTTTGAGTCGGTGACTCGTAGTTCTCGAGGTCCACCCCAAGTTTAAGTTCAATAAAATAGGCTGCTCGGAATTCGTTTATTTTTGAATAGAAACTCGACCAGCTACTTGCGGTCTTTAGCCGCTTGATAACGTTACTCGTTAGCCAACCCTTTGATTCAAAAAGCAAGAGCCATTTGTTGACTTCCGCTCGGTAGTCCTGATTCGTCAGCAAGGCATGGCGAAGTTCTTTATCGGCTCTTTTAGCCCACCAAGCGAGATCGAAAATGTCATCTAGCGGGCTAAGAACGTCTGGTTGACCAGCTATTAGTGCTCTCTCTGTTGTCATTTTAGCTTTCTCAGGTTTTCGACCGACAGCCCGATCTCTTTCAGAATACGGCTAAGAGTCCCTTTAGGAACGGTGTCGGACGGATGGTTGGCTACGGTGACCTGTTTTCTATCGGACTCTCGCCTAAGTGTTAGGTGGCTGCCGGTTTGACGGTCTTCAATGAAGCCGATTTTCTTGAGTAGCTTGATAAGTTCTTTGGCCGTCAGAACTGGAAGTTTAGCCACTAGACAGCGACGGTGAACGTCTCTTCGTGAACAACGGGAGGCGCGCTCCCGTCCACGGGAACGGAGTCACCATGGTCTAGCAGACTGGCAACATGGGATCGTAAAGCCTCCGCCATGTTGGCCCGCGCTTCCTCCAGCGTAGCGCCCCAGCTATGGCAGCCCGGAAGAGCCGGCACGTAGGCGCTGTACCGGCCATCTTCTTCTTTCTCGAATTCAACGCGGAAAGTGAAAATCTGCATCCACAAATTATACCATCAATACC
>JAUXSL010000074.1 GCA_030679975.1 Actinomycetota bacterium
GCCATCATCCGCAACGAATCGGCGTCCGCTTCCATTACTTTGCCGGCATAAAAGAAAACTCCATCAAGCTTTTCGGCCCCGGCGGCGATCCGCTCGGCCTCCCGGCCGTATTTTTCATCACGCAGCTTGGCCAACTCCCGCTCAACCTGTTCCAACCGGCTCACCAGAGCTTCCGTCGCCTGGACTTCCTGGCCGGGAGCCGCCTTTACCAACCCGGAGAGCCCGGCAACGGTCGCCTCCAAGTTGTTGAGGTATTTTAAGAACTCCTCGCCCGTGACGGCCTCGATGCGTCTTGTGTTGGCGCCGATGCCAAACTCGCCAAGCACCTTCACATAGCCAACCTCGCTGGTGTTGTGAGCATGGACCCCGCCGCACAGCTCTTTGCTGAAGTTACCGACTTCGACCAGCCTTACAAACCGGCCGTATTTATCGGCAAAAAAAGCCAGCGCTCCGGCCTCCTTGGCATAATCGATCGTCGTCTCAAAGGCCCGCACGGGTTGATTTTGGATGATTTTCTCATTGACCAAGCGCTCGATCTCACGCACCTGCTCGACTGTCAACGGCTCGTGATGATTGAAGTCAAACCGCAGCCTTTCGGCTTCGACCAGCGAGCCCGCCTGCTTGACATGCGCTCCCAACACCGCGCGCAAAGCCCAATGAAGGAGGTGCGTAGCGGTATGGTTGCGCGCGATCGACATACGCCGCTTTGAATCGAGCGTGGCTGTGGTTGTCTGGCCCAACCTTACATGACCCTCGATTACCTCGCCTTGATGAGAGATCAAGTCGGCGACCGGCGCCTCCGTATCGAAGATCTTGATCTTGCCGGTGGCCGTGACGATGACGCCGGAATCACCGGTCTGACCGCCTTTTTCAGCATAAAACGGGCTCTTGTTCAGGAACACCTCGATTTTATCGCCTTTTACGGCATCCATCTTTATGTGGTCGCCGGCGGCCAGCGCCAATATCTTGGCTTCCGCCGTGTCGGCTTCGTAGCCGACAAATTCGCTGGCGCCGATCTGATCTTTTATCTGGTGGTATATATTGCTGACGTACAGCTCGGCGTGCCCGCCACCCGCTTTCGCGCGCGCCCTGGTCCGCTGGGCTTCCATCAGCGTCTCAAAACCGGCTTTATCGATAGCGAGTTCGGATTCAGCCGCGATCTCCTCAGTCAATTCAAGCGGGAAACCATACGTATCATAAAGCTTGAATACCGCGTCGGGCGGTAACTCCCGCTCTTTGGCTGTTTTGACTTTTTCAATCGTTTCAGCGAGGATAGCCAACCCTTGCCGCAAGGTGCGGGCAAACCGCTCTTCCTCACGGGCGGCAATAGTCTTTATAAAATCAACATTTTGACCGATTTCGCTGTAGTGGCCTGACATAATGTCGGAAATCTCATCGATCAACAAACCGAGAAACCCCGTCTCGATGCCCAGCAGCCGCCCATGACGGACCGCCCGGCGGATAAGCCGCCGCAGAATATATCCACGCCCGTCGTTACCGGGCAAGATGCCGTCGCCGATCATAAACGTAATGGCCCGGGAATGATCGGCGATTATCTTCAAGGAGACATCGGTTTTAAGGCCCGCGCCGTAAACGACCCCCGCCAAGGCGCAAACCGCTTTTACGATCGGAAAGATCAAGTCCGTCTCATAATTGTTATGGACGCCCTGAAGCACGGAAGTTATGCGCTCCAAGCCCATGCCCGTATCGATATTCTTCTTCGGCAGCGGATGCAATTCGCCATTTTCATCCCGGTTGTACTGCATAAAAACCAAGTTCCAGATCTCCAGATACCTGTCACAGTCACAACCCGGAGCGCAGGCCGGCCGGCCGCACTCAAGGTCCGGACCTTGATCGAAATGAATCTCTGAGGATGGGCCGCAAGGCCCCGTCGGGCCGGCCGACCAAAAATTGTCTTTTTCACCCAGACGGACGATCCTCTGGGCCGGCAGCCCCACTGAATCCCGCCAGATATCGGCCGCTTCATCATCGGTCGTGAAAACCGTCGCCCAAAGACGGTCCGGGTCAAGCTTGTAGACTTTGGTCAATAACTCCCAAGCCCAGGTGATCGCCTCTTGTTTATAGTAGTCACCGAAGGAAAAATTGCCCAGCATCTCGAAGAAGGATAAATGCCTGCCTGTGCGGCCGATCATCTCGATGTCGGTCGTGCGGACGCATTTTTGGACGCTGGCCGCGCGGGTATAGTCGACCTTGTCTTTTCCCAGAAAAACAGGCTTGAAAGGCACCATGCCGGCGCCCGTTAACAGCATTGTCGGATCGGCAGGCACCAAGGACGCGCTTGAAGCGATGTGGTGCCCGCTCGCCTGGAAGAATTCCAAAAACTTTTGGCGTATTTCGGAGCTTTTCATAAAAGTTATAGCTTATGCCTCGTCAGTCAATTCGACCGGTTGAGAGTAGACGTAATGGAGCAAGAGGGCTTTAGCCACGGCGGCGATTGGAATCGCTATCAATAAACCCAGAAAGCCGAACAAGGTGCCGCCTATAAGCAAAGCCAGAATGACTACGACCGGATGCAGGTTCACCGCGTGCCGCATTATTATGGGCGAGATTATGGCGCTGTCTATTTGTTGGATAACTATCATGCCAATGACTACGATCAGAGCTAATCTGGGCGATTGAAATAACGCGATTATCGCGGCGACACCCCCGCCGAAGACCGGCCCGAAATACGGGATTATATTTAAAATACCGGCCAGCATTCCTAATAATATAGCAAAGTTGACCCCGAAGGCGAGCAAAAATACACCGATAGTCGTGCCTACCACCAGCGACACCAGGATCTGTCCCCGCAAGAAACCGCCGACGGCAAAATCGATTTCCTTTAAGACATGGAATATTTCTTCCCGATAACGCGGAGGGAACAGACCGATCACGGTCTCCTTCATCACCGGCAAGTCTTTTAAAACATAGAAGGCGATTATCGGCGCCAGGATCAGATTAAGGAGACCGCCAAAGACGCCGGCGGTAGTTTCCGGAAGGCCCGAGAAGACATGATAGGCCTGCGCGCGGGCGCGTACACCGATTTCCGTCAGTATAGGCTCAACGCCCTTAGGCAGATCGATCTTGTAGAAAGCGATGCGCGCCTGAGAGAAATAACCCAGCCCCGCCTTCAGGTACTCGGGAAAATGGCTTACCAACTCCTTGACTTGAACAATGACAAGCGGCAGCAAAAATACGAAAATAACCGTCATGACGAGAAGCACCAGTAAATAGACGAGCGAAACGGCCACGATCCTGGGTATATTTTTACTTACGAAGAAGGAAACCAGCGGCCGTAAAAGGTAGACGATGATAAACGCGTAGATAAAGGGAGGCAATACCCCGCGTATCTCATAGACAAGCAAGAATAATAAAGCGGTAAGAAAAATACCGCCGATTATGGCCGCAAACAGAATCGCGGCCTGCCGAGACCGCTCACTATTTTCATTCAAAGTAGCTCTCACTGCTCTCTAGTCTTCATTTAAAAGCATCTTTTGGCGCAGAATCTGTAGCGTCCGCCGTAAGAGCCGCGATACGTGCATTTGGGAGATATCAAGCTCAGTCGCGATCTCCGTCTGGGTTAACCCTCGAAAGAACCTTAAATATAATATCTTTTGCTCTTGCGAGGTCAAGTCCTTTAAGGCCGCCGCCAGGCTGGCCCGGTCTTCAAGGCCCGCCAGGTGTTTATCGTCCTCACCGATATATTCGAGCAGTGAGAAGTTTTCACCGGATTCCGATGATAAGTCGCCGTCGAGCGAGATAAAATTGTATGCCTCGCTTGTTTCCATCGCCTCGATAACTTCTTCCGGCGTTACTCCGACCTTCGCCGCGATCTCATTGATAGTCGGCGTCCGCCGCAGTTCCTGGGTCAGGTCGCTGGTGACCTGGTTTACTTGCAAGTTAAGCTCTTGTAAACGCCTCGGCACCCGGATGGCCCAACCCTTGTCGCGAAAATACCGTTTTAGCTCGCCGACGATGGTCGGGGTCGCATAGGTCGTAAATTCCACTTCCCGGCCGGTATCGAACCGGTCGATAGCTTTTATGAGACCGATCGTTCCCACTTGGATCAAGTCGTCAAGCGGCTCGCCGCGGCTCTTAAATCGCCTGGCTAAATATTCGACCAGGTTTATGTACATCCTAACCAAGTCATCGCGAATCGCCGGATCGTTGCCGGCCCGGTAGCGCGCGAATAACTCATACGTTTTGGCCCTGTCCCAGACCAGTGATCGGTTTTGCCCATGCTCAGGCAATTGATTTCCCCCTATACGTATTTCGTCAGGCGTAGACCGAATTCGCCGCTCGTCTGATCCGCCTGCATCTCATCGACGACCGCATCTAAAATAAAGTTCCCGAAGTTCTCCGGAGCTTTGTCGCTACTTGCTCCGGCCGCTACTTTACCTTTTAGATCGATCTGGAGCCGATCCGCGTGGATTGTAAAAGCCACCTTGAGCGGACCCGTTACCTTCCGGCCCATCGCCATCAGGTAAGCTTCTTCAACCGCTATTTTCAGATCGTCCACCGCGTCCAGGTTGAAATTCATCCGAGACGCGATGCCGGAGATCATTAGCCGCAACAGACGGGCAAACTCCTTCTCAACCGGCAATTCGATCTCTATCCGGTCTTCATTTTCTACCAAAATATCTCCCCTTCAAAACCTGGAGGCTGTCTAAGTATTCCACTCCGGCTGCAAATTTCGTGTGGCGGTCGCCGCCGGCGTTGCGACTCCTCCGAGTACCTACAGGTACGCGTCGTCCTCGCGCCTTGTCGGACGACTCGCCCTCAAAATTTTCGCTATCGTCGGAAATACTTAGACAGCCTCCTAACTAGCTGCCGTCCTTGCGTCCCACCAGATTAGCGAGGGTCGTCCGGGCGCCGGCCGCGAGCCCCACGAGCCTGATGACGGGGGAAGCTACCGCCCGTTGGACCAAGCTGGTCGTGGTTTGCACTTTATTGCTGACTTCATGAAATGAGCTGACGATATCCTCGACCCTACCCAGCTCAGAATTTACCCCATCAAGCGTAAGTTGAAGCTTCATTAAAATAGAAGGAAGCTCTCGGTTGACGTTCCGCAGGGTTTCGTCAAGCGTGGAGAGAGTGCGACGCAACTGAATCAAAACGTAGATCATGGAGCCGATCAGCGCCAAAAGGCCAATAGTCACAAAAACCTGTAAGACCAGGTACCAACTCATAGGCCGCTTCTCCCAATTCTTGTCCCGTACCACGATACGGGATTGACCGGCCCACAGGGTTTTCGGCCGGGCTCCTTGATGGCTATTTCGGGGACAACTTTAACATACGCAACTGGTGATTGCTATTGTCCGGCCGGCGAAGAGCGCCTATTTGGCCTTCTGTTTAGCCCTATAGTCTTCGATTGCCAGATGCAAGGCGTCGGCCGCCAGATTGGAGCAGTGCATTTTTTGCGGCGGCAGACCGTCTAAGGCCTCCGCTACCACTTTGTTTGAGATAGCCAGCGCTTCTTCTATGGTCTTGCCGATTACCAGCTCGGTAACCATACTTGAAGTGGCCACAGCGGCGCCGCAGCCAAAAGTCTTAAATTTAACATCGCTTATTTTGTCATCCTCGATCTTGATCGTCAGCTTCATGACATCCCCGCAGACCGGATTGCCGACCTGGCCGACGCCATCGGGATCGGCGATTTCACCTACATTGCGCGGATTGCTGAAATGGTCCATAACTTTTTCGCTATACATTTAGCGCGCCTCCCATCAAATTATCGCCGTGTTCTTTCCCATCCGAGCCAACGTCAATGATCATGAGCATGTTCCTCGCCACCGAACTCAGCCATGAACGTCTCCGCGGTAGCTTCAGCACTAAACGGCGACATCTCCCGCAGGCGCGCCACAATACCGGGCAGCACATCTATAAGCTTGTCGACCTCCGCCTCGGTCGTCGCCCGTCCCATCGTTATTCGCAAAGACCCATGGGCGGCGACCGCCGAATAGCCCATCGCTAAGATGACATGCGACGGCTCCAGCGAATGAGAAGCGCAAGCGGAACCGCTCGACGCCGCGATACCCATCATATCAAGATGCAGGACGAGGGATTCTCCCTCGATATGCTTGAATGAAAAACACGCGTTACCGGGCAAACGCCTGACCGGATCCCCCAAGTAGATCGCTTCGTCGACATTATCCAAAACCCCTTTAACCAGGCGTTCTCTTAAACTTATCAGACGCGCGGCTTTAACTTGCCGCTCCGCTTCGGCAATCTGCATAGCCTTGGCAAAGCCGATGATCCCCGGGACGTTTTCGGTCCCGGAGCGCTTGCCCCTTTCCTGGCCGCCGCCGTGGATTATCGAGTCCAGCCGCGTACCTTTTCGAACGTAGAGGGCGCCGATACCTTTGGGCCCGTGAAACTTATGAGCCGAAACAGCCAGAAGGTCCGCCCCCAACTCATTGACTTTGACCGCGATATTTCCGACTGCCTGAACGGCATCGGTATGCAAGGCTATCCCCCGTGCCTTAGTTTGCCGGCTTATCTCCCCGACCGGCTGTATGGTGCCTATCACGTTATTCGCCAACATAACGCTGACTAAAATCGTCTTGTCGGTAATCGCGGCGACCACTTCGGCCGGGTCCGCGATGCCGCTCTTGTCGACCGGCACATAGGTCACCTTAAAACCTTGTTTTTCCAGATGGCGAAGCGGCTCGATCACCGCCGGGTGCTCGATGGCCAGCGTGACTATATGGTTGCCGCGCTTGGCTTTGGCCGCGGCTACACCCTTTATCGCCAAATTATCGGCTTCCGTGCCGCTGCCGGTAAAGATGATCTCTTTCGGATCGTCGGCGCCAAGTAGATCGGCGACCGACTGTCTGGCGGCCTCGACCGCCTGTCTGGAGCGCTGCCCTGTCTGGTAAAGACTGGACGGGTTGCCGTAATAATCCGTGAAATACGCGGTCATCGCCTCTACGACCTCCGGTAAAACAGGTGTTGTGGCGCTGTGATCGAAATATATCTCATTCATCTACGGTGTCCCCAATGAGGTCCTTTAAATAGATGTCGTCTAAAGTCTCGGTTATGGACCGCTCGATGCGATCGAGAACGGACCGGGTCGAGCAACCGCGCTGTCGCGCGCAGCCGCTGGCGCATCGGGCCGGCGATAGCGTCCCCTCAAGTATCTCCATCACCCGACCGACTGTTATCTCGTCCGGCGCGCTTTTTAGCCTGTAGCCGCCGTAAGGGCCGCGGGTCGATTTGAGCAGCCCGGCGCGCCTCAGATCGGCCATGATCTGTTCAAGGAAGGGCTCTGGGATGGCTTCGCGCTCGGCCAGCTCTTTGATGGAAACAACATCATCAAAGTCTCTGGCTAAAGCTATCATCGCCCGTATGCCGTATTCGGTCCGTTGAGAAACGCGCATTTTCTTATATTTCCCTTATCCTTACTATTTTAGTCAGGTTTAAAATGATACCAGTGTGGCGGGTGGGGGTCAAGTCAAAAAAGGGCACGGCTCTCGCCGCGCCCTTTTTTGCAATCGCTTGTTTCTATCTGCCCACGGCTATGGCGTCGATGTCAAACAACGGCCGGCCGGAAGTTCCGAGATTGGTAATCTCGATAGTGTGCGTACCGACCGACGGCCAGCTCGTCGAGAAGACGTTTCTGCGAAACTTGAGGGTCGAGGCGACCCCGTCAATCGTATGAGCCGCCTTGTGATCGACGCTTATAGCCACTTTTGACCTGTTCGGACCCTTTGTCACTATCAGGGAAAAACTCTTCCCCGTGACCTTATAAGTTATCTTATCGCCGGCGTGCGTCGAGTACCTTATAGTGCCGAGATAGAAACCGGAAGACGCTTTGAAAAAGACGGATGAAAATCCCGACCGTTTAACCACTAACTTGCCCTGATCGTATGGGACGATCGTCTTGACGACAGCCGACCAGGCGCCGACATTGCCGGCGTTGTCGCGGGCCCTGGCTCGATAATAGTAGGTCCGGCCGCCGGTGCCGGTAAATATGGTTTTCTCGGCTAGGGTGCCTGTCAAGTAATCCGTCCAAGCCCCAACCGCCCCGACTTTATATTGAACATCGGCACCGACGAGGCCGGATGATAACGCCGGGTCGACGCTCGTCCAGCCGACGACAAACTTCCTGGTCTTGGAAATATCCGTCGACAAGACCGGGGCCGTGATAACCGACAGCGGCGCCACTGTGTCAAGGGTAATATCATCATGGACCGCTGCCGATACGCCGCCGGCCACATCCTTGAATTGAGCGTAGACACGCTTGGGGCCGTCTCCGGCTGTGATGCTCCAGGGCGACGTGGCGGCAAAAGACTGCCAGGCCGACCAGTTGGTCCCGTCATTGGAAAAACGCATCTTGTCCAAGCCGCTCCCGGCGCCATCATCGGCCGTCAAGCCCAGCACGACGGCCCCGTTATTTGTGTTGGCCGCGGCGGCGTTGACGGTTATCGTCCCGCCGGGTGCGGTGGCATCGATCATAAACGGCCCCAAATGCAAGGTGGACGTCCAGTTTCCGGCGGTGTCTTTGGTCCGCAAATTAAACCACCAGACGCCGTCGGCTAGAGGCGAACTTGTAACATTGCCGGCCCCGGCAGCTAGATTCACTGCTTTAGAGGGTGTTTCAGAAGCGGTTTGGCTCCACGAAATGGAATAGCCGCCTATCCCCGAGATAGCGTCCGCGGCGCCCGAGAAAGCAATCTCGACGGTATTATCATTTGAAAGTGCGCCGGCAATATGACTGCTGCTGGTTAACGAGGTTGGATCTGTCGGATTATCGCTATCAAGCTTAAACTCCCGGCCTTGAACCGTTTCGGTAGCGCTCGCTGTTTTTGAATAATAATACAGGGTATGTTGGCCCTGTGCCGGCCGCAAAGGCACCGTGTATGTGGTCGTCACAGAGGCGGTACTGTCCCAAGCGTAAAAAGATCGAGCATTTGAAAGATTCGGTTGTAGTACGACTGTCGGCGAATTTATATACCAGTCGTTATCCCCATCGGGCGCGGTTGGGCTCACCGTCACGCTGGTATTTAAGATCAAGCCGGCAAAAGACTTATATATGTTGACGCGTCCGTGACCGAATTGATCATCGCGCCCTATGGCCCCCAGATCTTCGGCCCCTTTTTCCAAAATCTTTTCGACCTGTACCGGCTTGAGGGCCGGATTCTTGGCCAACAAAAGAGCCGCGAGGCCGGCCACCATCGGCGAGGCCATTGACGTGCCGCTGAGGTAATCATAATTTTGGTTGTAGCCTTTACTATTTAAAGCGACAGGATAGGTCGGCAAAGTTGAATAGATATCGACCCCCGGCGCGGCAAAATCAACGAAAGCATTGGTATTCGAGAAACCGGCTATATTGTCCTGATTGTCAGTCGCCCCAACAGCGATGACGTTATTGCTGGCGGCGGGAAAACTTATCTCTCCCGGCCCTTCATTTCCGGCAGCGGCTACAATGGTAATTCCCTTGCTGTCGGCATAATCCAGCGCGTATTCCTGGAGCAGGTCGGAAGATGGCCCGCCTAAGCTCATATTTATTACCTGAGCCCCATTGTCGGCCGCATAGTAGATGCCCTCCATTATATCCGCCAAATAGCCGTCGCCGCTGGATGTCATGACCTTAATCGGCATGATTTTGGCCCCCGGCGCAGTGCCGGCGATACCGACGGCGTTGTTTGTGGCCGCGCCCACGATGCCCGACACGTGAGTGCCGTGCCCATTATCATCGCGGGGCGACGCGTCCCGGTTGGTCCGGAACGCCAGATCGTAATCGGAAAAAGCCAGCCAATCACTGCCGACTTTCCAATGCTCCATGCCGTCACGATAAAAATCGTCGCTTCCTTCATATTTCATATCAGCGACGAGATACTGGTTCTCGACATTAGGCGACGTCTCAACAGTCTTAATCACAATGTAATAAGTATTATCGGTCGCCAAGTTGACGGGTACACTCAGAGAGGTTTCAACCCAGCTGAGTGACACCGATGTATCGGCGGCGGAAATACTTGCGGTTGCCAGATCGCTGCCGTCAAGCTCATCTCTGACCGCGATATCGATGTCGTCAACGGGCGTCCCTATGCCGGCCAGCCCCAGACTTACATGAGTCAACGGTTGTCCGGTCCCTTTTATGGATTGGGCGAATTCATAGTCAAAGCTGGACAACGGCAAGACTCGACTGTACGTCGGCTGCGTAATTCCGGCGAAGTTGTAGCCGGTAGTGTCATCGACAAAGCCATTAGAGTCATCATCCAACCCATTGCCCGCAATTTCATCTGTATTTTGCCAGAGCTTGCCCGCCAGATCCGGGTGGCCTAGATCGATGCCGCTATCGATCACGGCCACGACAGTGGGATTTGAGAACCCTGTTTCGAACTCCCAGCCCTCCGGGGCATCAACGTCCGCATCGGTTAGACCCGGCGCGCCCTGGATAGCCTGACCCGTGTTGTGAAGTCCCCATTGCTCGGACCAAGCGGCATCGTTCGGCGTATATAAAGAGTTGTAAACGTAATTGGGCTCAGCCAATAAGACATCGCCGCTCTTCTTGAGCTGATTTACCGCGTTGGCCGGGGATTGTTTGGACTTAAGTTTAAATAAAAAAATGTCCGCGGCGTGCTTCGGACCGATTTTACCGAGCGTCTTTTCGATTCCAGCCGCGCGGCTTATCGTCTCCCTCTGACCCTTTGAAACGCCTGTTTTAAATTTAACCAGCACTTGATCTGGCGCGAACAAAGCCTGGGCGCCTCGTTGGCCGGCCGGCTTCCCGGTGCTTCCGCGGGGGGCGGAAACAACAGTTCCCGTGTAGCCTAAAACAAAAGCAATAACCAAAAAATACGTTAGATATTTCGACCATTTTGATAGGCAAATTCGCATGCTTCCCCCTTTGGAAGTCTGGCTCAGGGCTTCGCGCAATCAAGACAACGCGCTAACAATCAACTTAAAAGGTATCGAACTACCTCAAGACAACCTTTAGCATCAGGCCCTTGGCTTCTTCATAGACCGCAACTTTTCCAAGTGCTCGGCTATCTTCTTCTCGAGCCCTGAATTGGAGGGTTGATAATAACGCTTGCCGACGAGGTTGTCGGGCAGATATTGCTGGTCGACCCATTTTCCGGGAAAGCCATGAGGGTATTTATAATCGCTGCCGTGACCCAATTTCTTCGCGCCGGGATAATGTGAATCACGGAGATGCGGCGGCACCCGGCCGGCAGCCTGGGTTTTCACGTCAGCGGCGGCTCCGTCGATAGCTTCGATGACGGCATTGCTCTTGGCGGCCACCGACAAATAAATGGCCGCTTGGGCCAGGTTGAGGCGACATTCGGGCAAACCGACAAATTGGACGGCCTGGGCGGCGGCGGTCGCCACCAGAAGCGCCTGCGGGTCGGCGTTGCCGATATCCTCCGACGCGAATATGACCATCCGCCGGGCGATGAATTTGGGATCTTCCCCGGCTTCGATCATTAAAGCCAACCAATACAGCGCGGCGTCCGGATCCGACCCTCTCATACTCTTGATAAAAGCGCTGGCAACATCGTAATGAACGTCTCCGGTCTTGTCGTAACCGATGACCCGCGCGCCCGCCGCTTCCGTGGCCAGCTTCTCCGTTATCCGCTTTGAGCCGGACGCGGCCAAACGGGCGGATGTTTCCAGCGCGTTCAAGGCCCGCCTGGCGTCGCCGCCGGCTAGATCAGCGATCACGTCTATCGCCTCCGGGTCGCATTTTATCTTCTGCCCGCCCAACCCCCCGGCTTTATCGACCAAGGCCCGCTCGAGTATTTTCTTAATGTCCGAGACGGTCAGCGGATTTAAGACATAAATGCGGGCGCGGGAAATAAGCGGTGAATTGACCTCAAAATACGGGTTCTCGGTGGTTGCGCCTATCATCGTGATAACGCCGTCTTCAACCGCCGGCAGCAAGGCGTCCTGCTGTCCTTTATTGAACCGGTGGATCTCGTCTAGAAAGAGAATGGTCCGCATGCCCGCCGCTTTTGCGGCCGCGGCGCGATCGATGACCGCCCGGACATCCCGCACGCCGGCGGAAACAGCCGACAATCGCTCGAAAGCGGCGTCGGTGACAGCCGCGACGACCGCGGCCAGGCTTGTCTTTCCGGAGCCTGCCGGACCGTAAAGAATAAATGAGTGGAGGTCGTCAGCCTCAATAGCCCCCCGCAAAGGCGTCCCGGGCCCGATAACATCCTCATGCCCGAAGTACTCATCAAGGCTTCGCGGTCTCATTCGCCGGGCCAGCGGCGCTATTTCCGGCATACCAGCAGCTTGTGAAGGTGTTTTCATGCACTGATTATAACAAAGAAGAAGACGCGACGCTTAGGCCGGCGAACGACGAAGGCCGTCGGACAGTCTACCGGCCGGACTCAAACTTAAAGGTGCCGGCGCTGGTGTCAAAAGCACCCGAGTACTTGCTATACTGCTCGGACTGGGCGGTGCCGACGATGACGTAAGCTTTTAGGCCGTTCACGACTTCATAGACAGCATCTTCAAGCGTCTGGCCGTTAAGCGTGTAGGAAAAGACCAGCTTCTTGCCGTCTTTGCCGTCAAGTTTAAAGCTGGACCGCTCTATCTCTTTAAAGTCCGTGGTGGTCGCCTTAAGCCCGGCCTTCATCAAACCAAGGTATTCTTCAGAGTTTAGAGCCAGCGGCAAATCCTGGACGGCTACCCCAATATTCTCGGCGAACTTATCACCCGCACTGTCGGGCGCGCTCACGGCAGCGATCAATTTCATGCCGTTGAACGTTGTTTCCACCTTTGTCCAACCCGGCGGAAATTCAATTGAATAGCCCTCGGTTGTGTTGTAATAACGCGCCGATGCCGTCGTTTGCCCACCGCTCCCGGCGCCCCCACTGCCTGTACCGCCGCTCGAACTCCCCCCGGTCGCCGGCTGAGACCCTGTGCCGGAGCTGGTTTGCGGCGCCTGACTGGGAGACACCGACGGCACCGGGCTGTTCAATGCAGCCTGAGCTTGATCGACCGCCGCCTGAAGCGCCTGCGCTATTTTCTTAGCTTCCTCAGCGGCATCGCGTTCTTTTGCGTCGATAACGTAGGCGAGGTACTTGTCGCCTTCCAGAAAATCCTTTGGCTCAACGGCAAAGCTGATAGCGGCGGAGTTATCGGCGAGGATTTGGTCCAAAGGTACGGGCGGCGCCTCCGGGGCTTTCCTAACCAACGCGACCGGCTCGACCTTAATATCCGGCTCATTAACACATCCGGCGGCTGTGATTGCAGTGAGAATAACTAAGCTGATTGCGACGATTATTTTCTTCAATTTTACCTCGTTTTCAGTCAACAAAGGTCGGCTTGTGATTATGGAATCGGCAAAGATATTGGGGAACTTGAGGCTGAGCGGTCATTTGTTCATGGCATTATAAACAGCTTGCTCGAGCACTTGGCTGTCGATATAGCCGTTTTTCTCGAAGATTATTTCTTCCCCGCGGTTGATGATCGCCACGTAGGGTACGTAACCGATGTTAAAATCCCGTTCGAGTTTCTTGATATCTTCGTTATCGTCTAATTTCATCAGCAAATATATAGCACCGCCGCCGTAATATTTATCGTCGACAAGCTTTTTGACCTCGCCCAACACATCCTGGCTGATTTCGTCTTCGCCGTAGAATAGGACGAGAACAGGCTGGTCCTTACTTAAGACATCGAGGAAGAAAGCCGGCGTGGTCGTCTTTTTCTCAATGGCCCGGGGCACAGTCTTTTCAGGGGTGGTGCTTGCCGCTGCCGGCACAGGAACCCCCGGAGGAGTAGCCGGCGTGGTCGAAACTGTCGGCGATGATTCCGAGGAAGCGGTCGTGGCGTCCCCGCCGCCACACCCGGCAAGGATAGCTGCTAAAGAGATTACGACAATTATTACTGCGACTTTTTTCAACTTAACTCCTCGGGAGCGCGGCTGCCTGAATATACCATAGCCCCAAGCGCTTCTCAAGTGATCTGAGCCTCATCGCCGGCGCTAGACCGGCTTAATCCGCAGGTCTCTCAGCTGCGCCGGCTCCACTTCGTCCGGCGCCCCGGTCATCAGACAGGTAGCCGACTGGGTCTTTGGAAAAGCTATTACATCCCTTATCGACGCCCGGCCCTGGATCAACATGACCAATCGGTCAAGACCGAAAGCGACTCCGCCATGGGGCGGCGCGCCGTACTCGAGCGCCTCCAGTAAAAAACCGAATTTTTCTTCCATTTCTTCGGCGTCAAGACCGAGCATCTTGAGCACTTTTTCCTGCAAGGCCCGCTGGTGGATGCGGAGCGTGCCGCTACCAAGCTCGACACCGTTGAGAACCAGATCGTATGCTTGAGCCACAGCTTCTAAAGGACGCTCATCGAGGAGCGGCAGCGATTCCACCTTTGGCATGGTAAACGGGTGGTGCTCGCTATCGAGTCTTTTCTCCTCTTCATTCCATTTAAAAAGCGGAAAATCAGTCACCCAAAGAAAGTCAAACGCGCGGGGCGCCGCCAGATTCAATCTTATCGCCAATTCCGTCCTTAAGGCGCCCAAGATGTTCGGGACTAGCTGCGCCATATCCGCGACGACGAAAATAACATCATCGGCGTGCGCTTTCAGGCCCGCCAACATGGCCTTAGTCTCAGACTCGCTTAAGAATTTGGCGATGGGAGAGCGCACTTGACCGTCGGCTTCGACCACAAACCAAGCCAGCCCCTTAGCGCCGAGTCCCACGGCAAATTGCGTCAGATCATCTAGGTCCCGGCGGGTGAACGCTTCGGGCGGGCAGACTTTTAGCCCCCGGATAATCCCGCCTTTGGCGATCGTATCGGCAAAAACCTTAAACTCGGTTGACGCGAAGACCTCGGTTAAGTCGTGGATTATCAGTTCAAACCGAATGTCGGGTTTGTCCGTCCCGTAGCGGGCCGCGGCCTCATGATGAGACAGCCGGGGAAAAGGCGTCTTTATTTCAATATCGACCGCCGCGAATATCGCGGCCATCAGGTCCTCGACCATGGCGAGAATATTTTCCTGAGTCGCGTACGACATCTCGATATCTATCTGCGTATATTCCGGTTGGCGGTCGGCCCTCAAGTCCTCGTCACGAAAACACCTGGCCAGCTGGTAATAGCGCTCGATGCCGGCGACCATCAGTATCTGTTTGAACAGCTGGGGCGATTGCGGCAGGGCATAAAAGTGACCGGCCCGCACGCGGCTGGGGACCAGAAAATCCCGGGCGCCCTCAGGCGTGCTTTTTGTTAATATCGGCGTGTCGACATCCAAGAAACCCTTCGAGTTTAAAAACGTCCTGGCGGCAGCGGCGACTTTATGTCTGGTGACAAAATTACCCAGAACGGAGGGACGCCGGAGATCCAGATACCGGTAGCGCAGACGCAGGTTCTCATCGACATCGAGCGTATCGTCGATTTCGAACGGCGGGGTCTTTGAGGTATTAAGTATCTCGATGGCTGTCGCTTTTACTTCGATCTCCCCCGTGGCCAGCGCCGGGTTGACGGTCCCCGCCGGCCGCTCCCCGACCCGGCCCTTGACCGACAAGACATATTCCGGCCGTATCTTTTCAGCCAGCGCGAACGCTTCCGGCGCTGACGGGTCGACAACCACCTGAGCCAGGCCGGACCTATCGCGCATATCGAGAAAGATGAGGCCGCCATGGTCGCGCCGCTTCTGGACCCAGCCGGCCAAGATAACATCCCTATCCAAGTCGGTCCGCGTCAAGCCGCCGCAGACATCGGTCCTGATCGAATATTCCAAGAGTTCGTCCATGCTCACTTAAATCCTTTACTTGCCGACGCCAACAGGTTCTTTAGCCCAGTAGTCTTCTCTTCACCGCTTGCCAGATTCCGCACCGTTACTTTCCCTCTCGCCAGCTCATCGGGGCCGAAGACGACCACGGAGACGGCCTGCAATTTGTCGGCCAATTTCATCTGCGACCTCAGGCTGCGGCCCATATAATCTATCTCGACCGTCAAACCCAGGCGACGCATCTCCACGGCCGTTTTAAACGCGAGCGGCCGGTCCTTATCGTCAATGACGGCGATAAATACATCAGTCGACTGGACGGCTTCCGCATTATGGGCGCCGGCGGCCGGCAAGGCCATGATGAGACGTTCTATCCCGAAAGCGAACCCGACGGCCGGGGTCGGCTTCCCGCCGTAGTCGGCGACCAACCTATCGTACCGGCCGCCGCCGCCCAGAGCGTTCTGCGCTCCGAGGTTCGCGCTTTGTATCTCAAAGGTCGTGCTGGTGTAATAGTCAAACCCTCGCACCAACATCGGGTCTATCTCAAAATCAATGCCGATCTGGCCCAGTAAAGCGCCGACAGCGTCAAAATGCGCGCGACAGTCGCCGCAGAGATTGTCTATCATTTTTGGCGCCTCAGCCAAAGCCGCCCGACAAGCCGGGTTTTTGCAGTCAAAGACCCGGAGCGGGTTAAGCGCCAGCCGTTGACGGCAATCTTCACACAGGTTTTCGGCCTTACCGGCCAGCGCCGCGCGGAGCGTCTCCATGTACGCGGGACGGCAATTCTCATCACCCATGCTGCCGATTTTCAACGTCGCCCCATCTATACCAATGGAGCTTAGATATTCCATGGCCAGTGCGATCGCTTCGGCATCGATAGCCGGCTCCGCCGAGCCCAGGGCCTCGACCCCGAGTTGCCAGAACTCCCGATAGCGACCGGCCTGCGGACGTTCGTACCGGAACATGTTGGCAAAATAATAGAGCTTCACCGGCAGCGACCCGGCGCCAAGATTGTGTTCGATAAAAGCCCGGACTACCGGCGCGGTCGCCTCCGGCCGCAACGTCAAGCTGCGATCTCCCCTGTCGACAAAGGTGTACATCTCCTTGCGAACGATATCACTGGCCTCGCCGATACTGCGGGTAAAGAGAGCCGTATCCTCAAAGGTGGGGGTGATAATACGGCGGTATTGATACCGGCCGAAGACCTCCCCGGCGCGGCGGTCGAGCCAATGAACGACGGCTGCCCGCTCCGGCAGATAATCGGATGTTCCCCTGGGGGCTTTTATTTTCCGCGGCTTCTCTATTTTACCGGCCGCCCATTATGTACGGGTTATGCTCCCGTTCCCAGCCGACCGATGTCTTTGGTCCGTGTCCGGGAAATATGTTTGTCTTATCCGGCAAGGTCAAAACCTTGGAATCGATCGACTCATGGAGTTTGCCTTCGTCGCTTCCGGGTAGGTCCGTCCGGCCGACTGATTCATAAAATATGAGATCGCCGGAGAAGAGATCGCCGGCAACCAGGAATGATGAGCTTCCGGGCGTATGGCCCGGCGTGTGAATGACCTTGATTTCCAACCCGCCGACCTCGATGGTTTCCCCGTCAGTCAGTACTCCATCGGGCCGTGTGGAAAATTCCTCGCCGGCATGAACAAAGACCTTGGCGCCGGTCGCCTTGACCAAGGCGGGATTGGCGCCGATATGGTCCCAGTGACCGTGGGTGTTGATTATGGTGACGATTTTGAGATCGTGCTTGGCGGCGGCCGACAATATCTTCTCCGCGTCGCCCCCCGGATCGATGACCAGCGCGTCACCGCCGGCCTTAGCAGCGATAAGGTAGCAATTTGTCTGGAGGCTCCCGACGGGAATAGTTTCGATTATCAACCGCGTTTC
>JAUXSL010000077.1 GCA_030679975.1 Actinomycetota bacterium
GATAATAATCGCCCATATCCATTGAAGAGTGATTGTGAAGTTAAGGCCCAACATTTGGGAAATATTTCTTCCGGTATAGGCGTCCTCTAATGCAAGGCGCGCCGATGCTATACAGGCAAAAAATAGTACACCCAAAGAATAAAAGCTAACATTATTTATGTTTCGTCTCATGACGTCCTTATTCCAATTGCTCAGTACCGCTTTTCTTGCCGTATACACACCAGCGACTGCACCTGGGAGTACATTAAAAGCCGGCAATCCCATGAAGAGCCCAAACAGGCCTATTGAATAAAATAAGTAGACAACAGCAACAATAATGGTTTTTTGATCATAACCAGGTTTGATTAGTTTTTTTATAAACAGCTTACCCAAAACAATGCCAACAAGCAGGCCGGCGAAAGCGAATAAGGGTGCATTGCGCGGTCGCAGCCACCAGCCGGTTAAAAACAGAAGCGTGGGGAAGATCGGCAGATAAATGATCGATAAAAATATGTCGTCAAATCTCTTCACAATAATGGCTTCCTAACGAAAGATTCCGGGGAAATCGCGCTTTCCCCGAAAAATATAACCCATGCGCGGGTTCAAATCCACCACCAACAAGAACCAGAGGACACCTCAGGGATCAGATGCAAGCGCACGAGGGTTTAGGAGAGAGACCGGAGGCGTCCGTATGGCGAAAAACGAAAACCGATAGCCGACCGAACCTTCCAGCCGAAATGTTTCTCGGCTTTCGGCTTTCGGTTCTCGGCGCCGGGTAGCGGCGCTGCGGAGGGAGGGGGATTCGAACCCCCGAACCCTTGCGAGTTAACGGTTTTCAAGACCGTCGCATTCAACCGCTCTGCCATCCCTCCGGTTCAACAGTCTACAGGACGAGCCTTGATCTAGCTATCTTCAGCGCCCTCATGGCGCAATTCGAGCGGAGTATAGTTCAGCAGCACGCGCTTGGTTCCCACGCTCTCGAAGGTGATAGTCGCAACCGCGTTCTCGCCGGAGCCCTCGACTTCGACGACTATCCCCTCGCCCCACTTGGCGTGATCGACGACTTCGCCGGGATAGATATGACGGAGTTGGCCTTCCGGCTTCTGCTTGGTGTCAGGCGCGTAGCCGGGCACAAACCCTATCTGTTCGGTATGATCACCCAATTTGTTGATCAGGTGTTCCGGTATCTCCTCTAAGAAACGCGATGGCCGGCTGACGCCGGTCTGACCGAATACCGTTCTTGACCAGGCATAGGCCAGATACAGCCTCTCCCGGGCTCTAGTCATCCCGACATAGCAAAGACGCCGCTCCTCTTCGATTTCAGTGTCGCTGTGAACCGAACGCGCATGCGGAAACAGCCCTTCCTCCATGCCGATCATAAAGACGACCGGGAACTCGAGCCCCTTGGCGCTGTGCAGAGTCATGAAACTGACCCCTTCATTTTCGCCTTCGGAGACCTCGCTTGCGCTCAACAACGCCAGCCGCTGCAGAAAATCGCCGAGGTCTTCAGCGGCGCTGCCGCCGCTCTCATAATCTTGCGCCACGGTCAACAGCTCATCCAGGTTCTCGAGCCGGCTTTCCGACTGCGCGGTCCCCTCCGCTTGCAGTTCCTTGGTATAACCGGTCTTTTTCCATATCAATCGGATAAGCTGAGTCAAAATCGTCGTCTCGCGCAACTTGCTTAAGTCGTCTATGAGCGACACGAACTCGCCCACCCCGGCCTTAAACCTGGCCGCGATATCGATTTCCCCGATTCGCGAGGCGGCTTCCAGCAAACTTATCCCTTGTGCCTCGGCAAACCCCTCTACCTGCTCGACCGTCCTGTCCCCGAGACCCCGTTTAGGAACATTGATAATACGTTTGAGGGAGAAGCTATCATCCGGGTTGTCTAAGAGCCTCAGGTAAGCAAGGGTATCCTTGATCTCCTTGCGCTCATAAAAACGCAGGCCGCCGAATATGCGATATGGAATGTTGGCCCTAATGAAAGATTCTTCCACCACCCGCGACTGCGCGTGGGTGCGATAAAAAACCGCGAAATCTCGCCAGTTGTATCCCTCGGTATCGACCAGGCGGTTGATCTCATGGACCAAAAACGCCGACTCGTCCAATTCATTGGCGGCGCCGTAACAACTAACGAGCGACCCCTTATCATTCGCCGTCCACAGTGTCTTGCCTTTGCGGCTTAAGTTGTGGCCGATAAGATAGTTGGCCGCCTCCAGAATATGTTCGGTCGACCGGTAGTTCTGCTCCATCTTTATGACGGTGGCCCCGGGGAAATCCCGCTCGAACTCGAGGATATTGCGGATATCGGCCAGACGAAACGCGTAAATCGACTGATCGTCGTCGCCGACGGCCGTCAAGTTGGCATCCTCGCCTGCCAGAAGCTTGACCAGCCTGTATTGGACTGGATTGGTATCCTGATATTCATCGACCAGCACATATTTAAATTTCCGCCTGTAGCCGGCCAGCACATCGGGGTGGCCTTCTAAGAGCCGGATCGTCTGAAGTATTAGATCGTCGAAGTCCATCGCGTTAGCCAACTTCAGTTTCCGCTCGTAGCGCGGATAGACCGCCGCGGTCACCTTGGCCAACTCTGTAAAAGCGCTCTTGCTATAAGTCTCCGGATTTATCAGGCGATTCTTGGCGCCGCTGATACCGGCCAAGATGCCCGACGGCGGGTTGGCTTTAGGGTCGATCGCCATCTCTTTTAAGCACTCCTTGATTACCTGCATCGAGTCTCTATCATCGTAGATGGCAAAGTTGGTGTCGTAGCCTAAAAGACCGGCCTTGCTCCTCAATATCCGATTGCACATCGAATGGAAGGTGGCGACCCACATGTGGGCGGCCAGACCGACTCCCAGCAATTTTTCGACCCGAGCTTTCATCTCCGCCGCCGCCTTATTGGTGAATGTGATAGCCAATACGGACATGGGATCGGCGTGGCAGAGCTTGATCAAGTAGCCGATCTTATATATTAAAAGGCGGGTCTTGCCGCTGCCCGCGCCGGCCAAGACCAGCAACGGGCCGTCCGTGTGGACCACCGCTTCTTTTTGGATCGGATTCAGGTTGGCTAGAAGGTCGTCGGGAACCGGCATCCCCCCATAATACAAGACGCCCCGGCTGAAAAGCCAGGGCGATCGTTTGGGGACGTTGGTTGCGTTTGTTGCATTACCAGGTGTGTTGGCGTAATGCAACAACCGCAACCAACGTCCCCTTAAGTTTCTTAAGAATCGAGCGAGAAGACCTGCTCTGTCGAAAACGGGTTTACGGCGGCACTTTTTTCATCATTTGTATAACCTGAAAACGCCTGCACACTCGTAGCTTCAGCCGTCTCCTCGCTGAGAGTAACTACCGGCACTCTGGCCACATTAAAACTGATAGGCTCGGCCGCATAGACCTCTAAATCAGCTTCCGCGGAACCTTCGCGCAGTTTGCTTTCGACCAATTCGACCGCGTCTTTCTCGCCCGGGCAAAGGGTTTTTTCCTCGCCCGCGTCGCCTGAACAAACAACCAAATACTTCATTTACATCCACTCTCCCTGTAAGTAGAAATCCAATTCTTGTATCGGTCAACAACGGGCAAACTTTAACGCCAAGACGCTAATCCCTTGCCTCCGCCAACAAACCAAGCCCTCATTATAGTATAGAGATACACCTTTTAGTTTTTTGCTCGGGCAAAATGGGTAAATTCAGGTCATGAGAGCCGAGGAAAAACAGGTGGACGCTTTTCAAGACATCTCCCAGCAGCTGCGTGCGGGCGCCTGGGACATAGTTGAAGATTGGCTGGAGGAAAGCAAACTTAACATGCCGCCGAAAAAGGTATATCCGGGCGGCGACGAAGAAATACTCGATGAATTACCGACTCTCATTGGCGGCATCGCTAAAGTCATTCAAGACCCGATGTATTTAATGGATCTGGAAGCCGGCGGTAACCTTCATCTGGTCTGCCGGCAGTTCGGCCGCCTGCGCCATGAAGCCGGCTACCAGATCGACAAGCTTCTAAGCGATTTCAGCTTGCTCCGACAAAAGCTGTGGCTCTTTTGCGAGCGCTTTGTGAGCCTGGATGATAATGACTTATTTGAATTGGAGCGTAGGCTTAACTTGGCGGTCGACCGCATGGCGGCTACCACCGCCGAGGCTTACTACACCAGGTCGTGTGCGGAACTGATCGAGCTGGCGCAAAAGGACAAATTGACCGGTTTCTTGCACTTAAAAGCCTTTCAGAGATTGCTCGACAATGAGTTGGCAAGAGCCAAGAGATACCACTACCCACTCTCTCTCGTCAGTATCGATATTGACGACTTCAAGCGCTACAATCTCGAAGAGGGTCGGCTTGAAGGAAACCGTCTGCTGCAAAATATCGCGCGAGAGTTAAGCGGCGTAATCAGGGGGACCGATTTCGCGGCCCGGTTTGCGGGAGACGAATTTGCCGTATTGATGCCGCAAACCACCTTGGCCCAAGCTAGAACAGCCGCCGAACGGATGAGGCGCACCGTCCGGCAGTTGAGACGTGACGACCACCCGGTAACGGTCAGTCTGGGCCTCGCCTCATATCCAGAGCCTGCCGAAGACAGAGACAGCTTGGTAAAACAGGCCCAAAAGGCCATGGCCCAAGCTCAGCAAGATGGCGGCGATGTGATTAAGGTCGTCAAGTCAACATAAGCCCCGGTACTTTTATTTGTGAAGTCCGGCCCTGGCTCTCTGAACAATCTGGTTCTGGCGCACAGCCAACCCGGCGGCCAAGCGCCCGCGTGGAGTTGACGGAAAAACCAACAGACGAAATAAGGGCTTTTCTCCGGCGCCCCAGCGCAACTTATAGGTTTCTTGTCCACGCAGAAAATCAAAATCTTTAGCCTGCTCGGCCAGCGCGTCCTTGATCAAATTAAATATGAGCACAGTCGACGCGCTGTACTTAGCCAGTTTTGGATCAAAGCCGCCAAGATAATAGCTATAACTTTTGCCAAATTTAAAACCATAAAAGGCCGCGGCCGGTTCGCCGTCGAGAAAAGCCACACTCAAGACCAGGCGGTCGCCGAAAGCCAGCCTCCCGGCCAATGCTTGATGAAACCGGCGATTCCGGCCGCCGACAAAGAGGCCGGGCAAGCGCTTGGCCAGCCATCTCTGCTGATGCAACCGGAAAAAGATATCCATCCCGGCAAACAGCTCATCCGCTTCCTTATATGTTTTCTGCTCAAACTTGAAATCACGGCGCAGCCGCCGGTCGGCGTAGACGGTATTGGTGCGAAACTTTTTGCTCAGGGTCGACAGGTAGGCATCGAGGTCGATAGGCAGCTCCACCGCTAAGGTCGGCTCTTGTGGCAAGACCAGCACATTAAACCGGTCCTTCAATGCCTCTCCAAGCCGCGATGCCGGTGATTCAGGCAGCTGATGCAGATCGACAAGGTCGAACTTCACGTCCGCCAGGGCCGCCGCCACAGCCGGTGAGCCGGCGTCATCGGGGCCAAGAGCTAATAATCCGCCGTAATCACTTGGCCCGGTACCGATAAATGTTACTCGCCGAAGCGGCAGACCAAACCATGACCTCTGCCGGAGAAGCGGAGCTATGGCAAGCGTCTTGTCTTCGGAAACAACTTTCAGGATGAGCGGCTGCCCGCCGTGGCCGTAGTGGCTGAGCCAGCAATCGCACCAATCCCAAGACTGAAAAAGCGTCGCTTCGGCTTGGCCCTCAAGCCGGCGCCACTCATCTTCCATCGATCTAAAGGATTCGATACCTGATAGGATATCTACATTCAGCGGTTAATCACCCTTGAGAGCAGTTATAACAGATATTGCGGTTAAGCTGCCAGCATCAATAAGCGGAGTTGTGATTACCAGTTACCCTTGATTTCATCGGACGCCATGTGCTTCCGGTAGATAACGCACTCTTCACAGCTTTCATGCGCGTGGCAAAGGCAACCGTCTTTAATTACCCAGCAGCTGACATTGCGCTCGTAGGGCCGGCATCGAAGGTAATGGCTGGCCGGACATCCTTTTAAATCCCAGCACTCTCGCATGCGGCCTCCCATAAAAATCCAAGGATCCATTGGCGTTCTCGATAAAACCTTGAGAGTAGTCTTATACGTTCGCCGTTAGAACCGTAGGCTCGGCTTTTTGGGAGGCTTGGGCGATAATCTGCTTTCCGCGCATAAATATGACAGTTATAAAACCACTTGTCTATAAGCCATTCGGCCTAGGTTTGCTGTCAGGCTCGTATTTGGGCTGTCGGGATGGCGGGATTCGAACCCACGACCTCAGCGTCCCGAACGCTGCGCTCTACCAAGCTGAGCCACATCCCGTACTTAGAACATGAGATCCGCGCCTTCGGCGCTTATGCGATCCAGCGCGCTCGCGCTTCTTCATGCGAATCGGAGCTACCCGCTCCTCATGAGAGCTGATGTCGCGGCGCGCTACCCAATTGTAGTGAGGCCCGCCCACAAAATCAACGGGCAGGAGTACTTTTTTAAATGAGGCAACATGCGGGCGACTGTAAATACTAAAATATAGCCGGCTGTTCAGGCAGGAGCGACTAGAAAATTCCAGCGGCGGCCGGCGCCGCCTGAGGGCCGAGCAAGTTGGCAAGCTCCTCCGGTCTCGATGATTTGGCAAACGCCTCGTCGACAGTGACCGTCCCTTGTTTAACCATGTCGACTAAAGATCGCTCCAGGCTGATCATCCCCTCTTTAGTCCCCATCTGCAGGAGTTGGGATATCTGAAACGTCTTATTTTCTCTGATGACGTTGCGGATGGCCGGAGTGGCCAGCAGAACCTCGAAACCGGCTACCAGTCCCTGCCCATCGGCCCGGCAACACAAGACCTGGGAAATAACGGCTATCAAGTTAATCGATAGCTGCATCCGTATCTGTTGCTGCTGGTGGCTGGGGAAAGCGTTTATCACTCTGTCGATGGTCTGCGCCGAATTTGTCGTGTGCAACGTCCCGATGGCCAGATGTCCTGTTTCGGCTGCGGTTATGGCCATACCGATAGTCTCCAAATCGCGCATCTCCCCGATCAAGATGACGTCCGGGTCCTGGCGCAAGACATACTTCAGCCCGTTGGCGAATGACTGGGTATCCCGCCCGACTTGTCTCTGGTTGACAAGGCCTTTCTTATCCGAGTGAATAAATTCGACAGGGTCTTCGATCGTCATGACGTGACACTCTTCGTTAGCGTTACGATGGTCTATTATGGCCGCCTGAGTCGTCGATTTACCGCTGGCCGCCGAACCTGTCACCAGGACCAGTCCCCTCGGTCGCATGGCCAGATCGGCGACTATCGGCGGCAGTCCAAGCGATTCTATGGTTGGGACTTCCGAAGCGATTATGCGACAAACAATACTAATGCTGCCGCGCTGCTTGAACATGTTGATCCTGAACCTCGCCACTCCTTCAGCGGTGTAAGCTAAGTCCAGCTCCATTTCCCGGTCAAAACGGGGCCATTCCTCTTCCGTGGTCAAAGTCTTCGCCATCAGGACAATATCTTCCGGACCTAACAGCGTTTCCCCAACGCGCACAAGCTCTCCGTTAACCCTGATGAGCGGCGGTGATTTGACCTTCAAAACGAGATCGGAAGCGTGGCTCGAGTAAACTTTTGCCAACAATTCGTTGACGTTCATCAATACCCCCCAGCCTGCGGCGCCGACTTTTCAAAATCACCGGGGTTGCTGGCCTTAGCGATGGCGTCGTCAAAACTGACGACCTTATCTTGCAGAAGTTTTTTTAGGTTTTGGTCTAAGAGCTGCATCCCGTAACTAGCGCCTGTCTGGATAAGATTGTATATCTGATGCGTTTTACCTTCGCGGATCAAGTTTTTCACCCCTGAGTGGCTGATCAGGACTTCAAAAGCGGCTACCCGCCCCCCCGTGACGCTCGGGACTAATGTCTGCGATATAACCGCGCGCAGGGAATTGGCCAGTTGCATTCTCACCCGGGATTGATCCTCGGGAGGGAAGACGTCGACGATCCGGTCGATGGTTTGAGCGCTATCGGTCGTGTGCAGGGTAGCAAAGACTAACGGGCCTGTTTCCGCCGCTGTCAGCGCCAGCGAGATCGTCTCAAGATCGCGGAGCTCGCCAACTAGAATGACATCGGGATTCTGCCGCATCACGTGTTTTAGGGCCGACGCGAACGACTGCGTGTCGGCGCCCAGTTCGCGCTGGTTTATCGCCGCGACTTTATCCTGGTGCAGAAATTCGATCGGGTCTTCGATAGTTATTATGTGGGCCTTGCGGGTGGTATTTATCCTGTCTATGATAGCCGCCAGCGTAGTTGATTTACCGCTCCCGGTGGGACCCGTCACTAAGACAAGCCCACTCGTCAATTCAGCGAATTTTTTAGTCACTTCCGGCAGAGCCAGGTCCTCTATCGTCTTGATGTCAATCGGGATCACCCGGATAACCGCGCCGACCTGATCCTTCTGATAAAAGATGTTCACACGAAATCTGGCCAACCCGGGCACCGAATAAGCCATGTCCAATTCTTTGTTTTCAGCCAGACGCTGCAGTCTCTGCGGGTCGGCTATCTGACTGACCAAGCCATGGACTTGAGCTAAAGTCAGCGCCGGCCATTCGGTCCGCGTCAAGACACCGTAGATGCGAAATACAGGCGGTTGCCCGACTTTTAGGTGTAGATCGGACCCGCTCCTCTCGACCAAGCTGGTCAACAGGTTCTTTATATCAAGCTGGTTGCCTTGGGCTTCGGCAATCCCGGCGAGGGGCCCCTCCGGCACTTCGCCGCCGGGCTCCATTATTCGCTGGTCAAACTGGTGCATGCTTCCTCCCGGATCGACGGCTCACTTATCCCTAATTGACGAATCTTAAGCTTAAAATCATGGGCGTTTGCCGACATGGCCAAGGCGTCCTCTAAGCCTATCTGACCGGACTGGTATAGATCGATAAGGCTCTGATCAAACGATTGCATCCCGTAATATTCGCCCTGCTCGATCACTTCCTTGATCTTCCATATCTTGTTTTCATTTATCAGCTCCCGCACCATAGCCGTAACCACCAGGACCTCGATAGCCGGGACGAGGCCGCCGCCGACTTTCGGCAGCAACCGCATGGAGATGATCCCTTTTAAGGTCGAGGCGAGCATAATTTGTATCTGGCGCTGTTGGTGAGGCGGGAAAAAATCGATGATGCGATTGACTGTCTCTCCGGCGTCGACAGTATGAAGAGTCGAAAGGACCAGACTACCGACCTGGGCGGCCGAGAGCGCCGCTTGCACGGTTTCGGTGTCCCGCATCTCGCCGATGAGCACGATGTCTGGGTCTTGCCGGACAACATGCTTTAAGGCGTCGGCGTATGAGTTGGTATCGATGCCGATTTCACGCTGGTGCACGACACACTGATCATCAACGTGAAGCACCTCTATCGGGTCTTCGATGGTGATAATGTGGCCTTTTCGGCAATGATTGATGTGGCTTATCATCGCGGCCAGCGTCGTGGTCTTACCACTGCCGGCTGTGCCGGTGACCAGGACCAGCCCCCTGGGCTCGTCGGCCAAGGTCTTAACGACCGGCGGCAAACCCAATGTGTCGACATCCAGCTCCTTGACCGAGACCCGCCTGAAGGCCAGCCCGATATTCCCGCGCTCATGAAAAGCATTTACCCGGAATCGCCCGACATCCGCGACGCTGAAGGCGAAGTCAACCTCGCTCTTAGCCTCAAATTGGGCTTTAAGCCTGTCGGGGATGAGCTCGGCCGCCACTTCACTCAAGTCTTCGACGGTGAGGGGCGGCTGATCGGAGATTTCCAGCACACCGCTAACGCGAATGGACGGCGGACCGCCGACTTTAATATGCAAGTCGGAAGCGCCGGTGTCGACCATCAGCTTTAAGAGTTGCTTAACGTCCATTTCACCTCAGCGGCGGAAAATTAGTTTTTTGCTCCAAAGCTGTTATCGGATATAAAGAGAAGCGCTTGAGTGCTAGCGAGCGGAGTTAGGGTCGAGTGGCCCCGACATAATTACTACGAGCCGACAGGCTCGAGACTTTGACCACATCTCCGGTGCGAGGCGCGTTTACATAGCTGTCGCCGCCGATGTAGATACCGACGTGAGAGACATAGCCGCCGGAGCCGCCGTAAATCAGGTCGCCCGGCTGAAGTTGGTCGCGACTTACGCGCCGGCCCATATCAAACTGAGCTTGCGCCGAATGAGGCAACGAGACCCCGAGTCGCGCATAAACAAACATTGTCAGACCGGAACAGTCAAAAGCGCTGGGGCCGGCCGCCGCCCATACATATGGTTTGCCGAGCTCAGCCAGGGCCAACCGAACCACCGCCGCACCCCGACCGCTGGCAGGCACGTTTAGACGAGGTATCGGCGCCGAAGGCGCCCGGGTGATGCTGACTATTCGAGCCGCCGCCGCTTGGGCGTTTTCGACCTGAGTTATCTCGTCTTTAACCTTTTTCAAAGCGCCCTCGCGCTCTTGAAGCCGGGCTTTTATCTCATTTTTCTTGGCTTGAAGCGCGCCGGTCGTCGAGGCTTGGCTCTTTTCCTGTTCGGCCAAGGCCCGGCCGGCCCGTTCGATTTCAAGACGATATTTCTTTATCCGGTTGAGCAGACGCGCGTCATGTTTGGAAACTTGCTTAAGCGATTCGATGGCGCTGATGAAGTCACCGATGTTTCTGGCCGAGAGCATGACTTCAAGGATGCCGATGATTTCCCCACCCTTATATATGCCGGTAACGCGGCGGTTAAGAGTGTTTTGACTGTTACGCAAGTCCTCTTCGGCCTTGGCCAGCTTGCCTCGTGTCTCCAAGAGTTGTTGCTGAATCCGGCCCAATTTTAGTTGGGCCTGATTATATTGTTCGACCGCGACTTCGCTGCGGTCGTCTATGCTATTAATTTCTTTGGCGATTTGGTCGGCTTGGCTGCGTTTTTCCTGAAGACCAGGACTTGCCCACAATAAAGCGGGTTGCAAAGTGAGGGATAAAATCAATATAGCGACAAATAGCTTACCTCTCGATAAAATCATGTCCTCCAATCGATCAAACAAAGTGCGCTCGGCTTAGTTTAGCTAAAACAACCGGAGATTGCAAAGCCGGGGTTTTTCAGGGGGTTTTGGCGGCGATAAAATCCTTGAGACCGTCAAAGACGGCCCCGGCTATCTTTTGTCTGAATACATCCTTTTTAAGATTCGCCCCGGAGGCCAGAGCGGTGAGGTCGCCGACCATGATCGACGACGCCGGGCGCCCGAGACCGGGAATGTCGACGACGACATATTCCTTGATCTCGTCTTTCATAGCCCTGGTCAAACCGGCGATGATAAGATCCGACAGCCGGCGAGAGTTTTCATCGCTGTGGTCGTAGGCGATCCCCAGCCGGTCGACATCGATTTTTCCGACAGCCGGTTCAAATATGATCGCTACTTCCCCGTCGATCGCCGGCCCCACCCCCGGCTTAAAAAAGTTGATCCGCGCGCCCAGGATTTCCAGGAGATTGCTCAACCGGTGGGCCAGGTCGGCGCAGATCAGTTGCTGGTTTCCTTGGGACGCCAGCCAGTTGCGCTTATGCTGTGTGGGACTACCGATGGCGATCAGCCGGTCTTGAAGTAAGGCGATGACTGAATCAGGCGGAAGGATATCCGAAAAGACCGACTCGTGGCTTAAGTTCAAAATGCTGCGCAAGTTGGTCAAGGCCGCCAGGGTCGACGGGCCGACGATGCCGTCCGACGTTAAGTCGACGTTTTCCTGAAATTCGCGGACCGCTTTATCCGTCGACGGGCCGAAGATGCCGTCGACGGGCTCGGTCCGAAAGCCGATTGAATTAAGCCATGTCTGCAGCTGGCGGATGTCGTCACCCCGAATAAACGGCGAGCGCAGATAAAGCGCCCGGCTGCCGAACCTATAAGTGGCGTCGACCATCGGGCGCCAAGTCGTTTCGTTGACGATGCCGGTGGCCGGCAGTTTTCTATCCGTCTGAAATTTCTTGACGGCCGCTTCGGTGTTCGGGCCGAAAAATCCATCTACTTTCGTGGGTCCGACGTCATAGCCCAAGGCGACCAATCGCTGCTGGATATCGACGACCTCGTAGCCTCTATCTCTCTGCTTTATCTCCAAGAACGCCTCCGGCTGTTATACAATCCGATCATGCAAACAGAACGGTTTCTAAAATTTATCTTTTTTTTAGCGCTGTTTACGTCCGTCTTGACGGTCAATCTCTATCTCCTCTTATCTCCAAGTTACGTCACTTGGCAATATAGCCGCCTGACCGTCGATTCGGGAAGCGCCCGGCCCGATACCGGCAAGGCCCTGGCCATCGTCGATTACCTGAAACATAAAACCGACCGGCTTCCGATGTTATCATATAAAGAACGCTCCCACCTGGCCGACGTCCGCCATGTCTTCGACATAGGGCTTAATGCTTTTAAGCCGGCCTTTGCGGTGCTCATAATCGCTGCCGCGCTGCTGGTTAAGTCTCTATCGCGACGCCAGGTTTGGCGCACCCTCGCGCTCTGCGGCGTCGGCGGTATCGCCATCCTAACCGGGTTATCTTGGGCGATGCTCCTCAATTTTAGCTGGATGTTCAGTCATTTTCACGGGCTCTTCTTTGCCGGGGACTCCTGGATCTTTGGAACAGACAGCTTACTGATCCGCTTATTCCCTTTTCAGTTCTGGGTTCGCGCCGGCCTCCACTGGGCACTGCTGACCATGTCCGAGCTGGCCTTGATTGCCGCCGCGGCCGTAACGGCCGGGCGATATCAACCGTGACCTAGAAACTCCTAGAAGTGTTTCGACAGCTCGATCCGCAGCCCTCCGGTTATGCCCGAAGATAAGGCTACGGCGTCGCAGAGATGTTTGGTCGTCTTTAACGCCAGGTTCCCTTCGAACGGCAATTGGCGACTGCCTATCTTCTCCCGCACCTTCCGACCGGCGTGGCTGCCGGCGCCGTCGTCAATCGTGACATGCGCCGTGCCGTTCTCAAATAGAGCCGATACGGATATGGCTTTGACGGCATCCTGACCGGTATAGGCATGAGCGACCAGATTACAGGCCTCCATCACCGCCAGCTGCAAGTCATAGACCGCCTCGTTTTTGACGTCGGCCTCGTGGACCAGAGTCTGCATAGCCTGCCGCACCAGCGGCAAGAATCTGCTGGAGGCCGGGATTATTAAGATAAAGCGCTCCGTGTTTCGTTGTTGCACCGAACATATTATTCCGGTGAAGGTGGGGGGTTGAAACATTTCTCGGCTTTCGGTTCTCGGTTCTCGGCGCCGTATCGCGGCGCTGTGGGCGAGGGGGGACTTGAACCCCCACATCCTTTCGGACACTAGGTCCTGAACCTAGCGCGTCTGCCATTCCGCCACTCGCCCTCTAAAGATTCCGTGGTCCGAAAATACGCCACAATACTAATACAAGCACGGCGCCCGCGCCACCGTCTCGGAACCTTTCCCCCGATCTCCCATCTAATTGATATCATGGTGGGCAACCGATATAGGAATTGATATAAACAGTACAACTAACGCATCCGGCCTACAGCGTCGCGGTCCCCGCGGTATCGGAAAAATATATCAAGAGATAATTACCGGACGTCCGGAGCCAGTCGGTTGAATTCAGCCAGCGATCTGCAGACGCAATCTTCCACGGCCATCCCGGAAAAATAGTTACCGGTTAGGAATAAGTTCTTGCCGGCGCAGAACGCGTCTATCTCACCGATCAACCTCTCGTGGCCGACTTTCAGCGCGGGCACAAAGTTATCTTTCGTCACCACACGGGTCAACTCATCCGGATCGACCTTTAACACCTCGCCGATGCGCTTCAGTTTTGCCTCAGGTCCGGCCACCCCCGGCTTGAAGTGGAAGGTGAAGCCCCGGAAGGTCGGGTCGGGGACGATGTCCCGGGAGACAACTGAAAAGAAGAGGTCGTCCTGGGGGATAAGGTTGGCGAACCGCTCGATAGAGACAGCCTCTTTTTCAACAGCGACGCCGACGGTCTCCGCCTTATTGACTTTGATGCGCGCCAATTTATCGGCCAGTTCCGGCCAGGCCGTCTTCAGCAACCCGGCGGCGACCGACGCCGGGGTCGCCACCGCCAAACGGTCGCAAAGATGGCTGCCCTTGTCGGTATCGACCGATATCCGCCCGCCCTGCGCGTCGATATCCCGGACGGCGCAGCTTGCTATTAATTCAAGGTTCTTTTCGGCGGCCATGGTATCAGTGATCGTCTGCAGCCCGCCGGGAAATGTGAACTTCCTTAATATGTCTTTTCGCCTCTCCCGCTTATTGAAAAGCAGGTCCGCCGGATAATCATCGGCCGGCTGCGAGATAACGGCGCCAAAAGCCTTACTCAAGACGCGTTCGTAATTTCGCTTGCCGACCAGCTTGGAGTAGTAAGACTTAAGCGTCTGCCCTTCCTTTTTGAGCGTAAAATTGCGCCAGATCGCCGGCACCAGCGCGGGAAGACTAAGTTGGGAGGGTATCGATTTC
>JAUXSL010000080.1 GCA_030679975.1 Actinomycetota bacterium
TGTCGCCGTCGCCGGTGACCAAACTCCAACTCGTCGTGGCGGCGTAGTTGCGCCATGACGACCATGACCCGCCGTCGTTCTTAAATCGCATTTGACCGCCACCGCTGCCGGCGCCGTCGGCGACGGACAGGTTCAGAGTGACGTAGGGACTCTTCGTTATCGCGGCGCCGCCCTTGATAGCAATCGTCCCGGTGGGAGCGACCGTATCGATCCCGTACGGACCTTTATGCGCCGTCGATGCCCAATTGCCGGCGTTGTCCTTAGTTCTGATATGAAAATACCAGGGGCCGTTGGCCAGCTCGCCGCTGGTTACAGCATTCATATTTTCTTCCCGGAACTTGACCGGGTCGGGGATAAAGACAGGGTCCTGGCTCCAGGCATAATTGAAGCCGTCCACCGCGCTGCCGCCGGCTGTGTCCGCCGCCCCCGTCAAGCTTATATCAATCGTCCTGTCTGTTGACCAACCGTTGACCGTGTGGCTGGGACTGGAAACCGACGGGTTGGTCGGCAGATGGGTGTCTACTTTAATGACGCCGCTCTTCGGGGCGGACGTTTCTGTGGTGTTCGAGAGGTCTATCGAGTAATAATAGAGAGTGCGCTCGCCTTCCAAAGCTGTAACCGCGGCATACGAGTTCGGATAGACGTTAGTGGCTTGGCTCCAAGAACCGCTCGGCGAATCCCAGCGCCAACGAACAACAGTGGCCGTCTCATCCGGCCTTAAACGCACTTGAGGCGCGCTGCCAATATACCAATCATTGTCTCCGTTGGGGGCCGACGGCACCAGCGTCATAATGGTTTCGGGCGGCTTGCCGGTTTCAATGTAGCCCTGCTTGATCTCAGTGTCGGTGCCGGCCGGCCCCGTCACCGTCAAGCTGACGGTAAACCGATCTTGCCATGTATAGGTATGGGTGGGGTTTTCTTCGATGCTTGTCTGCCCGTCGCCGAAATCCCAAACCCAGCTGTTAACCGTGCCTAATGAGGCGTTGTTAAAGGAAACGACCTGCCCCACTTGCGCATATGGGGCCAGGTCCGCGTTGAAATTGGCGATCGGCCACGGCTTATCCTCGACCAGACGACTATACCAGCTTTCATGGCCGGCCAATTGGTTCTGCAGCGTCGACAAACCGTCATTATAGTCGCCGTCGATAGCCGTCACAGCCACGTGGTAAGTCCGGCCCGCGGTCAGGCCGGTCAGGACTGTTCCGGTGGTATCGCCAACGTCTATCGGTGAAGCCCCTTCAGCGGCATCGCTGCCTTCGTAAGGGAAGGAGGAATCGTCGGTATCGTAATAGACCTTATAGCCGGTCGTATCGGTGGCATTGACACGGTCCCAAGTTAAGTAGAGTTTGCCGTTTTCCGGGTCGGACCTGAAATTAAGCGGCGGCGGTATGGGCGCTTCCGGGTCGGCCTGGCTTAAGAACGGTTCATAAGTGACCGGGCCGACATAGGGCCAATCGGCTGAATCGTAAATTCGAAGGCCAACCGTGATCGTGTCTGTTGTTCCCCAATAGCTGTTGATGGCCGAGATACCGCTATCTTCCTCATTAAAGAGGTTGTACATGGGCGTCCCGTAGGGCAAGAAGTTCCCGAAAACGTTGTTGCGCTCAAAGCTGTTGTTGCCCCAGGGATCGTACAAATTCCCGCTGTCGCCCTGGGCCAAGCCGCCGTAGCCCTGCTGATAAACATCGATGGACTGATTGCCGACCACCGTGTTGCGGCTGAAGGTGCCGTTGTCGCCGTCGGCGAGAATGCCGAAAGAGCGGGCCGGGCCTGTGGTCGTCGTATTAAGGCTGTTGTTAACGACAGTGTTGTTCCCGACCAGGATATTCAAGGCGCTGTTCGACCCTTTGGTGGTCGTGGTTCTTATTCCGGCCACTCGTTTGCTGGCGTATGTATTCTTAATATTGTTTTCAGCGACAACGTTGTTTCGGACTACTACGGTGGCGGTGGCGCTGCTTCCCGTTATGGCGTCGGCTAGGATGGGATTGTGGTCCGACCCGACAAAGCGATAGATCAAATTGTTTTCGACGGTCGTGGTGCCGGCGTAACCGGTTTCCGCTTTAGCCGAGGCTTCTATCCCATCATAGTCTTCGCGCAAAATATTGTTTTTTATTACGTATGTATAAAGATAAGGAACGGGCGAGGCTGTATCTTTAGTGCTTATGCCATGGCTTCGGTAAAAATCGTTACCGTCGATTGTCGCTGAGGACGAGCCGGTGCCTTTGACCTTGGAATTGACGAAGCGGTTATTTTCAACTAAAGCGTTGATGACATTATTAAGGACGACACCGCCATCTGGCGAATCGGTAAAAGTCGAGTCGTTGATCCGCATGTCGCTCAGAAGGGCCGAGACTTTGGCCCCCTTGACATCCAGCCGGTGAAGATAAGGAGAGGCCGCGTTGCCTTCGACCGAAACGCCTTGTAAGCCGGCTCGCTCGATGATGGAGCCGTTGACATAAGCCCCGCCGGGCGTGTATGAAGCGTCGTGGCTCTCGCCCGCAAAAATTATCGTTTCTTTGTAGGCGTCGTTGGTGTCCGAAGTGAACGAAATGGCGGAATCCGCCAAACCTCGGGCGATCAGCGTGCCGTTGACACGAATATTCGTTTCCGGGTCAAATAAGACCTCGGTCCCCGGGTCGATGGTCAAAGTAACGTCCAGCGGAACGATAAGGTCTTCCGTTATTTGGTAAGGACCGCCTGCCTGCGTCCAGGTTGTGTCACCAGGCAGTTCGCCACTGACTTCGTGCCAGGCCGCGAAGGTCTGTGTCGCCAGGACCAGAAGCATGAGGGCGGCGGCTAAGAATACCGCCGGACGCAAAATCTTTGCCTGGCCCTCCTTTGATTTTGACATATCAACTCCCTGCATAACCCCTCAACTTTTCTTACATCCGGCGCGTCGGCATGTTAGCCTAATTGCAATAACATCCCAGCGATGCGAATGATCGCCGGTCCCAAGATAACGAGCATTAAGGCCGGCAAGATACAAAATATGATTGGAAAGACCATCTTGACCGGCATTTTAAGCGCCTGCTCTTCGGCCGCCTGCCGGCGACGGGTCCGGATTTCAACCGCTTCGGTCTTAAGTATCTTGCCGATGCTCACCCCAAGCGTATCGGCCTGGATGATTGTGGCGCAAAAGCTCTGCAGCTCGGGAACGGTCGTTCGGTCACCGAGACTACGCAAAGCCTCTTTTCTGGCGACCCCGATCTGTAGCTCGCCCAGCACCCGGCCGAATTCCTCGCTTAACGGACCTTCCATATTCTTGACGACCTTTGTCAAAGCGGAATCAAAAGTGAGGCCCGCCTCGATGGCGATCGTCAATATGTCGATGGAATCAGCCAAGGTAGCGCCGATTCGTTTTTGGCGGGCCTCCACGCGCCGACTCAACCAGACCTCGGGCAATAAAAAGCCTAAGACTGGTATCGGGAGGCCCAGCCACAAAGATTTTCCCGCGAAGATAAGCAAAGGAATAATCAGGATCAAGTAGATCAAAAAGCCGACGACTGTGAAACCCAGATTTATGGTGTAAAATTGTTCGGCAGTCAGATTTCGCACGCCGGCCAACGCCAGATTCAGACGCAAGCGCTCGATTTGGCCTGAATTAGTAAAGCGCCGGGCGGCGGCGCCCAGTCTGTCCAAAGCCGGCCGGATAATCCTTGTGGAAAAAGGCACCGCATCCACCCCTACCGTTGATGCGGACTTCGCTTCGTAGGCCGATAAATTCTCCAGTGAACTACGCACGCGGGCGCGCGAGGATAGCGGAATGGTCAACGCCACTATTGTTATCAAGAAGGCGGCAATAAATGTAAGAGTAAAAATAATTGTCATAGTTAATCACCTAGTATTCGACGTTGGTCATGCTTTTGAGCCACAAAGCGCCCATGGTCATTAATGTTAAGGCAGCGGCAATCATGCCCAGGCCGGGCAGGCTTGTAAACAGCAAACCCATATAGGTTGGATTAAAGGCGAACATCAGGGCGGCCTCGGCGAAGGGCAGAACTATCAAGATGATCGCTGATAATCTTCCCTCGGCTGTTAAGGCTTTTATCTGCCTTCTCGTGCTTTCCCGCTGCCGAAGACTGGCCGCTAAGTTGTCCAAAAGCTCGGCCAGATTGCCGCCGGTCTCCCGGTGAATGGCAATTGCCAGCACGACCCACCTAAACGCCGTGTCGCCGATGCGATCGGCCATTTTGTCTAAGGCGCCCTCGAGCGTCATCCCCATCTGGACTTGATTCGAGACTTTGCTTAGCTCACCAGAGGTCGGTTCACGGGCATCCCGCCCGGCGGCGACAATGGCTTGCTGCAATCCATAGCCGGCCCTCAGCGAACTGGCTATCATATCGATGGTGTCGGGGAGTTGGTTATTAAAGATCGCCTTGCGGCGCTCAATTAATACTTCAACCGCCAGAAGGGGCCCGAAAACCGCCAAGGCGATTAATAAGAAGGTGAAAAACCCGGCGCCAAAGGCCAACACTGTCGTTAGAGAGATGGCGGCCACACCCAGAAAATGCATTGTCATGTACTCATGGGGCCTAACCGGCAACCCCGCTTGCTCCAACTTACCTTGAGCATAGTTGGCGAACTCGTACTTGATCGAGGTGGCCCGGACAAAGTTGACGAGGCCCTCTTGGAGCCGCCCGACCCTGGGCTTATCGCCATCGCCCGCCTCACGCCGACCGCGAAGTTGGTCATAGTATTTTAGCTGTTCGGCCAGGGTATTTTTACCTGACGTCAAGTAACTGCCGATGCTCACCACCAGCAGAAAAACAGCGACAAAAGCCAAGCCGGCGGCAAACCATGGAAGGGCGATGCGCTCCAAGCGGTTGATCGGTCTTGGTTCGGCCGGCGTTCCGACAGGTTTGTAGATTTGCGGTAAGCCCTCCACCAATGTTGATGCCGTGAGGCGCCGACCGTCGATATTAGCCTCAACGTCAACCTTAGCCTCGTTCTTTTTCTCTCGGCTGGTAAAAGTCAACTGGTATCCCTGGTGAAGCTCGGCCGCTAAACCGTCATACAGGCCTTCAAGCGCCGATGACGACAGAGCGGCAAGGACGTGACCGCCGGATTTCCTAGCGACATCAGCAATTGGTTCAGGGTTAAACTCCGTTGACTGAAGCGTGACCACCGAGACCGGTATCTTAAGCCGGCCCGCCAGTTCAGCCGCTTCCGCGCCTGATTTCTTGCTGGCGGTATCGCCGCCGTCCGAGAGCA
>JAUXSL010000100.1 GCA_030679975.1 Actinomycetota bacterium
TCAGCTTGCCCTCCGGCCAGTATCTCTTCAGCCAAAGCCGGCGTATTTATCTTCCCCATAGCTATAACCGGGATATTGACAGCGGATTTAATCGCCGCGGCGAAAGAGACGAAAACGCCGGGGGGGAGCGAATGCGGCGGAAGCGTCTGCTTTTTGGTCTTCTTGTTGCCGACATTTACCAGGATGGCATCGACGCCGGCCGCTTCAAGTTCCTTGGCTGCCGGTTTGGCTTCGTCAAGGCCGAAGCCCCCGGCGACCAGCTCGTCGGCGACAAACTTTATCTGGAGGGGATAATCGTCGCCCGCCGACCGCTTGACGGCCGCTACTATCTCCAGCAGAAAGCGGGCCCGATTGGCCAGGCTCCCGCCGTATCCGTCCGTCCGCTTATTGCTCAACGGGGAAAGAAACTGCGCTACTAAATCGCCCCAACTGGCTTGGACTTCCACCCCGTCGTAACCTATCCGCCGCGCTTTGGCGGCGCCGGCGCCGTAGGTCTCGGCAATCTCTTTAAGTTTCGCCTCGGTCGCCCCGCCGACCAGCGGCAGCATCCAGCGGCCCTTCTTCTCGACCGCCCCCGGCGTTCCCGCCTCGCAGGCCAGCCCGGCCGGGTAGTTAAGCTGCATAAAAGCCATCGCCCCTTCGCCCTGGACGGCTTGGAGAAGCCGCTTCAAGCCGGCCGCGTGGGCGTCCGTATCCATGCGCAGCTCGGGACCGCCTTTGTAGGCGGCCGGATAATCCAGGCAGGCGCCGTCGAGAACTATCATGGCCACGCCCCCCTTGGCCCGCGCCCGCCAAAACTCTACATAACGGTCATTGACCTGGCCGTCGGCGGGATATTTTGTCGGGTAAAGAGACATGATAAGACGGTTTCGGAGCTCACACCCGCCGATCTTGGCGGGACCAAATAGGTTGGGAAATTTCTCGCTCATAACGTGTTTGGTCTATCCGTAAAAGATACTTCCGCTTCAATCGCCCGCGCCGCACCTAATACAGTGGCCTCGTCAAAGTGTTTCCCCATGATTTGCAGGCCGACCGGCAGGCCGTCCGCCAGACCGACCGGGATAGATATCGCCGGGATCCCCGCCAAGTTCGCCGGAATGGTGCAAATATCGGATAGGTACATCTCCAGCGGGTCGCCGGTCTTGGCGCCGATAGGAAAGGCCGTGGTCGGAGTGGTCGGCGATATCAGCACGTCAAACCGGTCAAAGGCTTGTTTGAAGTCTTGGATGATGAGAGTGCGGACTTTCTGGGCCTGGCCGTAGTAGGCCTCATAGTACCCGGCGCTTAGAGCGTAGGTCCCCAGCATTATCCGCCGCTTGACTTCCGGCCCAAACCCTTCGGCCCGGGTCCGCATGTATGAATCCACCATGTCGGTAGGCCCAACGGAGCGGCGCCCGTACCTGACCCCGTCAAAACGGGCCAGGTTTGAACTGGCCTCGGCCGGGGCGATTATATAATAGGCCGGCAGCGCGTATTCCAGAGTCGGCAGGCTGACTTCGCTTACCTGCCCGCCAAGTTTCTCGATCAAGGCAATGGTTTGATTTATCAGGTCGCGGACCCCGGGCTGGAAGCCGGCGCCAAAAAGCTCCTTGGGCAGACCGAATCTCAGCCCTTTTATCTCCCGGTCGAGCGCGGCTGTGTAATCCGGCGATTGATAATCTATCGAGGTGGAATCAGCCGGATCCCGACCGGCGATGGCTTGAAGCAAAATGGCCGAATCGGTGACATCTTTGGTAAGCGGGCCGATCTGATCGAGCGAGGAGGCAAAAGCCACCAGGCCGTACCGGGACACCAGCCCGTAGGTGGGCTTTAGGCCGACAATACCGCAAAAAGACGCCGGTTGCCGGATTGAGCCGCCGGTATCCGAGCCCAGAGCAGCGATTGCCTGGCCGGCCGCCACGCACGCCGCCGAGCCGCCGCTGGAACCGCCCGGCACCCGACCGGTGTCCCACGGATTGGCTGTGATCTGCTTGGCTGAGTTTTCGGTCGAAGACCCCATGGCAAACTCATCGAGGTTCGTCTTGCCGACAATGACCGCGCCGTCACGGTTTAGCGCCTCCACGACAGTGGCGTTATATGGCGGCACAAAATCGCCGAGTATCTTTGACGCGCAGGTGGTCGGCATCCCGACAGCGCAGATATTGTCTTTTACCGCGATCGGCACACCCAAGAGCGGCGGCCCACCGCCATTAGCCAGGCGTTTGTCGGCCTCCCCGGCCCGCGCCAGCGCTCCGTCGGCGCTCACATGCAGAAAAGCTTTGACTTTAGGTTCGATCGCCTCGAGACGCGCCAGCGCCGCTGTGGTCAACTCAACCGAGCTGACCTCTTTGCTTTTAAGTTTTTCGCCGGCTTGTTTTATCGACAGTTCGAATAGTTCCACATCGCACCTGTTTGGCTCTTAGACTATTTTCGGGACGCCGAAGGCATCGTTTTCGCGCTCCGGCGCGTTGCTTAGAGCTTCCTCGACGGACAGCTCGGTCCCGACCTTGTCGGCCCGCATAACGTTGACCGTCGGTACGGCATGGGACGTCGGCTCTACCGCGCTCGTATCCAGCGCCGCGATCTTACCGGCATGTTCGAGGATCTGGCTCAACTGGACCGTGAGTATCTCTTTCTCCTCGTCAGTCAGACTGAGGCGCGCCAACAGGGCAACGTGTTCGACATCGGATTTTGAAATAGGCATGAAGTGAATATACCAATAGAGAGGAGAAGAGAGAAGGGAAAATAGAAAATAGATTCATAGGGCGCGTTCTACGGGCCGCCGAGCTTTGGGGCGGGGGTTATCAGGGTGATCGTCGAGCCTTCCGATTCCCCTTTGTCGTTCTTGCGCAGTCGGGTATCGAGTAAAAAGCTTAATGAGCCAAGCTCGGACTTGATAATGGCCAGATTCTGAGCGACATCCAGGGTCGGGCCCTTCATAGTCCATTTAGCGGCTTCCAGGGTGTCGTAGTACCATTCGAATATCTTGTAGGCCGGGTCTTTGGTCTTGTACGTGAGGATCTTCCCGGTGGGAGTTATCGACGTCTCCACAAGCTCGGCGCTGGGGTAGGTCGGTATCTCTTTGGGCCAATCGGCGGGGACCGGCGTCACCTCAGCTTTAATAACGGGAATCGCCTCTTTGGGTTTTCGGGTCGCTGTCTTAACTCGAGTCGAGTCGCATCCGGTCGCCAGTCCCAAAACAAAAAGCGCCGCCAAGACCAGGATCAAAACCCGAAACCGTCTCAATGGCACCCTTTGCTCCCTCCGCTAGAAACCAGAGATTATTGCTTTGCAAGGGACTTATACCCGAGGGTCAATAGGCATAATCAGAAACGTTTTGCGCTTTAGCAGCTATCGGGCCCTCGGGACAGGCAAATACCGCAACTGTGAAAACCGCGCGGACAGGTCGAGCATCCCGTGCAGCTGTGCTGATAAACAGGCTGTGGTTCGGGTGCCGGAGCTGGTTCCGGAGCTGGTGCCGGAGCTGGTTCCGGAGGGGCACTACGCGCCTTTTTACGAACGCTATAAATCAGGTCTGCCAATCCGTTAACCGCTCTGTTGAGACTCCGCTCAGTTGTATTGCTAACAGTCGTGTCATAGCCTTCTTTAATGTATTCACTGACAAGTGTTTGATAATCTTTATGAGCTTTGACAGCCGCATGTCGAGCAAATACTTTGGGACGTTTGACGTAATCCGCACCGTCAAAAGTGACTGTGAAAACAGCCTCGTCAGGCACATCAGTCATTGTATTGATTTTTTCCTCATAGCTTCGATGCATCTTCTTTTCGGTTGGGGCATTATCCGTATGGAGCGGATTGTTAAGATCACTGAAGTAGTGGCTCATCAATCCGATCAGGCGACTTGCCTCTTTGTAGTCACCGCGTTGGTAAGCGACTACAGATTGATCGAAAAGCTTTTTTACCTTAACAGTACCGGTGCCGTATTTACTGCCCCAAATGTCAAAAGCATGGTTGATGAAATCTTTGGTGATGGTCTCCGGGTCATCTGTAGCTTGCCGCGCTGTCTTATACTTAAACCACTTTGGGTGACCGAGTGCGTTCCAGGCTTCTTTTAATACCCAATCCTGAGTACCGAAACCGTTGCCATGATTGGGACCATCAGACCAGCCCACGATAAAAGGGGTTGCGACCAAAATAAGTAGGAGTAGAGACAGTTTTTTAACCATGTTCTCGGTCCTTTCCCTCGATCAACCTATGTGATCGATTATTTTTGCTGGCTTTTGCTGGCAGATATTGGTCGCTGTGTCGATTAAGTACTGAGCTACGATGAACTTACTTTTATCCTTATTCTACGATTGGTTGCAATATATGATGGGGGTAGTATGGGGGTCAAGCGGCTTATGTCGAAACGCTTTTTGTCACTTTCTCGGAGAGCGCCGCTTGGGCGGCCGCCAGCCGGGCCAGCGGCACCCGGTAGGGTGAGCAACTGACATAATCGAGGCCGACTTCGTGGAAGTGTTTGACCGAGGCCGGGTCGCCGCCATGCTCGCCGCAGACGCCCAGCTTTATGTTGGGCTTCGTCTTGCGCCCCAGATCGCAGGCGATATCCACCAATTTGACGACGCCGGGGTCGATCGTCTCGAACGGGTTTGAAGCCATGATTTTTCGCTCTAAGTACCGGGCCAGGAATTTGCCCTCGATATCATCGCGGCTAAAGCCGAATGTGGTTTGGGTCAGATCGTTGGTGCCGAACGAGAAAAACTCGGCGTGTTTGGCGATCTCGTCGGCGGTCACAGCCGCCCGCGGCAGCTCTATCATTGTGCCTATCTTGTATTCAACCGGTTGGCCGGTCCGCTCGATGACTTCCGCGCAGACCGCCTCGGCCTCACCCCGCAGCACTCGCAGTTCCTCATCGAGCGAGACCAGCGGGATCATTATTTCCACGACCGGGTCGTTGCCGCCCGCTTTCAATTCGGCGGCGGCTTCCATGATTGCCCGGACCTGCATCTTGTAGATCTCCGGATTGACGATGCCCAGGCGGCAACCGCGCAGACCCAGCATGGGGTTGGATTCCGACATCAGCTGGACTCGGCGCAGGAGCGACCGTTTCTCTTCCAACTTTGAGGCGTCCGCGCCCGTGCACTCCATCTTCGCCACTTCCACTTCCAACTCCACCAACCCCGGGAGGAACTCATGGAGCGGCGGGTCGAGGAGACGGATAGTGACAGGCAGGCCGTCCATGGCTTTTAAGATACCGATGAAGTCTTTTTTCTGAACGACCAGCAACTCTTCGAGCGCTTGGTGCTTTTCATCTTCATTTCCAAGGATCATCTTCTGGACTATCGGCAGCCTGTCGCCGAGGAACATATGCTCTGTGCGGGCCAGGCCGATGCCTTCGGCGCCGAACTCGCGGGCCTTGGCCGCGTCTTCCGGGGTATCGGCGTTCGCCCGGACACCAAGACGGCGGACCTCGTCGGCCCAACCAAGAATCATGTCAAATTCAGGCGTCGGGGTCGGCGGCACCAGCGGCACCGGCCCGACCACGACCCGGCCGGTCGTCCCGTCGATGCTGACGATGTCCCCTTCCCGCAACGTGGTCCCGTCGACGCTGCAGGTCCTTTTCACCGTATCTATCTCCAGGAGCGCGCAACCGGCGACGCACGGCTTGCCCATGCCGCGAGCGACGACCGCCGCGTGGCTGGTCTTGCCGCCGTGGCTGGTCCAGATGCCCTGGGCCGCTATCATTCCGTGCAAGTCGTCAGGGGTTGTTTCCCAACGGGTCAGAATGACTTTCTCGCCGCGCTCCCCCATCTCCTCGGCGGTGTCGGCATCGAAAACAACTTTGCCGACCGCTGCGCCGGGCGAGGCGTTCAGGCCCGTAGCCAGAACTTTCACGTCTGCCGCCGGGTCGAACCGGGGATGAAGCAATTGGTCGAGCTGTTCCGGTTCGATGCGCATCACCGCTTCGTTCTTGTCTATCAGCCCCTCATTGACCATGTCGACGGCGATCCTAAGCGCCGCGGCCGCGGTCCGCTTTCCGACCCGGGTCTGCAGCATATAAAGCTTGCCCTGCTCGATGGTAAATTCGGTATCGCACATATCGCGGTAATGTTTTTCCAGAATATCAAGGGTGCGCATCAGCTCGCCATAAGCTTCGGGCAACTCGTTTTCAAGATTGGATATCGGCTCGGTGTTGCGGATACCGGCCACCACATCCTCGCCCTGAGCGTTGATAAGATAATCCCCATATGCTTCATTCTCGCCGGTCGCGGCATCGCGCGTGAAAGCCACGCCGGTTCCGGACGTGTCGCCTTTGTTGCCAAATACCATTGTCTGCACATTGACGGCGGTCCCGAGAGTATCGGGTATTTTATAAAGCCGCCGGTAATCCCGGGCGCGCTTGTTGTTCCACGATTCAAAGACGGCTTTTATGGCCAGGTCGAGTTGTTGCCGGGGTTCCTCGGGAAATTCACGCCCGGCGTGCCGCCGGACAATATCTTTAAAGCCGCCGATCAAACCCTGCAGGTCTTCCGCGCTTAGATCGATATCCTGCTTGACGCCCCGCTCCACTTTCTTGGCTTTGATGGCGTCCTCGAAGAGCTGGCCTTCTATCCTCATGACGACCTTGCCGAACATTTGGATAAACCGGCGGTAAGAATCGTAGGCGAAGCGGGCATCGCCCGTCTGCGCTATCAGTCCCTTAACGCTTTGGTCGTTTAGACCGAGGTTTAGAACAGTATCCATCATCCCGGGCATTGAAAACGGCGCGCCGGACCTGACGCTGACCAGAAGGGGGTCGTTGACATCCCCTAATTTTTTACCGGTCTTCGCTTCCAGCTTGGCCAGATGTTCCTCGACCTTGGCCTCAAGGCCGGCGGGATAAGCGCCGGTCTGTGAAAAGACATTGCTGGCGCCGGTGGTGATGGTGAAGCCGGGCGGCACCGGCAAGCCAAGATTGGTCATCTCGGCCAGGTTCGCGCCTTTGCCCCCGAGGACATACTTCATGTCGGCTCGCCCTTCCTCGAAGGCATAGACAAACTTTTCCTCTTGCGCCACTGTAAATACCTCCTAAAACCCCTGCTCTCTCTCGGCTACGGCAGCTTCGAAAAATCAGCTATCCGGCGAGAAACGCTTAAACATAGATTTAAAAGTCTTAACCGGTTGGCCCGGACCTTCTCGTCAGGAGCCATTACCAGAACTGTGTCAAAGAAACTGTCTATCGGCCCTCGCATCGACGCCAGTACGCCCAGCGCCGGCGTGAGTCGCCCATCGACTACGAGCTTGTCCATTTCCGCCTTGGCCCGCAGGCAGTCGCTATAAAGCCGGCGTTCTTCGTCGTGCTCGAATAGGCCCGGGTCGACTTCTTCGCCCGATATGCCCTTCGCCAGGTTTTGGCAGCGTGTAAAGGCTAGTTTGACATCTTCAAGCTGATTCTTACCCGCAAAATCATCGATTAAGCGCACCCGCGCGGCGATTTCGCCGACCACATCAAACCCGGCCGCGACCACCGCTTCGATCGTCTCCGGCCCGGCTCCCGCATCGACAAGCGACCGTTTTAACCGGGCGAATATGAAATCTTGAAGTTGCGCCGCTACGGCCTTTGGGTCGGCCGAGGAAATACCAACCCCGGCATAGTTGTCAATCGCCAGCTGTATCAACTCTAGTATACCAATTTGCCGTTGAGTTGCACCTAAAATTCCGATAATGCCGGCCGCCTGGCGCCGGAGTGAATAAGGGTCGGCCGAGCCGGATGGGATAAGACCGACAAGCCAGCAACCGGCGATGGTGTCAATCTTGTCGGCCAGAGCGACTACCCGCCCGGTCGTCGTCTGAGGCAGCCCATCCCCGGCAAAACGGGGGCGCCAGTGTTCGGCGATGGCCTCGGCGACTTGCCTGTCTTCTCCGTCGACTAAAGCATATTCCCGTCCGACCTCGCCTTGCAGGTCGGTAAATTCAATTACCATCGAGGTCGTCAGGTCGGCTTTGGCCAGCGAGGCGGCCCTATCTATCTTGGCTTTTTGCTTGTCGTCAAGGGCCAGGATGCCGGCGATCCGCGCGCCGAGCCCGCGAACGCGCTCGACTTTCTCAAAGACCGTCCCCAATTTCCTCTGCCAGACAACTCCTTTTAAGCGATCGACCTTTGATTCCAGGGTCGTCTTTATATCTTCATGGAAGAAAAACGCGGCGTCGGCCAGCCTGGCCCGCAGGACCCGTTCGTGACCGTGAGCTATCTGCTCGTCGTATTTCGGGTCGCCATTGTGGACGACAGCGAAAAGCGGCATCAGTTTGCCGTTACCGGCTTCTATGGGGAAGTAGCGCTGATGCGATTCCATAGCCGTGACCAGCACTGACCGGGGTATCTTTAAGAAGTCTTTATCATAGCTGCCGACAACCGCGTGGGGATCTTCGACGAGGTAGATAACTTCATCCAGTACTCTGGGGTTGACGGCCGCCCGGCCTCCGGCTGCTTGCGCGGCGGCTTCTATCATGCTCTTGACCGCGCTCGCCTCCGGTGCTTCATTTGCCAGGACCACCTTGGCTTTTTTCATTATGTTCTTATAGTCTTCGGCGCTTGCCGGCTCATAAGGACCCTCGGCCAGGAACCGGTGACCGTAAGTGCGGCGACCGGAAACTAAACCGTCCAGCTCCAGCGGCACTACCTGATCGCCGTAGAGGGCCAACAGCCAGCGGATGGGGCGAATAAACTTTAGCGTTCCGCTCCCCCATCGCATCGTTTTGTTGAATTCGATCGATCCGACCAGGACCGTCAAAATCTCCGGCAAAATCTGCTCGGCTGGCCGGCCCGGGTGTTCTTTGACCGCGAAGATATATTCGCCGCCGTCGACCTCGCGCACCTCAAGAGCTCCAACATCGACACCCTGGGTCTTGGCAAACCCCAAACCCGCCGGCGCCGGCGAGCCGTCATCGGCAAAAGCGATCCGTTTCGGCGGCCCTTTTACAACTTCGACAGCGGCGCGTTGCGCTTCAACCAACCCGGGAACAAACAGCACCAGCCGTCGGGGCGTTGCGTAGACTTCAACATCGGGCTCGGTATCCCCGTCGGTCAACCGGTAATCCGCCAGCAGATTCGCGGCTTTCACCCGCATCTGCTCCGCCGCGCTCCTCGCGGCGGCCGCCGGCATCTCTTCGGTGCCAATCTCAAAAACCAGAGTCTTCATCGCCTGGATTCCTGCTGGAGTTTACCCCGTACTTGATACGGGGCAGGAATGACATATCCTGCATCATGCATCCCTTCCCACTTTCATTAACGGCCACCCCTGCTCTTCACGTTGGGCCACCCAGGTTTCGGCGCAAAGCCGGGCCAACTCCCGAACGCGGGCAATGAAGCGAACTCTCTCAGTGACGCTGATCGCCCCCCGGGCATCAAGCAAATTAAACGTGTGCGAACACTTAAGAACAAAGTCGTAGGCCGGTATGACCAACCCGGCGGCGAGAGCGCTTTTCGCCTCGCGCTCGAAATCGTCGAACAACTTAAACAGCATCTCGACATCGGCGGTCTCAAAATTATATTTTGACCATTGAACTTCAGTCTGGTGGTGAATGTCGCCATACTTGATGTCGCCGACCCAATCCAGGTCAAAAACACTCTCTTTGCCCTGGATATACATGGCGATGCGCTCGAGTCCATAGGTTATTTCCGCCGGGACGAGCGGCAACTCCAAGCCGCCGACCTGCTGAAAGTAGGTGAACTGGGTTATCTCCATGCCGTCGAGCCAGACCTCCCAGCCCAGGCCCCAAGCGCCCAGCGTCGGCGATTCCCAGTCGTCCTCGACCAGACGGATATCGTGCTTTTCCGGTTCGATCCCGATCGCCCTTAAGCTATTGAAATAGACGTCGAGGACATCGTCGGGGGAGGGCTTTAAGATGACTTGATATTGATAATAATGTTGGAGGCGGTTGGGGTTCTCGCCATAACGACCATCCGTCGGGCGCCGGGAAGGTTCGACATAAGCCGCCCGCCATGGTTCCGGCCCCAGGCTGCGCAGAAAGGTCGCCGGGTTGAAAGTGCCGGCCCCGGTTTCCACGTCATACGGCTGACCTATTAAACAGCCGTACTCGGCCCAATAGCCTTGCAGATTAAGGATTATTTGCTGGAAGTCGATGGGCTTTCCCAAGTTACCTTTCGCGGTTCCACCCTACTTGGCGGCAACCCCCGAGCAGCTCTAATGTCTAACGTCTGCTGCTCGGCGGTGTTCTCGCCCACTCATTTCCGTACCGGCTCAGAGGCGCCACCCTCGTCAAAGCCCTGGTATTAAGTTAAGCCGATACTAGCAAAGGCCTGTTTAGGTGTCAATTTGATTCTGCGGATTTGATTACAAAGAATCGCGGGCGGGAAACTAAAGCCATAAGGAGGGAGATAATATGAGAGAAAGAAACCTAAGTCGGTCGTTATTCAGAGCGCTTTTATTATTTGCCGCGGGCGTGGCGGTCGGTATATTGACGGCGCCGAAAACCGGCCGAGGGGCTCGGGCCTGGCTGGGCCAGAAAGCGGACCACACCCGGAGCACCGCCATGAACCTGACGGACAGACTACGGGCGGAGGCGAAATACCAGCAGGGCAAGATGACGGGCAGGATGCATAAGATGGAGCAGTTGACGCTGGTCCCGGGCGAGGGCGAAGCCTATGTCGACGATGACCAGATAACCCAGCGCGTGCGCACCAAGATCGGCGAAAATCCCCGGACCCGGCATATGCCGCGGATAAATGTGGATACCGCCGACCGCATCGTCACTTTACGGGGGCGGGTACAGGCCGAGGCCGAAAGGCAAGCTCTCGAAGATATAGCGCTGGCCGATCCGGACGTCCAAGAAGTGGTCAACAAGGTAACGGTGGCGCGACGACGGGCCGCGAGCTAGACAAAAGATGACTAAACGTCAGTTCATCGAGATAGTCAAGAAAGAATCAGGCTTAAAGGACCGGGCCTTAGCGGAGCTGGCCACCGATGCCGTCCTTCAGACGCTGCACGACCGGTTGACCGAAGGCCAGGCGGAGCACATAGAGAGCCACCTACCGGAAGAACTGAAGCCGCTTTTGTCGCGGGGTCTGACCGATAGGCTGGTGGCGATGTGGCGCGGTCCCGAAAAGATGAGTAGAAGTGAGTTCTTAGGCCTCGTCCAGCGCCGCGCTCACTTGGAAGATACAAAAAAATCGGAATATCTGACCCAGGGAGTCTTTAAGGCGCTGAAGAAACAGATACCCGCGGAAGAAGTGGAGAACGTCTGCAGTCAATTGCCGCGGGACCTGAAGGATTTGTGGAAGGTAGCGTAACTTTGCTATGATCCGGTTATGGCTGATATAACGATCTACACCAAGCCGACTTGTCCTTATTGCGCCGCCGCCAAGGCGGATATGAACAGCCGCGGTGTCGCTTACGATGAGATAGACGTTCTCGCCAACGACGCGGCGCTCGCGAGCGCTCAGGGAAACAACCACTGTCTTACGGGATAAAATAAAACGCGATCGCTAAGATAAGATATACCGCGATAAGTTGCGCGCCCTCCAACCAGTTTGATTCGCCGTCGAGCGAGACGAGCGAGGCGATGGCAACCGATAGAGCGACCGCCACTATCTCAAAACCGGTGAAGATCAGGCTCATGGGTTTGCCCATCAGCCAGCTCGCAAAGACGATAACCGGCGCGACAAAGAGGGCAATCTGGATACTGCTGCCGACGGCGATACCGAGGGCGATGTCCATTTTGTTCTTGACGGCCATCTGGACGGCGGTGGCGTGCTCGGCGGCGTTGCCGATAACGGCGACAATGACAACGCCGACGAAGAGTTCCGTCATACCCAAGGCGTGGGCCGCCACCTCGACCGCCCCGACCAGGACTTCGCTGACTACAGCAATCGCCAGCGCGGTGGCCGCTAAGACTGACGCGGCCGTCGATATCTTCCACTGGGCCGGCTCAAAGCCCGAAATATTCTCCGGCGCCCTGTGGGTCCTGAAAGTAAACAGCAGGCTCAGACCATACATCACGATCAAGACGAAGGAGACCAGTAAGCTTAGTTTTTCGACTGTCGGACCTGTGGTTTCCAGATGACCGAAGACAGTCATGTCATAAACAGCCGGCACGACCAGGGCGATAACGGCCAAAAGGAGCAAGGCGGAATTAGCGGAGGCGGCCGTGCGGTCAAAGTGCTGGCGCTGTCTCGACCACCCGCCGGCCAGCATGGCCAGACCCAGAACTATCAGAATGTTGCCGATAATGCTGCCGGTTATCGAGGCTTTAACAAGCTCGAATAGACCGCGTCTGACGGCGATAACAGCGATTATCAACTCCGTGGCGTTACCGAAAGAGGCGTTCAAAAAAGCCCCGACGGCGGCCCCTGTCGACCTGGTGATCTGCTCGGTCGCCTCGCCCATCAAGCGGGCCAGAGGCACGATCGCGATGGCCGCGGCGATAAACGCGGCTATTTCGTAGTCAGGGGTGAAGCCTAATAGGAGAGCAACCGGCACGGCCACCAAGAGCCAGTTGAACGGGCTCCTCACTCCTGACTCATCACTTTAAATTTGGGAAAAAAATGCCGATTTCCCGCTCGGCGGTGGTGACGGAATCGGAACCGTGGACCACGTTAGCGGTTATCTCGAGGGCGAAATCCCCGCGGATACTGCCGGGCTCGGCATCGAGCGGGTTGGTCGCGCCGTTGGTCTTGCGCGCCGCCGCGACAGCCCCCTCGCCCTCCAGGACCATCAAGACGACCGGACCCGAAGTAACGTGTTCGACCAGACCGGGAAAGAACGGCTTGCCGGCATGTTCGCCGTAGTGGACCTGGGCTATCTCGGCGGTCAACCGATCGAGACGCAAATCGACGAGAGCGAGGCCGCGGGCCTCATAGCGCCGGATACATTCGCCGACCAGGCCGGCTTTGACCCCATCGGGCTTGACCATTACAAAAGTTCTTTCCATAGTTCCCTTCCGATTTCCGATCTGCTTCTCTGCTTCTCTGATTTCTATTCTCTGGTACTACTGGCTGGTTTGACAATAAGGGCAGATCGTCCAATTTAGCCGCAACGCGTGTTGACATTCGGGACACGCCTTCTTGAGCCTTTTCAGACAATAAGGACAGAGCAGAAATTCCGATTCGACCGGCTTCATGCAGGCCGGACAGACCGTCCCGCTACAGGCCAAAGCTGCTTGTTTAGCCCTGATCTCCAACTCCCGCTCCTGCGTGTCCTCAAGTCGTTCGTGCGGACGGACGACCAGATAAATAAGCCAGCCAAAGACCGGAAAGATAAGAGCGACGATCGACCAGTAAGCCGCCATCGCCCCCCGGCTCTTGGCGTCGCGGTAGGTCCAGTAAGCCATGCTTATCCATAAGATAACCAGGAAGACCCGGACTAAGACCAGAATGAAGCGGAAAAAGGGCGAACCAAAGAAATTTACAATTCCGTTAATCGTGTCCATGACGGATATTTTAGCGAATGTGCCGCGTCAAGGGAAGGTTACCGCTTGATTCTTTAATAATTTTCTTATCTCCCCGACCAGATAGAGCGAGCCCGTGACGACTACAACCCCACTCTCCCCCGCTTCGCTCTTGGCTTTAGCGAGCGCCGCTTCGGCCTGCGGTTCTTCTGTCGCGCTAACGCCATGCTCCTTCGCCAGCCGCGCCAGCTCGCTTGGTTTAAGGCAGCGCGGGTTATCGCCGGCGGTAAAGATTATCTCCCGGCCGGCTTCGAGAAGCTTGGCAACCATCGCCGGCGCGGCCTTATCTCTTAGTATTGAAACCAGCAAGACCAATTTGCGGCCGGTGAAACGGGTCTTAAGATAATCAACGAGCCCGTTAACCCCATCGAGATTGTGGGCGCCGTCCAGGAATATATCCGGCTCTCCCGGAACCAGCTCGGCCCGGCCGGGCGAGCGCACGGCGGCCAGCGCCCGGCGCACCAGCTCGACATCGAACGGTTGCTTGAAATATGCCTCGGCGGCCGCTACCGCCGTCACGGCGTTGTCCGGCTGCCACGGGCCGGCGACACCAAGCGCTATGCCGTCATAGGTCGCCGCGGTTGTTTTTATGGCAACGGTATCACCGGTCGTCGCCAGACGCGAAAAATCCCGGCCGGACTTGAGCAACCTCGCCCCCTGAGTTTGAGCGCGGGCCTCGAAAATAGCTTCAACCTCCGGCGACGCCGGCCCGGCGACGACCGTGTTGCCGGCCCTGATGACATATGATTTTTCGCCGGCGATATCGGCCAGCTCCGGCCCCAGCCAATCGGCATGGTCCATGGTCACATTGGTGATGGCGGCGACTAACGGGGTCGCGATGCTGGTCGCGTCCCACCGGCCGCCCATACCGACCTCAAGAACAGCGACCTGGACGCGCCGGCGCGCGAAGTAGGCAAGCGCGGCGGCGGTTATCGCTTCAAACTGGGTGATGCGGCGACCGTCAAGCGACCGCTCGGCGACGGCCGTCTGCTCGCGGACCAACCGGCCGATCTCCTCAAAATCAGCGTCGTTGATTTCAGCCCCGTCAACCCCGATCCGTTCATGATAAGCGGTGAGGTGGGGTGAGAGATAAAGACCGCAGACGACCCCATGGGCCGTAAGCAAGGCTTGGATCATGCGGGCGGTGGAGGTCTTGCCGTTTGTGCCGGTTATCTGGATAACATCGAACTGTTTTTGGGGATCGCCCAGCCGGCGACAGAGCGCCTCTATCCCATCGAGAGACGGCTCGATGCCGAAATTAGCCAGCGAATCGAGGTAGGCGGAGAAGTTGGAGCTGCCGGTCGGGGCGGCCATCAGGAAAGGGCGTCGCGCTGGGCGCGGAGTTTCTCCCGGCGCGCGCTTAAGCCGGCCAATTTCTCTTCTTCTTTTTGGATGATATTGGCCGGCGCTTTGGCCCTAAAGCCCTCGTTCGCCAGTTTACCGTTGATCTTACCGGCTTCGATCTCGACGGCCGCCAGCTCTTTGGTCAACCGTTGGGCTTCTTTGGCGATATCGACAAGACCGGCTAACGGGACAAAAACCTCGAAATCGCCGACGACCGCCGGCGCGGACAGCCCCGGCCGGTCGAGACCGGCGCCCGCTTCCAACTCGCTCAACCCGGCCAATCTTTCTATCATCGACCTACCGGCGGCCACAGGCGCCAACCGGCCCGCCTCGCGCGCCGTTACCACAGCTTTGATCTTCGTCCCGGGCGATACTTTATAGTCCGCGCGGATAACGCGAATAGCCGTCACGACCTCCCGCAAAACCGCAACGTCTTTTTCCGCGGCTTCATCGGCTAAAGCCGGGTCGGCAACCGGCCAGGCGGCAACCATCAGACCGCCGTCGGCCACAGGCAGCTTCTGCCATATCTCTTCCGTGATGAAAGGCATAAACGGGTGAAGCAGCTTCAGGGCGACATCCAGGACCCGCACCAAAACTCCCTGGGCGGCGCTCCGGCTCTTTGCTTCCTGACCTTCATACAATCTATGTTTGACCATTTCAAGGTACCAATCGCAAAATTCGCTCCAGAAGAAATCATAGAGGCGCCTCGATGCTTCGCCGAAATCGTAGGCGTCCACCGCCGCGGTCACATCATCGATCAACCGCTGGGTCCGCGAGAGTATCCACCGATCCGCCGCCGTTAAAGCCGCCGGCTCGAAATCGGCCGGATCATAGTCGCCCAGGTTCATCAGGACGAACCGGGCCGCGTTCCACATTTTGTTTGCGAAATTGCGGCTCATCTCCAACTTCTCTTCCGTGAACCGCATATCCTGCATAGTGGTCGCCTGGATCATCAGACCGAAGCGCGTGGCGTCGGTCCCGTATTTATCGATCAGCTCCAGCGGGTCGACGCCGGTGCCGAGCGACTTGCTCATCCGCCGCCCTTCCCGGTTGAGGACTGTCGGGTGGATTATGACCGTGTGAAACGGAACATCGCCGGCGAATTTAAGGCCGGACATGATCATCCGGGCGACCCATAAATAGAGGATATCCCGCGCCGTCGACAAGACCGATGTCGGATAGAAAAAGTCCAGGTCTTCCGTCGCATCGGGCCACCCCAGGGTAGCGAACGGCCAGAGCGCCGAGCTGAACCAGGTGTCCAGGACGTCCTGGTCTTGTTCGAGCCGCGCGCCGCCGCACCGCGTACAGGCGGTCGGGGCCTGGGTCGCCACCATCGTCTCGCCGCAATCCCGGCAGTACCACGCCGGTATCTGATGGCCCCACCATATCTGACGGGAAATGCACCAGTCGCGGATGTTTTCCATCCATTCGAAATAGACGCGGGCCCAGCGCTCGGGCGAAAACTTGACCTTACCTGTCTTGACCGCCTCGATGGCCGGCCCGGCCAGCGGTTTCATATCGACAAACCACTGCTCGGAAAGGTAGGGCTCGATCATTGTGTGGCAGCGATAGCAATGGCCGACGGCATGCGTGTGCGGTTCATATTTTTCCAGTAACCCGGCTTCCTTGAGCGCCTCGACGACCGCTTCCCTGGCTTCGAACCGGTGCTGGCCGAAAAACCGCCCGCCGTTGACGTTGATCCGGGCGTCCGGCTCAAAGATATTTATCCGCTCCAAGCCATGCCGCTCGCCTATCTCAAAGTCATTCGGATCGTGGGCCGGGGTGACCTTTAAAGCGCCCGTCCCGAAAGCCGGGTCGACATGAGCGTCGCCGATTATCGGCAGCTCGCGCCCGACCAAGGGGAGAACGGCTTTTCTACCGATCAGGTGTTTATATCTTTTATCGTCCGGATGGACGGCGACCGCCGTATCGCCCAGCAAGGTCTCGGGCCGGGTGGTGGCGATTATCAAATAACCTTCCTCATCGACGAGCGGATACTTGATATGCCAGAGGCCGCCCTCGACATCCTGATGCTCGACTTCAATATCCGAGAGCGCCGTATGGCAACGGGGACACCAGTTTATGATGCGGTTTCCCCGGTAGATAAGGCCATCCCGATAGAGGCGGACAAAGACTTCCTTGACCGCTTTGGAATAGCCTTCATCCATAGTAAAGCGCTCGCGCGTCCAGTCGCACGAACAACCAAGCCGCTTCAGTTGGTTGATTATCGTCGCCCCATACTCTTCTTTCCAAGCCCAGACGCGGGCGATAAATTTCTCCCGGCCCAAATCCTGTCTGGTCAAACCCTCGATAGCCAGTTGCTGCTCCACCTTGTTCTGCGTGGCGATGCCAGCGTGGTCCGTGCCCGGCAGCCAAAGGGCCTGTTGCCCGGCCATCCGCCGGCGCCTGATGATGACGTCCTGGATGGTGTTGTTGAGGGCGTGGCCCATGTGAAGAGAGCCCGTCACGTTGGGCGGCGGGATGACGATAGTGAACGGCTCTTTCGACCGGTCTATCTTGGGCGTGAAATAACCGCTTGATTCCCAGAAGGGATACCACTTGGCCTCGGTCTCAGCCGGATCGTAAGTCTTTGGTAAGAGCTCGTCGGTCATGACGGTGATTTTAGCATAAAAAAAGAAACGGCTGGCGGTGTAGGCAGCCGTTCCCTTTTAGTGTGATCTTAAGTGTCTTCTTAATGTTTTTTGCCGGCGGCTTTTATACTCCTGGCGACGAACCCTCCGCCTTCAAGCTTGTTGTAGGAAATCTTGGCTTGGTCGCG
>JAUXSL010000089.1 GCA_030679975.1 Actinomycetota bacterium
GCCAGATCATCGGCGGCAACAACGGTTTTGTCGTCGTCACTGACCAGCAGGACCTTGTCGAACCTAACGGCCTCCCCTTGACTGCCGTTGACCTTCTCGCAGACAATCTCGTCGCCCGCCGATATCCGATATTGTTTTCCACCCTGACGAATAATCGCGTACATTTTACTCCTTTGACCGGCCTGGCCACTTTTCGGCCGGACCTTTAGAAAATCAGCATGTAATTTAGCACAGCCAAACGGCCAGCGTCAATTAGTTGGTCGCTCCCAAACCATCAAAGAACTTGTCGATCTGCGCTATCGTCCCCTCGTGCCATAAGGTTGCCTCGCCCCTCTCCAGGCCCGGCGTAGCTTTGATATATATGCGCTTGCCGCTCGTCTCCCCCAGCCCAACCAACCAGGCTTCTTGTCCCAACGCTTCCGCGATATCCGGGGCGATCTTAAAAACATAAGCTTGAGCCGAATGGACCATGACGACATATTTGATCCGGCGGAACGCTTCTATGGCCGCGCGTCGGCGCGATAGGACTCTGCCTGTCCCGCAGACCGGGCAGGCCTCATAAAAATGGGTTTGTATCCCCTCAGACATATTTTTGCGCGTCATCTCGACCAATCCCAGCCGCGATATCTCGGAGACACGGGTTTTGGTCCTGTCGTTCTCGATGGCTTTATTAAACGCCAGCAGAACGGCCTCGCGATGGACAGGCTCCTGCATATCGATAAAATCGATTACGATAATACCGCCGATGTCCCGCAATCTAAGCTGCCGGACTATCTCCACGGCCGCCTCCATATTGGTTTTAAAGATAGTCTGCTCCAGATTGCGACCGCCCGTATATTTAGCTGTATTGACATCGATTCCGGTGAGCGCCTCAGTCTTGTCGATAGCGATATACCCGCCCGAGCGGAGCCAGACCCGGCGCTTGAGCGCCGTATCGAGCTGGGATTCAATATTATGTTTATCGAATAGAGGTAATTTGCCGGAATATAGCTTTATCCTGTTTTTCAGCTCCGGCGAAGCTTTTTCGGCCAGCGACTGCATCTCCTGTTTCAGTTCGGGCGAGTCGACGATTATGCGATCGTAGGCCCCGGAAAACGTGTCCCGGATGAGCCGGCCCGCCAAGCCCGGCTCCGCGTGGACGAGCGCCGGCGCCTGCGATGACCGCGCCCGCTCGCTGATCTTCTCCCAGAGTCCGACCAAGTACTCCACATCCTGGATGAGGTCTTTTTCTTCCACACCATCGGCGACGGTCCGAACGATCATGCCCATCCCCGCCGGAACTATCTTGTCGGCCAGGGAGTGAAGTCGAGTTCTCTCGCCGTTCTCCAGTCTTTTTGAAACCCCGACGAACTTACTCAGCGGCAACAGAACCACTTTTCTTCCCGCCAATGCCAGCTGGGCCGTTACTCGCGCTCCCTTGGTCCCCACCGGTTCCTTAAGCACTTGAACCAGTATATCCTGACCCTTTTTTAAGAGATTTTGTATTTCATGCGCCGGTCCGTCGAACTCCGCTTCCGCGGCCAGGACTTCGTTAACGAACAGAAAAGCGTTCCTTTCCAAACCGATATCGACAAAGCTGGCCTCCATCCCGGGGAGGATATCCTTTATTCGCCCCAGATAGATGTTCCCCGCTATCCTGGGCCTGCCGGCATCCTCCAGATAGAACTCGACCAACTGACGGTCCTCGAGCATCGCCGCTCTTGTTTCAAATTCGTCCGTCGAAATTAATATCTCTCTGTGCTTTTCCATTTTCATCCATACCGGGTCGATCCAGATCGATCGGGTCCACCAAGCTGTCGTCAACTAATACCCATTGGGCCACTCGGTCAATCGTACGTAAAGTTGATTGTAGCTCAAGCGACTCCTCAATGGATAGAATAAGTGTATTTAACTTGGCCTCGACCGGTAAGCGGAAAATGACGGCGGTCCGTTTGCCGCCATGTTCGACGCGCAGAAGCGAGGCGGAAATGGAGTTGAGAGCTGTGGCGATGTCCGCTTCCGGCAACTCTCGAGCCACAACAAGCCGATAGTCGACGATTTTGATGGATGAACCAAGCGTGGGCGCGCGCAAGTCCATGGCCCGGGCCGCGACGGCCCTTAGCCCCATGGGCGCACAGAAGTTCACGCGATCAAGCGCTTCGCCGGCCGGAACGTGGTCTGAAAGAACGATGTCCGCGTACTCCGCTTCGCTGCCGACGCCCACAGCCAGCGCCGGCGAGAGCGCTATCTTTGGATGGGGCGAGAACCCTTCCGAATAGGCGACAGGCAGACCGGCCCGGGAGACGATCCGTCGCCAGGCGCGGGTGATCTCTAAGTGGGACAGCCAGCGCATATCGCCGGCCTCGGCGAACTTGAGCCGTAACTTCATAATGTCCGCCATCTAAGAGCGGATCTCCATCTTTATCCCGTCCTTGCAGACACCGCATTGGCTGCATGAGCCGGACCGGCAGTCGACTGTCTCGATCTCATCCAAAGACCGCTCGTATTCCTTTGCCAGCCAGGCTTTTGTCACGCCGCAATCGATATGGTCCCAAGGCAAAGCATCGTCCGGCTCGATCTTCCGTTTGGCGGCTTGATCGATGTCGATACCTGCTTCAACGCCGGCCCGACGCCAGGTTTCAAAAGAAAAATGGTCGCTCCAGCCGTCGAACCGCGCCCCGAGCTCATACGCCTTGGCGATCACCGGCGCCATCTCACGCCCGCCCCTGGCCAGCGCGGCCTCGACTTGGCTGCTCGCGGCTTCATGCCACTTAAGCTCGACTTGGCGCGACCTGAGATCGCCTCTTAGCAATGCTTGGCGCCCCGCTATCTCTTTAGGTGTTATCATGGTCGCCCACTGAAAGGGGCTATGAGCTTTAGGAACAAAAGAAGAGACGCTGACGGCTATTTTAAGGCGCTTGGCCGCCTTGGCGCCCAAGTCCAGGCGGGCTGCTTCCAATATCTTATTGATCAGCAAAGCGATGGCCGACACGTCCTCATCAGTCTCTGTCGGCAGGCCGATCATGAAATAGAGCTTGATCCGCGTCCAGCCGGAGCTAAAGGCTTTTTTTGCCGCGTTGAGCGCGTCTTCTTCGGTAAGGCCTTTATTAATGACCCGGCGCAGCCTGTCCGTGCCGGCTTCCGGCGCGAATGTCAAACCGGTCTTCCTGGCCCCCGCGATCTTTTCCGCTATCTCCACCGAGAACTTATCGGTGCGCATTGAGGGCAAAGAGACGCGCCATGCCGGCGAAAATCCTATCTCCCGGACCTCTTGTAAGGCCGCCGTTATCTCGCTATGGTCGGTGGCGCTAAGCGAGGCCAGAGATATCTCCTCGTACCCGGTATTCTTGATCTGGGTTTTAGCCGCCGCGCCGATAGTCGCCGCCGCTCGCTCTCGCGCCGGCCGGTAGATCACGCCGGCTTGACAAAAACGGCAGCCGCGGGTGCAGCCGCGCATTATTTCGATGACACACCGGTCGTGTACCGTCTCCAGAAATGGGACGAGCGGTCTTTTCGGGATGGGCGCTTTATCAAAATCGGTTATTACCCGGCGCTTGACGGTCGCCGGCGCGCCGTCTTGACTTACCAGCGGATATCCGCCGGTCCACGAATACAACCCGGGCACGTACACGCCGTCGATCCGTGATAGAGCGGCCAATAATTTATTTCGGTCGGCATTCCGGCCATGTTCTTCCTTGAACTCCCTGACCGATTCCATGATCTCGACGATCGCTTCTTCAGCCTCGCCGATGAAGACGGCGTCAAAAAAAAGCGCCATCGGTTCGGGATTGAAAGCACACGGGCCGCCGGCTATGACGATCGGCAGACCGGCGCGCTCGGCCGCCAACAGAGGCAGACCGGCCAATTCGATCATATTTAAGACATTGGTAAAGGTCAGCTCGTATTGGAGGGAAAAGCCGATTAGATCAAATTCACTTATGGGCCTGGCGGACTCTAACGCGGTCAGAGGGGTTCGGGTTTGGCGCATTTGAGCTTCCATGTCCGGCCAGGGCGCGAAGACCCGCTCGCAACCAAAATCCGGAAGGTCGTTGATTACTTCATAGAGTATCTGCAGACCGAGGTTTGACATGCCGACTTCATATACGTCGGGAAAAGCCAGGGCTATCCTGACGCCCGCTTCTTTCTTAACGACCTGATTGAGCTCTCCCCCTATATAGCGGCCCGGCCGTCGAACTTTAGGTAAGAGGGGTTGAAGGTCGTCTTTCAATCGCTCTCTTCCAAGCCGGCAAAGTATTTTACCGCCAGGTCGCCCAACGCGCGCGTGCCGGTATAAGCGACGACGCCCTTAACGGCCCAGCCGGCGATCGGCACAAGGCCGACAAGCTCTCTGGCTATCGCCCGAAAAGTAAAGCCTCCCCCGACCACGACTAAGAGCTCTTTCGCCCGCTTAAGACTTACGGTCGCCCCGAAAGCCGCGGCTATCTTGAGAACCATTCTTATCTGGTTCGCCGTAAGCACCGGCATATCGCCGGCCGGTATTAATGCGGCGACGCCGATGATGGCGTTCTGCCCCGCGATCTCATTTATGATTCGCCGCACGACCACAGGCCTAAAGGCCGGCGCCCGCGCCGCCAGCGCCAAGCCTTTTTCTCCCACCGCGTCAGTGATTACCCTGAGCAGCGCATTTTTCTCCGCCGGGTCCATTCCCGGTGAAAAGAACCTGATACAGCCCGGGCTTAAGTCCAGCGCCAGCTCAGCCTCGACCAGCTTGGCCAGACGAGCTGACGGGCTCAAGCCGGACTCATCTATGAGCGCGATCACCTCGGCGCCGCTTCTTAAGCCTGCCTTAGCGGCCGCCTGTGTCCCTTCCCCAATCGGGGCGTTCCCCGACACTGCCACCACAGTCAAGTCCGCCGGTTGCGAAGGCGTCTTTTCACCTTCATCCGCCGGCCGGAAAACCGTCTCAGCGCCGCTTCCTAAAAACGCCTGTAGCCCTCTGATGATCGCCGCCTCCCCGACCACCGTTATCCTCAAGGCTTGTTCCGCTTCTGAGCGCGTTTCTTTTATTATCTTGTGCCAGTCTCTAACCGCTAGTTTGTTTTTCACAACCCTTTAAGTCCATCTCCGCCGGTAAATATTGAGCAGCAATCCCACCGCCGCCATATTCATCAGCATCGAGCTGCCGCCGTAACTGACAAAAGGCAGCGGTATGCCTGTCACCGGCATTATACCAATTGTCATGCCTATATTGACCAATACCTGGAATATCCACATCGAACCGATGCCGCAGGCGATGAGCAGACCGTAGTGATTTCGCGATAATGCCGCGATTCTGAATGTCCTTACCAGCAGGAGTAAGACCAAGGCCAGCAAGACCGCGCCGCCGATAAAGCCCAGCTCCTCGCCGATAACGGCAAAAATAAAATCCGTGTGCCTGACGGCCGGGGGCAGGAAATCCAGCCTGGACTGGGTGCCGGAAAAGAGACCTTTGCCAAAGATGCCCCCTGAGCCGATGGCGATTATCGACTGCCTTAAATTGTAACCGCTGCCCAGGGGGTCGATGTCCGGATTTAGGAATACGGTTAGTCGTCTCATCTGGTAGGCCTGGAGAAGCTGAAATTTAAAGACCAAGCCGATAGCGACATAAGTGGCGGCGCCAAGTACGGCGATCTGTTTTGGTTTGATGCCGGCAGCGATAAGCATGCCCGCCATGATGGCGATCAGGATCAGCGCTGTGCCCAGGTCCGGCTGGACTAATATCAAAGCGATGACCGGCGAGACGTGAGCGCCGGCGAGAAAAATATCCCGCCACCCTTCAATCTCGCCCTTTCTCTCCGCGAGCATGGCCCCCAGAGTCAGAACGATCAAGAGCTTTGAGAACTCCGACGGTTGAAATCTAAACCCGCCGATCTCTATCCACCGCTGCGCCCCCAGGGCCATCTTGCCGATCAGAAAAATAACGACCAGAAGAAATATATTGGCGCCGTAGATAAAAGGCATGTAATGCCGAAGGCGGCTATAGTCCAAAAAGGCGACGATCGTCATTATCACCAGCCCGCCCGCAACCCAGACCGCCTGCTTGTAAGCAAATGGCCCGCTCGCCGCTGAACCGAGACTAATACTATAGAGCGTGACCAGGCTAAACGCGGTCAAACCAAGTACGGCCAGGATCAGGCCAAAGTCGATGTTTCTAACCCACTCGCGCGGCTCCGTCATCTTGAGTTGTCCGTTACCGTGCCGATACCTTTTCCCTTGTCTTCGTTTACGTTAAAGATGTCGGCCAGGATCCGTCTGGCCGCCGGAGCCGCCGCCGCCCCCCCGTGGCCGCCCTGTTCTATGACGACCGCCACAATGTATTTTGGGTTGTCGCTCGGGGCATACCCGACAAATCCGGCAAGATCGTCTTTGCCGACGACTTCAGCCGTGCTTGTCTTCCCGCTTACCTGGACCGGAAAGCCGGCAAACGCGCCCGCCGCCGTCCCGTCGACCACCACCCGGCGCAACCCCCGCCTTAAAGCCGCCATCTGCCCGGCTGTCAAATCCAATCGACTTACGATCTTATCCGGCGCTTCATATATCTTGCGTCCATCCAGCCCTATGACCGACTTTACTATCCTGGGCTTGTAAAGCGATCCGCCGTTGGCGATCGCGGCATAGACGTCGGCTAATTGCAGTGGCGTTACCAACAAGTCCCCTTGGCCAATAGCCAGATTCACGGTATCGCCCGGAAACCAAGTCTGATTTGCCGGCCAATTTTTATTCCAGGCCTTCTTCCAGGCAGCCGTCGGCACCCGGCCGGCGGCTTCAGCGGGCAGGTCTATCCCCGTCGGCGACCCAAAGCCGAGCCGGCGCGCCCATTTCTGCAGGTCCTCCCCGCCCAGGCGATAAATGCGATAACCGGTCTCATAGAAGAAAGTGTCGCATGATACGCGGAGCGCCCCCTCGACGCTCTGGACTCCGTGGCCGGCCCTATCCCAACACCACTTCGCCCACCGTGTTCCGAGCCCGGTCCATCGGCCTCGACAGAGAACAGTCGTGCCTGTCGTCAAGACCCCCGTCTTAAACCCCGCAATCGCGGTGACGACCTTAAAGGTCGACCCCGCCGGATAGCCGGACATTATCGCCCGATTACTCAACGGATACTCACTTTTCTTGTCGGTCAATGTCGCCCATTGGGCGGTGCTGACCCCGCCGACAAAGATCCGGGGGTCATACGTCGGCCAACTTGCCATAGCCACCACTTCGCCCGTCGGAGTCGTCACGACGATAGCGCCGGCCGACGCTCGCGGGTATTTTGTTTTCTTTGCCGCCGCCATGGTTGCGGCTAAGGCCGCTTCCGCCGAGGCTTGAATTCTCTTATCGATCGTTAGGACAACATTATTGCCGGGATCCGGCTCCTTCTTATCTATCACTTCAATCGGCCGACCGGCTGCGTTAACCTCGACATATTCAGTCCCTTTGCTGCCGGACAGCACGTTTTCATACTGTCGCTCGATTCCGCTCTTGCCGACCAGATCGCCCATGGAGTAATCGCTGAAAGCCCGCTCTTTCTGCTCTGAATCGGAAAGCTCGCCAAGGTAGCCGACTATATGCGCGGCCAAACCGCCGTTCGGATAGTCCCTGATGGCCTCGACTTTCAGTTCGACCCCGACAAAGTCGGCATCATGTTCTTCTATGTAAGCCATGACCTCTTTCGGGACGTCCCTCTTTATGACCCGGGGTTCTATCGGGTTGATTTTTACGCTTCTGACTTGTTTATCGATCTCTCCCACGCTCATCCCGAGTAACCTGGAGAGGCGCGCGACCAGTTTTTTGTCATGGGCTCGCTGTGGAGAGAGGGTCAGGGTGACGGCCAGGCGATTCTTCACTAACGGCTCGCCGCC
>JAUXSL010000116.1 GCA_030679975.1 Actinomycetota bacterium
CGTCTCTAATTCAAAGAGTCGCAGATTATGGAGGCAGCCAAGAGAGATTACAAGGTCAAAATAGTTATCACCCCAGGGAAAACGGTCCTGCGCCCGGTAATGAAAGAGGGAATCCTTAATCGCCTCCGGGGCGTCGGCCAGACCGTGACGAGAGATATCGAACCCAACGACCTCGGCTTCGGGAAGCAGCTGCTTGAGCTCGTGAAGAAGATGGGCTTTTCCGCAGCCGACATCCAATATCTTGGCATCGGGCCGCAAATTGTATATCTCTATAAGCTGTTGGGCCACTACTTTCCAGCGGCCGTCATACTTATAGCCGCCATAGCCGTAACGCCGATCTCCGTCCCAATAATCAAATTCGTATTCCTTCGCCTTTAGCATACAGTGGACCTTATCGTCGACCATCCGGGCGATGTAGTCTCTTTGAGTTTTCTTATGCAAGGGGGTAACAATATTTAGCAATCTGCCCATACGCTAATTCCTTTCAGTTGCAAGCTGACCGCTTGGTCTTTTATTAAGCTGCCTAATCACGGAAACAATTGTCTCCGTGTCAATCCCAAAATGGGTCAATAACCCGGCTTGGGAGCCGTACTTATTTGGAAAAACATCGGGGATGCCTATCCGCTTGAAACGCTTGACCGAATCAAAATTGGCCTCGGCGACGGCCTCGGCGACGGCGCTGCCAAGGCCCCCGATGATGCTATGTTCCTCGACAGTGACAATGATCGGCGCCTTTTCGGCCAGGTCCAGCAAGACGGACGTATCGAGCGGCTTTACGGTCGGCATATGTAAGACCGCCGCTTTGAGGCCGTCTTGGGCAAGTTTGTCGGCGGCGTCAAGCGCCGCTTTGAGCATCATCCCGGTTGTCACGATAAGGGCGTCTTTTCCCCGGCGCATCACAAACGCCTTGCCTATTCTAAAAGACATTCCCGGGTCGGTAACGACCGGATCGCCGCCCTTGGCCAGCCGTATGTAGATAGGCCCCGGATAATCAACCGTTAGCGGCATTAGCCGCTTCATTTCCTCAGCGTCGGCCGGCGCGACGATTGCCATCCGCGGCAAAGCCCGAAATATGGCTATATCTTCAATCGCTTGGTGAGTCGGCCCCAGCGGCGCATATACCAGACCGCCGCCGTTGCCGATCAATCTGACATTGACATTGTGAAGGCAAAGATCGAGCGCCACTTGTTCGAAACAACGCCGGGTGATAAACGTGGCGATGGTGTTGGTGTAAACGATCTTACCCTCCAGCGCCAGACCGGCCGCCAGGCCGATAACGTTGGCTTCGCTGACGCCCTCGACAAAGAAGCGGCCGGGAAAATCTGCTTTGAATTCGTCCAGAGTCCCAAAACCGATATCGGAGCCGACAAAGAAGATCCGCTCATCGGTCTTGGCCAGCTCGTAAACCATATTCAAACATGTCCGGCGCATCAGTCGACCTCCAGTTCCAAAAGGAGCATTTGGATTTCTTCATCTGCAACCCGGCTTTTGTGGTGCCATTTCAAATTATTCTCAATGCACCCGACGCCCTTGCCTTTGATCGTATGACAAATAACGGCGGTCGGTCTGTCCGCTACCAACGGCGTCCGGGCCAAAACCGCGCGCAAATCATCAACATTGTGACCGTCCACCTCTTCAACCTCAAAACCAAAAGCCCGCCACTTGTCGGCAAACGGCTCTAAGTCGAGCACTTCATAGGTAGTGCTGTACGATTGCTGCTTGTTGTAGTCGATCAATAGCGTTAAGTTGCTGAGCCGGTGCTTGGCGGCCGACATGGCCGCTTCCCAAACCGAGCCTTCATCCGATTCGCCGTCGCTGCCGACTACAAATATACGGTGATCGGCCCGATCGAACCTAGCGCTTAGCGCCATACCCACCCCGATGGAAAGACCGTGCCCCAAGCTGCCCGTTGAAGCTTCAACCCCCGGGACTTTGCCGTATTCAGGGTGGCCGCCTAAAATCCCATCGGTGTGGCAAAACTTCCAGAGTTCTTCTTCAGGGAAAAAGCCTTTTTCAGCCAGCAAGACGTATAGCGCCAAGCAGCCGTGACCTTTGCTTAAAATACACCGGTCTCGCCCCGCCCAGTTAGGCTTGGCCGGATCGTATCGCAGTACATCATCATAAAGGACCCGAAGTATTTCAACCAACGAGAAGGCGGACGCTACGTGCCCCCGTTGACCGGCCGCGAAGGTGCGCACTATCTGTCGGCGCAACTCGCACGAGCGGCGGTCTAATGGCGTTGTATTAGTTGGCACACTCTTAGCTGATATAGGGAAATCGCTCATGTTCCTCGCTTATCTTCCTTAAAAAACTCTTGGTTTTCGCCAGCTGTTCCGCTAATACACTTTCATCTTGCCGCTCAACCCGGCCGGCAAATTGTCGACGGCGCATATGCTGAGGCAAGAATTCATTTAGCAGTATCGTACACCATTTCAAGCCGAATAACGGATAGACTATCTCGATTCGCCCGGCTAGAAGTGGGTCGTGAGCAAAAGCCTGTATGATACCTTTAGTGAACCGCTGTTTTTGCGCATCCGTTAGAGTCATACCGGGATGAAGCAGAAGATCGACCACCATTTTAGCCGGGTCGTCCCAGCCAAAGTATTCAAAATCAACAAAGACCAGCCGGCCGTCGTCGCGCTTAATAGCGTTGTGAAAACCAAAATCCGATGGGCTCAGCGTACGCTGACGCCAGTCCAGCTCTAAGTCAAACGACAAACCGGCCTTATCCAGTTTGTCTATAGACCAAACGGTAAAGTCGTCAAGGCGGTGCCCGAAATCATTTTCCAGAAACCGGTCAAGGTCCGCAAATATGGCCCCTCTTTGCCCATGTCCCCGCAAGCGCGCCAACCGATCGTTTATGTTCTCAAGGATGGCCTTGATTGAAAAACAAGCCTCCGCGGCCAGCGGCAGTCGTCTGCTATCGGAACTAAAATGCGCCAGCTTTTCCAGTTTGGTTAAAAAAATGACGGCCCCATCAATGTCGTCATTAGTCAGAACGCTGACGGCAGCAGTCGAACCTTCGATAAACTCATACAGAGCGCAGCCTTTTTCGTAATCGGCCGCTATCGGCCGCGGAACGTCTGACACTTGGTTATGCCATAGCCAGTCTAAGGCGGTAAACTCCGCTCCAAGTCGATCGCGATTGTCGCCGGGATCGCGATAGTAAACCTTGAGCGCGTAGCAATTCGTATCCCTGCAAATCACTTTATAGACTTGGCTGTTTCCACCGATACCGATAGGCTCAACAGAAATGATATCGCGATTTAAGTCTAACGGCATAAGCGCTTGCGCACCAATGATATCCAACAAACACCTCAAGAACGAAATATTTTTGCGGCCACGCGACGGTATAATACCTTCGCTAATTCCTTGGTTGTAACCGGTATGTCGTTACTGTCGAATACCGGCAAGTACGACCGGCTCGGCGGCTCGGCGGAAAACTTTAATTCATAACCGAAGTGGCCCTGCTTTTGCGACAAATAACCACCTTGATACGGATATTGAAAATCAGCGTCCGCCATCTTCGAAAAAACATAACAAATTCCGAGGTGGGTGATCTTACTCAAATCGATGGCATTCAATAAATCGCGCGCCAGCGGGACGTCAAACTGAACGTTGCTGCCTTCCGGCGTCAAGTCCTTTGTCGTGATCGTGTACGAAGCAAACAATATCCGGTAATTGTTGGCCGCCGCCAAGCCCTCGAAAAAAGAAGAATCGAAATTGTAATAGCCGTTCCCATTATATGCTGCCTGGCAAATTACCATCATCCCGTTCTTTTTACAGAGACGATGCATTGTTCTATAGGCTTCCGGTACGTTAAAAACATGTTCGTTAGTGCCGTGATCGGTAACAACGTCAAACTGGCCGTACTGTTCGGGATTGCTTAGCGGTTCGCCGAGATCAATAGGGATCGAACCAAATTCCCCGCCAAGATCCACGCTGGCGTATTTATTCAATCCCATCAAGGAATAAAAAGGTTTTGCCGAACAACGCGGCGCGCCCGGCCAATTATCAAGCGCGGCAAACTTGCTTTTGTCGTAATCGACAATCCCGGCCGCATCGACAAATTCCTCAAAATCAGCCAACTTTAGATGAAGCTCCTGTGAGCCAAAGTCCAGAACTGAGTTAAGATCTTTAAAAAGACCTCTTTGCCACAGCTCAAGGTTTAGCTTGACCGCTGCCATTCCTAAGCCCATTCCTACCTCCTGCTAAAATTACTTTTTTATCGCGCCCACTCTCATCACTCCGCTATTACTGCCGGTCCAAAAAGATAGTCGCCTATCCGGCCCCAATCGCTGAGGCGCAAAGCCCCCGACGGGCCCGCCGATTTCCCGCCTGAAGTAAAATGAATCTTCTTAACTTCGGGCGGGAAAGCATCGTCCAAAAACGTCTCCTCCAAGTCGTCGATAAAATAAGTACAGCCCAGCTGCTTTATGCATTCTATCTTTTCGCTTCGACTGGAGTTAAAAAAAACTTCCTCCCGCGTCAACCCCAACCCTGAGCTCTCGAAAAATCCATTAGCGGCCATCCATTCAAGCGCCGCAACCCGCAAGTTAGTCTTAGTCTCATCGTAACCGGCAAATTCGGTTTTGTGGCTGATTATGTTTACCTTGGCTCCATGCTGCCTGCAACGCAGAAAGAATGATTTGACGCCTTCGATGAGCTTTGCCTCGCCGATAAGAGCGCCATAGGCGATTGCTTGCAGTTTTTGCCATTCGATATCCCCGTCAGGCAACCGCCTTATCCGATCGCGGATAAGCTTTTTGTTTTTATCCGTCGCGACCGGCACCAAGCCCCCGCTGACCGCTAGTTCGTAAAAAATATCATCATAGGTAATGAGAGTGTTATCAAAATCAATGCCTATAATAAGATTTGCATCAACTTTCATCTAAAAAGCGACTTCTTGGTTTACCTTGCGCATATTACTATTCGTTATGCGAAACGTTCCGCCAAAACTTAGACCGGACATCGTTTTATCAAGCAAATATATTGCTGGCCCCTCCCCCAAGCAGTTGAAAAAGCTCCTG
>JAUXSL010000117.1 GCA_030679975.1 Actinomycetota bacterium
GAGGCAAGCAAGGATTGAGGCTCCTGGTATTCTGTATCATGTTATTGCCAGGGGGATTGAGCGCAAAGAGATATTTAGGGACCCGGACGATTACGAATTCTTTTTGTCACGTTTGGGCCGGGTTCTGGTTGACACTGAAACAAAGTGTCTGGCTTTTTGCTTAATGCCAAACCATATTCATCTGCTAATTAGGTCCGGCCGCATTCCAGTCTCAACAGTTATGCGGCGCCTTCTAACCGGTTATGCTGTTTGCTTTAATCGTAAATACGACCGCGTGGGCCATCTCTTTCAAAACCGATATAAATCGATCATCTGCCAAGAAGAATCTTACCTATTGACGCTTATCAGATATATTCATTTAAACCCGAAAAGGGCCGGGCTCGTAAGCGGAACTGAAGGGCTTGATTCTTATCTATATGCCGGGCATCGAGCGCTAATAGGGAGAGAAAAACTTCACTGGTACGATACCGCCCTAGCACTCTCTTGCTTTAGTGGAAATGTCGCCAGAGCAAAAGACGTGTATCTGGATTTCTTGGGCGCTGCCGCGGACGCGGATGAGAAGCAAGTGCTCGAGGGTGGCGGGAAGATAAGATCGCTTGGATTTCTGGAGGCCCTCCCGGGGGAGCCCCCGGTTTTCGATGAGCGGATTCTTGGCGACAGCGACTTTGTCCGGTCGTTAACCACATTATCGGCAGAGCCAATCGATGTTATCCAAACTCACCCTGATGAAATAATGGACAAAGTAGGCAAGCGCTATGGCTTAAGCGTCGAGCAAATCAAAGGGCAAGGAAAGTCGGGAGACTTGAATGAGGCCCGGGCTTTAATTGCCTACCTCGCGGTTGTTCGATTAGGGATGTCTTTCGCGGCGACGGCCGGGATAATGAATCTCCACCGCTCAACGGTGGCCAGACTAATTAATAAAGGCAGGGAAGTTGCCGCTGGCATGCCTGTAAACAAGTGGCTGACCAGGTAATGCAACAGCTGCAACCAACGTCCCCCTGGGGCTGCTTGCCCAACAAAGCCCGATAAGGTAAAATAGCGCAGCCGCCAAGGTCAGATTGGCTACTCCAAGTATTGTGTCCCCTGGTAGAGGTGCAAATATGCCGGAAAAAGAACTGAAAGATTTTGATATCGCCGATGTTGTCCCGACGAGACATCCTTTAAAGATAGATGACACGACCTTGCGGGACGGGGAACAGACCGCCGGGGTGGTCTTCGCCAACGAAGAGAAGATCCGCATCGCCAAATTACTGGATACGGTGGGAGTCGATCAGATCGAGGTCGGCATTCCGGCGATGGGCGGCGACGAAAAAGAGACCATCAAGAAAATCGCGGGCATGGGTCTTCGGGCCAGTGTTTTAGGCTGGAATCGCGCGGTCAAGGAGGATATCCAGCATTCGATAGACTGCGGCGTGGACGCCGTGGCTATCTCTATCGCTGTTTCGGAAATACACATCCTGACCAAGTTGAAGAAAGACCGGCAGTGGGTCTTGGATAGCATCAGCAAGGCAGTCGACTTCGCTAAGAAACACGACCTTTACGTTTCGGTCAACGCCGAAGACGGTTCCCGGGCCGAGCTAGATTACCTGATCGAGTTCGGTAACAACGCCAAGGAGGCCGGGGCGGACAGGTTGCGCTTTTGCGACACCATCGGCGTGCTCGACCCGTTTGAGACATTCAGGGTCATCAAACACCTCAGACAGGAAGTCGATATTGAAATTGAAATGCATACCCACAACGACTTTGGTATGGCCACAGCCAACGCTTTGGCGGGCGTAAAAGCCGGTGCGACCTGGGTCAATACAACCGTAAACGGTTTGGGCGAGAGGGCGGGCAACGCCGCGCTTGAGGAAGTCGTCATGGCTCTGAAGTACATCGGTGCGGTGGACTTGGGTTACAAGACCGAGATGTTCCGGGAGTTGTCGGAATATGTGGCCCAGGCTTCGGCCCGGAACGTGCCCATCTGGAAGGCGATCGTCGGCACCAACGTCTTTGCTCACGAATCCGGGATTCATGCCGACGGCGTTTTGAAGAACCCCAAGACTTATGAAGTATTTTCACCTGAAGAAGTCGGACTCGCCCGGCAGCTGGTGGTCGGCAAGCATTCGGGCAGCCACTCCGTGGCGGCCAAGTTCCGGGAGTACGGCATTGAATTGACCCCGGAGCAGTCGCAGGCGATCCTCGCGGAAGTCCGGCGGACCTCGGTCCAACTGAAGCGGGCGCTTTTTGACAAAGAACTGATGTACATCTATAAAGATTATCTGGAGCGGACCGAGGGCAAACAACTCTAATGGGGGAGACTCTCGCTGAAAAGATATTATCGGCGGCGAGCGGCAAGTCAGCTCGAGCCGGCGAGATAGTCATTGTCGATGTCGATGTGACGGCCGTCCAGGACGGTACCGGCCCCCTGACGATAGAGCAGGTCAAAGAGCTGGGCGGCCGACCGGTAAATCCCGATAAAACAGTCCTCTTTATCGACCACGCCGCTCCCAGCCCCAGAAGCGAGCTATCGAACGCCCACCGGACCATGCGTGAATTCGCGCACGAGACGGGGGCGCGGCTTTCCGATGTAAATCAAGGGATAATCCACCAACGGTTGATAGAGGAATATGTCCGCCCGGGCGACGTGGTTGTCGGGGCCGATTCGCATACCTGCATGTCCGGGGCGCTCGGCGCCTTTGCCACCGGGATGGGGTCGACGGACATTGCCATTGCTATGGTCTCGGGTAAGACGTGGCTGCGCGTTCCCGAAACCTACCGGATAGTCGTCGGCGGTGAATTCCCGAGCGGCGTTTATCCGAAGGACTTGATCCTTTATTTGATCGGCAAGATAGGCGCCGCCGGCGCGACGTATAAGGCGCTGGAATTCGGCGGTCCGGCGGTGGCGGAAATGGACGTCGCCGGCCGTCTCACGCTGGCCAATATGGCTGTGGAGGCAGGCGGCAAAGTCGGTCTTTTTCCATCGGATGAAAAGACTCGTCAATTCTTGGCGTCGGTAGGCCGGTCCGACGATTGGTCGGAACTAAGAGCCGAGACTGACGCCAACTACGAGCGGATTTACGAGATAGACCTGGGGGCGCTCGAGCCGATGCTGGCGGCGCCGCATACTGTCGACAACAGCTTTAAGGTAGCGGACGCCAAAGGCGTCAAGCTCGACCAGGTCTTTATCGGCAGTTGCACCAACGGCCGCATCGAGGATTTGCGGGTGGCAGCCAGGATATTGCGGGGCCGCCAGGTCAACAAAGATACGCGGTTGATAGTGACCCCGGCATCCAGGTTGGTCTATATCCAAGCGTCCAAAGAAGGAGTCCTGACTGATCTGGCTGAGGCTGGGGCTTTGATAACGGCGCCGGGTTGCGGGGTATGCGTCGGTGTGCACGGCGGGATACTGGGCGACGGTGAAGTTTGCTTGGCCACGTCAAACCGCAATTTCAAAGGGCGGATGGGCAATCCCAAAGCGGAAGTCTATCTGGCGTCGCCGGCGACAGCGGCGGCCAGCGCCATTAAGGGTGAGATAAGCGATCCGAGGGATGTGTTGTGAGCCTTAAGGGTAAAGCTTGGAAATTCGGTGACGACATCAGCACCGACCATATAGCGCCGGGGCGCCTGTTTCACTTGCGCACAAATCTGCCGGAGTTGGCCAAACACGTGCTGGAAGATGCCGATCCGGAGTTCGCAGCTTCGATGTCGCCCGGGGATTTTGTCGTCGGCGGGCGCAATTTCGGGCTTGGTTCCAGCCGCGAGCACGCTCCCCGTATTATCAGGCTGGCCGGGATCAGCGCCATATTGGCAAAATCTTTCGCCCGGATATTCTTCCGCAACGCCATCAATGTCGGCCTGCCGATCCTGGTTTGCGATACGGACAAGATAGATACCGGCGATGAGCTCGAAGTCGACTTGTCCGCCGGGGAAGTAATGAACAAAACTAAGAACATAAAGCTCCAATTCGCGCCGCTCCCGCCGGCGATGGTTAAGATATTGGCCGACGGCGGGCTGGTGGAGCATTTTAAGAAACACGGAAGGTTGGCCGTCGAATGAAGCATACGATTACTCTTGTCCCGGGTGACGGCATCGGTCCGGAAATATCGGCGGCGATGCGCCTGGTCGTCGAGGCGACCGGCGTCGATATCGTCTGGGAAGTCCGGGAGGCGGGCGCCGATGTAATGGACAAGTACGGCACGCCGCTGCCGGAGCACGTTCTTGAATCTATCCGTCGCAACAAAGTCGCCATCAAAGGGCCGATAACCACGCCTGTCGGTAAGGGTTTCAGGAGTGTGAACGTCGCTTTAAGAAAAGAACTCGACCTCTATGCTTGTCTTAGGCCGTGCTTCTCGCTCAAAGGCGTCAAGTCCCGTTACACCGATATAGACCTGGTCATCGTCAGAGAAAACACCGAAGACCTGTATGCCGGCCTGGAGCGGATGATCGACGACGATACCGCCGAAAGCATCAAGCGGATAACGAGGCGGGCTTCAAGGCGGATCGCTAAATTCGCGTTTGAATACGCCCGGGCCGAGGGGCGCAGACAAGTAACTGCCGTCCATAAAGCCAACATCATGAAATGTTCCGACGGTCTTTTCCTTGAATCGGTCGGGCAGGAGGCCGCGGCCTATCCAGACATAGAATTTAACGACCGCATAGTCGATAACATGTGCATGCAGTTGGTACAGAAGCCGGAAAACTATGACATGATGGTCTTGCCGAATCTCTACGGCGATATAATCTCCGATCTGTGCGCGGGCTTGATAGGCGGTCTGGGCATAGCGCCCGGAGCCAACATAGGCGAAGAGTCGGCTGTTTTCGAGCCGACCCACGGCAGCGCGCCAAAGTACGCCGGTCAAAACAAGGTCAACCCAACCGCCATCATCCTCTCAAGCGTTTTGATGCTGAAGCACATCAATGAGCGCGAAGCCGCCGACCGCTTGCTAAATGCTACGGCCCGGGTGATCGAAGAAGGGAAAGTGGTCACGTACGACCTGGGCGGTCAAGCCGGAACCCGACAGATGGCCGAGGAGATAGCCGGGAAACTTACAGGCTAGAACCGGAGATTTCCGCCCGAAACAGCTAAACACTTCAAGCCTGGGTATATAAGATAGACCATGATGAGTGACGCCGCCGTAAAAACTCGCCACCTACCCGCGGTCGCAATCAAACGCGCGATTGTGGGACTTTTAGTAATAACCGGTTTATCGTTTGCCGCAATATCAATGCAACCGCGTCGCTTACTTGTTGTGACCTTGTTGTTAGTCTTGGCCTGTACGGTCTGGGCGCTAAGCAGACGGCAGGAGCGATTGGAGCGGGAGACTGCTTTATCAGCCGGCCGCCGCCAAACTCAAAATGAGCCGGACAAAGTCAACCCGGAACTCGTCGATCTCAAATTCCATTTAGACTCGGCGGCGAGAGATAAGATGAAATCGTTGGTAAAGCGAAATCATGAGTTGCTGGCGCTCTATTCGTTGGCAAATGTGGTCGGGTCGTCGCTCGAGCTAAGTGAGGTGCTTGCGGTGGCGCTCGAAGGGGTCATCAGGATTTTCGCCGCCCAGGCCGGGGAGATAGGCATCATCGGGGAGCCGAAAGAGACGCTAGTCCGGTTCTATCGGGCAGACGCCGTGCTGACCGAACATCGCGGTGTGGAGGCCCCTCATTTAAACCGGCGGTTGGCGGCTGAAGCCGTCAAGACCGGCCTGCCGGTGATAGCCAAGGTCGGCCTTGACCAGGACCGGCCGTCAGTTGAGATAGCTCCGGCAAAAGGCATCGCTCAATTGGCCGCTTTCCCCATCAGAGCCAAAAGCCACGCGCTCGGCGTGATCACTTTGGCTCTCGCCCCGGACCACCCGATAGTCAGCCGGACCGACCAGGAATTGCTTACGTCGGTCGGCTCGATGATCGGCGCCGCCATCGAGAACAGCCAGCTTTACCAGCGCCTGAAGCGGATATCAGACACGGACCCGATAACCGGCCTTTACAATCACAGGTTCATACTAAAGCGGCTCAACGCCGAGCTCCGGCGCGCCTCCAGATACGGACACACGCTGAGCGTGATGATGCTGGATGTCGATGGGTTTAAGGACTTAAACGACACTTTCGGTCATCCTTTCGGCGACGCGGCTCTTAAGAAGATCGCCTTAGCCACGGTTGCGGCCTGCCGGGAAACTGATTTTGTCGGACGCTATGGCGGTGACGAATTTCTCCTGGTCTTGCCGGAAACCCGGACGGAAGCCGCCCTGCTCATCAGCGAGCGGGTGCGGACCTATGTTCAGAACCTCAGCCTAACTCCGGTCGAGCGGGAGAAAGATATAAGGGTAGGCGTAACAGCCAGTCTTGGCTTGGCTGCATACCCCACCGCCGGAAAGACCGGCACCGAACTGATAATCGCCGCGGATAAAAACCTTTATGCCTCCAAACGCGCCGCCCGGAACCGGATGAACGGCCGGCAAACGGCGTAGCGGTGGGACATAGATTTCCGAAGAAATGTCATTATAATGTCGGCAGAAACGTCGGCCTCTGTGTCCGTGTAGCGGTGGGACATAGATTTCCGAAGAAATGTCATTCCCGCGAAAGCGGGAATCCACGGAATCCACGATTAGGTTAAGGCGGGCTTGCCGCAGGGGTATCGTCTCGTATATAATCACGAAGCTTAAATCTAGTTTTAGGAGAAATTAATGGCGGTACCAAAAAGAAGAAGCTCAAAGTGTCGCACGCGCAGCCGCAAGGCTAATTGGAAGGCGACGACCGCGCCGACGCTTAACGAGTGCCCGCAATGTCATGAGTCGAGACGGCCGCATCACGCCTGTCCCACCTGTGGCACGTATGCCGGCAAAGAAGTGCTGGAAGTAAAATAGTATTTCCCATTCTCCGCTCTTAAGGGATTAACCTCTTAATAAGGGAATAACCTCCTAACGGAGGTTATTTTTTATGTGGGAACAACATGGCTGAAGCGGCCCGCCGCCCGGGCGGCGCCTTAAATCCATTTTTTGCCCCGAGGGCGGTAGCGGTCGTCGGGGCGGGCCGCGAACCGGAAAAAGTGGGCCGGGTGATATTCGACAATCTGCTGGCGGCCTTTGGCGGCCCGATCTATCCGGTCAACCCCAAGGCCGCGGAAATAGAGGGACATCGATGCTTCCCGTCGATTGCCGATATCCCCGGCCCGGTAGACTTGATAGTGGTGGCGGTGCCCGGCAGGCAGGTTGCCGGCGTTATCGAGGATGCCGGCCGTCGGGGCGTCAAAGCGGCCATCGTCATCTCAGCGGGCTTTAAGGAGACCGGTGTCGAGGGCGCCCGGCTCGAAGATGAGCTGGCCAAGACGGCGGAAAGCTATGGCATGCGGCTGCTGGGACCAAACTGCTTAGGCTTGATGGATACGTCAACGGGGCTTAACGTCTCGTTTGCGGGCGCCTTGCCCCGCGCGGGAGGCATCGCCTTTATGTCGCAGTCAGGGGCCCTTTGCACAGCCATCTTGGATTGGGCCAAGGGCGCGGAAGTCGGATTTTCCAAATTCGTCAGCCTGGGCAACAAGGCCGACATCAGCGAGATAGACCTGCTTCCGGTTCTCGCCGACGACCCGCGGACGACGGTCATAACCACTTATCTTGAAGGCATAAAGGACGGTCGCGGTTTCATGGCGGCGGCGGCCTACGCCAGCGCCAGGAAGCCGGTGATCGTCTTAAAAGCGGGCACCACCAATGCCGGAGCCAGGGCGGTCTCGTCTCACACCGGGACGCTGGCGGGGTCTGAGAACGTATATAACGCGGCCTTTAGGCAGAGCGGGGTCATCCGTGCCAACACTGTTGAGGATATCTTTGATTTCGCCGTCGGGTTCAGCAGTCAACCGTTGCCTAAGGGTCGCCGTTTGGCTATTGTCACGAATGCCGGCGGGCCGGGCATAATGGCGGCCGACGCTGTCGAGCGGCAAGGAATGTGGTTGGCCGATTTTCAGCCGGCAACCGTTGAGACCTTGAGGGCCGGTCTGCCGGCTGAAGCTAATGTCTATAATCCGGTGGATGTTCTCGGCGATGCTTTAGCGGATCGCTACGACCGCGCCATTGCCGCGGTCCTGAAAGACCCCCATGTCGATTCAGCCATTGTCTTACTTACCCCCCAGGCCATGACGGAGATAGTCCAAACGGCTAAAGAGCTGATAAAACAAGCGCGGCAAGCTAAAGCCAAGCCGGTATTCACCTGCTTTATGGGGCAAGCGGAGGTTGGCAAAGGCATTAAGGTCTTGCGTCAGGCGGGGATCCCGAATTTCTCTTTCCCGGAGCGGGCGGTGGCGATAGTCAGGACGATGGTCGACTATACCGAGAACCGGACCGGGCCCACAGAGGAAATACCACGATTCCCGGTCGATAGAAGCCGTGTGGAGGCGGCCATCAACGAATCCGGGAAACATCGCAATCTGATAGACGCCCAGGCTCTGGGCGTAGTCGAAGCGTATGGCATCAAGGTCCCCCGGACAGAGCTTGCCCACACGGCCCGAGAGGCGTTGGATATCGCCGCGGAACTAAAGTATCCGGTAGTATTGAAGGCGGTCGCCCCCGAGCTGTTGCATAAGAGCGATATCGGCGCCATCGCAGCCGGCATAGCCAACGATTTCGAACTGCGCCGGGCCTACCGGGAGATACTCTCCAATGTCGACCGCTTCATGCCCGACGCCGAGCTGTGGGGCGTTACAGTACAGGAGATGGTCCGGGGTGGGTCCGAGGTCATTCTGGGCATGAACGATGATCCGCAATTCGGTCCGCTCTTGATGTTTGGTCTCGGGGGCATCTATGTCGAAGTGCTAAAAGACGTTTCGTTCCGGCTGGCGCCGATAACCCCGGCTGAAGCCAAAGAGATGGTGGAGGAGATCAGGTCCTATCCTTTACTGCAGGGGGTGCGTGGCGGGGCCAGGGCGGATATTGAGGCGATTGTCGACGCTTTGCTGAGGTTATCTCAGTTGGTCGTCGATTGGCCGCAAATCCAGGAGTTGGATATCAATCCTTTGCTGGTCCTGCCGGCCGGACAGGGGGCCGTGGCCGCGGATGTGAGGATTATGATGAGCGAGGGGTGACGAAGTGTCATTCCTGCGGAAGCAGGAATCCAGTGATGCAGGAGGAGAAGCAATGAAAAGTTTAATGCTCTTATCGACTGAACCGTATTCAGGTAAAACGGGTCTGTCGGTCAACCTAGTCCTGGAATTCCGGAGTCGGGGTCACACGGCCGGTTATTTTAAGCCGGTCGGCAATCTTCCGACGCGGATCGATTCCACCTTTACCGATGCCGACGCGGTCTTCGCCAAGAAAGCCCTTGATTTAACTGAGCCTCTGGACCGATTATGCCCGCATATCCTGACGTCGGGCGAATCGAGAAGGCGCTTGAAAGACGGCGCCGAGGATATCGTTCCCAAGATAAAGATCGCTTACGACTCGGTCTTGAACGGCAAGGACCTGCTGATTCTTGAGGGCTCCGGTCACATGAACGACGGGCGGCTTTACGGCGCCATGGCGGTCGACCTGGTCGGCCTCCTGGACGCCCGGGCGGTACTCGTTGTCAAGCTGGACAATCCCTACGAAATAGTCGACGATGTTCTGGTCGCTTCGGACAGGTTGGGCGGGGCGCTGGCGGGAGTCATCTTTAATTGGGTCAACGCCAACCAGCGGGAAGTCATCGAGGAGCTGGTCGCGCCTTTCCTGGCCAGACAGGGGATAGCCTCTTTTGGCATGATTCCCAGGGACGAGAGCTTGTTGGCGATCAGCGTCGACAGTTTGACTAAAGCGTTGGGCGGGCGCGTCCTATGCGCGGAAAACCATGGTAGCGACAGCGTCGAAACATTTATGGTCGGCGCCATGGGGCAGGAGCAAGCGCTGCGGTTCTTCCGGCGCAAAAGCCATAAAGCGGTCATCACCGGCGGCGATCGCGCCGACGTTCAACTGGCGGCGCTTGAAACCAACACAGCCTGCCTGGTCCTGACAGGGAATTATATGCCGCCCGCGACTATCCTGGCGGTGGCCGAATCAAAAGGCGTGCCGGTCGTCCTGGTGGATATGGATACGCTGACCGCGGTGGAACGGACGGAAAGCTTAATCGGCCACCTGCGCGTTCACGATGAGGAGAAGTTAAAAGCGATGCGCCAACGGATGGATGAATATCTCGATATCGACAAGCTTTGCGAGGCGGCCGGCTGATGGCCTACGCGATGAGGCAGGTCAACGACAAGATAGCGGTCATCGATAAGCCGGCCGATCTTTTTACCGTGGCGCCGAACCTGGCCAACTACGAAGCCGCTTATCGCGATTTTACCTGGGAGAAAGCCCGAAAGGAGATCGACTGGTTTGACGGCGGCCGCCTGAACGCCGCTTATAATGCCGTCGACCGCCACGCTTTGAACTGGCGCAAGAACAAGGTGGCCCTCTATTGGGAGGGTGACCGGGGCGAGATAGAGAAGTATACTTTCCGCGAGCTGAGCGAGCTCTCCAATAAGTTCGCCAACGCTCTAGTCGATATCGGAGTCGGCAAAGGCGACCGTGTCTTCATCTTCCTGCCGCGACTGCCTGAACTTTACATCGCTTTTCTCGGGATACTTAAAGTCGGGGCGATCGCGGGCACGCTGTTTGCCGCTTTCGGTCCCGATGCCTTGCGCGACCGGCTGGGGGATAGCGAGGCCAAGGTTGTCATCACCGTCCCGTCGTTCCTGCCCCGCGTTGACGAAGTTATCAGTGAGTTGCCCGCCCTCGAGCGGGTGGTCGTCGTCGATACGAGAGGCACGGATGTTAAACTCAAACCTAAGGAGCATCTGTATTCAAGTCTGATGTCCGCCGCTTCAAACCGCTTCCAGGCTGTCCCGATGGCGCCGGAGGACTACGCCTTCATGCTTTACACTTCCGGCACGACCGGCAAGTCGAAGGGCGTTGTCCATGCCCATCAAGCCCTCATCCAGGAATATCTGACCGCTAAATGGGTGCTCGATCTCCAGGAAGAAGATATCTACTGGTGCACGGCCGATCCCGGTTGGGTGACCGGCATTTCTTACGGCATACTTGGTTCTTGGGCCAACGGTGTCAGTTCCGTTGTCTACGAGGGCCGGTTTAACCCGCGAGAGTGGTACCGGATAGCGGAAAAGTACGAGGTCAGCGTCTGGTACACGGCGCCGACCGCGATTCGCATGTTGATGAAGGAAGGCGCGGATCTGGTGCGCCAATTCGATCTGTCGCACCTGCGCCACCTGGCCAGCGTCGGCGAACCTCTCAACCCCGAAGCTATCAGATGGGGCGTGGACGTCTTTGACCTGCCGTTCCATGACAACTGGTGGCAGACGGAGACCGGCAGCATCCTTATCGCCAATTACCCGTCGATGCCGATAAAGCTGGGCTCGATGGGCCGTCCCTTTCCGGGCATAACCGCGACGATCGTCGACGATGGCGGCAATGAGCTGCCGCCCGGCGTCCCCGGGAACCTGGCGGTCAAGCCGGGATGGCCGGCGATGATGCGGACCATCTGGAAGAACCGGGCCAAATACGACGAATATATAAAAGACGGTTGGTTCATATCCGGCGACAAGGCCTATCGTGACGACGACGGCTACTTTTGGTTCATCGGCCGGGCTGACGACGTGATAAAGACGGGGGGCGAGCGGGTCGGCCCCTTCGAGGTCGAAAGCGCCCTCGTGGAGCACTCGGCCGTGGCTGAAGCCGGCGTCATCGGCAAGCCGGATATGATGCGCGGCGAGATAATAAAAGCCTTTATCGTCCTTGACCCCGGAAATCAACCCTCCGACGAGCTGGCCGAAGAGATAAAGCAATTTGTTAAAAAGCGCCTGGCCGGCCACGCCTACCCACGCGAGATAGAATTCACCGACACCCTACCCAAGACCCAGAGCGGCAAGATAATGCGCCGGGTACTCAAGGCCCGGGAACTGGGATTGCCGGTCGGGGATCTGTCAACACTTGAAGTCTAGGCGCCGATCCAGTGAATCGAGATATCTTTGATTAGCTTAAATTCCTTATCTCCGGTCACAACCGGGCATTTGTTCTTAATCGCTAAGGCGGCGGCAAAACAATCGCCGTATGCTATCGGATTCACGGCTTTGATTTTAGCCGCCGCCAGCGTTGCCGCTCTATCGGCTGGGACTATGGTGATAGGCAGCTGATCAATGATTTCAAGAATTTCATCGGCCTGCGCCGGGCCTTTGGCGCGATGCATTGAATAATAAACCTCTCCAAGATTTACAACGCTCATGTAGATAAGGTCGCCTTCTTCGCCCACCTTCAAGACCTTTTGGACAATATCAGCCCCGGCCTCGCCTTCAAGAAACGCAATTACAGCGAAGCTGTCCAAGACAAACTTGCGCCCTTTCACTCTTTGGCCTCGCTTTGCCGATCCTCAATTAAGACCTTTAGAGCCGAATTGCCCGCCTTAAATAGGCCTTTTGCGTCTTTGACGGGATTAGCCAGCAGCGGCTTGATGACAATCACACCGTTTTTCTCCTCGATTTTTACCTTGGTGCCTTTAACAATATGATATTTCTTTCGCACCTCGACGGGGATTACCACTTGACCTTTAGCTGTTGTCCTTACTATTGTCATGTTATACCTCACTAATCTTAGTTGTACTTTATGTTAATGTTATAACCACTTCGTGTTGATGTCAAAGCCTCATTGTCCATTGCGGCAACAACAGTTTGCTATATAATAAACTTATTAAGCCCTGATCCAGGGTCCAGGAAAGGAGGTGCTTACATTGAGAAGCACAAATTACTTATCCCATAAGACCTTGAACTGGGTTTTAACGGTCCTTCTGGTAATCCTGGTCATGGCCACTCCGGCCCTCGCCGCCGCTCTGGCTAATTCGGTCGGAAGCGTGGCGATCATCGACGGCAGTATAAAGACGGTCGATATCGCCAAGGGCGCGATAAAAACAAAAAAGATCGCGAACAGCGCCGTCAAGTCAGGCAAGATCGCGGCGGGTGCAGTTAACTCGGCTAAGATAGCGGACGGTTCCATCGTCAACGCTGATATCGCCGCCGACGCGGCCATCGGCGCGGCGAAGATCAACCGGACAGGGCTGGATGCCGATTTGCTTGACGGCAAACACGGCGCCGACTATGTCGCCAAAACGGGCGACCAAACTATGGCCGGCAATTTGACGGCGGCGAATTTCGCTTATGGCGGGGCCAAGACAGGCTATCTGTCGATTCCGGGCAATAGTTTTCATCCCGTTTTTAGCACGGATGCCTATGACACAAACTTCTGGGATTTAAGCGCTACGGGCGGCACGGGAGCCTTCTTCGCGCCGGTTAATTTGCCGGACGGCGCAACAGTGACGGAGTTTCGCTACACGGTTTTTGATAACGTGAGCGGCGACTCGGAGGGCCGGCTCTTTAGGCGCAACGATGGCAGCAGTAATGACACAATATCGTATACAGGGGCAAGTGTTGATTCAGGGTCTTACCAAACCTTGTCGGGGGCGGTTTCCCCCGGGTTTGCGGTCATTGACAACGCGAATTACAGTTATTTCATTTTACTCTACTTGGACGCCAGCGCCCCGAGTATCGTGGCGAACAGATTTAGAATAACGTACACTTCCACTTCGCCGGGCTTATGAGCAAGCGATAGGCAGAAAAAAAGAGAAAAAAGGGGGAGAAGACAGATATCTGTCCCCCCCCTTTTTTTTGCATTATTGTCTAAACCCGGCAAGTGACAAGCTTTGCTCTAATAAGTCGCGTAAATGCGTTTATCCAGTTCTTGCCAGACAGCCGGGTCCTCTATCCCTAGCCGGAAGAAACTAAATCCCCTGATATTTTTGGCCTCGGGGATATCCAGCTTGGCGGCGGCGCTGCGGGCGTTCTCGAACCAGACGGTATGGCGCTTGCCGTCAAGGTCATAAGTAAACCAGGGAGCGGCGGCGGTTTTATCCCACTTCACTGTAGCGTTATGCAGGCCGGCCTCGTTCACTCCCTGTCTAAACGTTACCGACTTAGTCGGTGTCGACTCGCCCCAATCGTAACCATAGAGCGGTATACCCAGCACCAGTTTGGCCGGCGGCACCTTGCTCTTGGCAAACCTCAAGACGCGGCGCACCCATTTCAACGATGCGATTGGGCCCGGCGGGCCGCCGGCGTAATGCTCGTCGTACGCCATCACCCTAAGTTGATCGGCGTGGCGCGCCAGACCGGCGTAATCGTGCGATATCGGCCCTTGCCAGCCGCCCGGCTCCGATGTCTTGGCGTGGAGGTCAAGGGTCAGTAAGGCGCCAAGCGGCGCCAAGCGGCTCTTTAGCTCGCCGACAAAGCGGGTGAAGCGGTCCCTGTCTTCAGCCCGCATATTCTCGAAATCAAGGTCGATGCCGTTGTATCCGTTCTTTTTGATCAGGCCGGCCGTATCGTCAATGAACCGGCGCTTGAGACCGGGGTCCGTGAGCATCGCCGCCGTGGCGGTCGGGTCGAATCGGTTTGAAATCGTGGGGATAAGCTGGATGCCCCGGTCTATCGCGGCCTTAGCTACCTTAGGGTCGCCTATCCAATCACGCTTAAGCCGGCCCTGTTCATTAATGACATACCACATCGGGCTGAGGCTCGACAGCCGGTCGGCATGATTTTTAATCGAACCTATTGCGGCGGCTTGTCCGGGCGCCGATATCCAGGCCGAGACGGATTGGCGGCGTTTGCCTGACACGAATGGGGCTAATATCGGGGCAAGCGCCATGATAACCCCCGATAACAGAAGGACCGCTAAACCGATTATTAAGTATCGTCGATTGCGCATAGGGAATTTGTTCCCCAAAAAGGGACGTTGGTTGCGTGTGTTGCATTATAATCCTGGAGAGATGCAACACACGCAACCAACGTCCCTACATGTCCGACGGCCAAAAAATCGTCGGCATTGTAATAAAAAATCCATTCAA
>JAUXSL010000126.1 GCA_030679975.1 Actinomycetota bacterium
AGAAACGTGAGCAATAAAAGCCCCGCCGCCGCATAAAAGATATTCTTCGGAATGTAAATAAAGTTTAGCCGGGCTTCGAGCTTCTGTTGCTTGTAGTTCTTGGCCAAAAAAGCGGAACCTTTGAATTTGGCTGTGAAGCGACCTAGATACGGCAGGTCATCCACGGCAGCCAAAATATGAGATGTACTGCCGGGAAGCAGCGTTTGTTCAACCGGAACGGTTTTCAGCTTGGTCTTGCCTTGCCATATTTCAACGGCCCCTTCGAGATTTTGATGAATATTGCCATCGTTTCGCACTTCGGCGCGCAAGCTTAAAGGCAGAACGGTGGCAAATTTTTGCCCGACTGAGAAATCGACCAGCTTTAGCTTCGTCTTTAAGGTCGGAAGCCGGCTATGCGCTTCTCCGACAAAAATCGGCAGAAAAAGCGCGTTGACCACATATTGAACTTTGATATTTTGCCTCTTGCCCAAAACCGGCTTGCCGACCACCTGAAGGTAGGTAGCGTGGGTACCCGGGGATGCTTTTTTTGGCGCCCGCACTTTAACCGGCACTTCGACTTGATCGTGGGATTTGACGATCACCGGTTTTTTTGAAAAGCGGAGCCAGGCGGCCGCGCCCCGGAATTTAGCGACGTCTTTCTTGCTGATTTGATAGGGAACACCGTTTTCGTCCCGGGCGAAATCCCAAGCTTGAAGAGTGATTTTCAGAGGGCTCGGGCTCTCATTTCTTATAACCAGGGGCGCTATTACTTCTTGTCCTCGTTTTACCATTACCTCGAATTTGCTGGGGCTGACTTTCATGCCTTCGGCGATACCATTTTCCGGTGGAGCAAAACTTGTTGCGGCCAAAACGGAAAATGCCATAAGCGTCAGACAAAGGGTGGAACCGGCACAAATTATTATCAAACGAGTGACGTCGCGATTAATGATTTTAATTAGTTCCCCTTGATAACAAAAATGAAGGCTAGGCCGCTTAGGCGGCCTAGCCTTCGGCCTTATGGTTGAGTGACCACAATACTCAAAGTGTTCGTAAAGTAACCGACCGGATCGGTCCATAAGGTTCTGACTTTGACATCGATCCTCTCCCAATTTGCGTTGGTCGCGGGATGCGTGCCGCTCGGAACCGGGTGTTGCAGGCCATTCAGAACCTGGCTTTGTATGCTGTTGTCCGTCACCCGAACCTCCATGCGACTCGACGGGATGATCCCCCCAAACCCGTCCGTGAAGTTGGTCCAAGAAAAAGTCTCGTGATACGGTTGGTTGCTTCTCACGAGGGTCCAAAAAGAAGCGGTCGCGTCTTTGCTGGGATCAATATTGCCCAGATCGAGGCTCGGATGGCCGGTCGTGTCTTTCTCGACCTTCAAAGCCACAAGCGTCGGTAGGTTGTTAAACTCAACCGTATTATTGAGCGTGGCGGTACCATCGTGAATCGGGGCTTTTGGCACATAATTGCCTTCCACTGCCCCATGGCACACTTGGCAGTCGGGATCGTTGGGATCAGGCGCGTCGGGATCGGCGCTTGCGTTGTGCACGCGTCCCGCTCCCGAGTGAGCCAAGGCTGTCCCGTTGAAAGCCACGACCATCAGGCAGATCAAGGCGGCGATGAATATAAGTTTCTTCATTTTTTCACCTCCCTTCGATATGGAGCCTGTTTAATAAGCAAGCGTTTGCCAAACAGGCCCATATTTATTAAGTTCTGAAAAAGTTAAGTTCTGCTAGCACTGAGAATAGAGCTTAGACGTGGCTACTTTGGAGGACTTTCTTATGCCTATTTATTATGGCACAATCGTGCGGACGCATCCAGACCAACCGTTCTAGAGGCAAACGGCCTCCAGCCAGACGGCTGTTCCTCTTGCCTCCCAACCGGACTATTGCTAATATATTCATCTATATACAGGCCGACCTGGCTATTAAGGCTTAAGGCCATGGAGACATCGTCTACCTGCACTTTTTAATCAAGTCTAAAATGACCGAGGGTGAACTAGACCCTAAAGAGGAAGGAAGCGAACCTGGAAGGTGCGCTAGGAAAATAGAAAATGGAAATTAGAGCTTTAAGGGGGAAGTAAATGAAGAGTGATATCGAAATCGCCCAGGCGGCGACGATGAAGCCTATCCGGGAGATCGCCGCGGGTATCGGGATCAACGACGACGAGCTGGAACTGTACGGCAACTACAAGGCCAAGGTCGAACTGAGTCTGATCGATCGCCTTAAAGATCGGCCGAACGGCAAGTATATAGATGTCACGGCGATCACCCCGACGCCGCTCGGTGAAGGCAAGACAGTCACGACGATCGGCCTGTCGCTGGGACTTAATAAGATCGGCAAAAAAGTGGTCACCTGCATCCGCCAGCCTTCTTTAGGGCCGGTATTCGGCATCAAGGGCGGAGCCGCCGGCGGCGGTTACAGCCAGGTTATTCCGATGGAGGATTTTAACTTGCATTTCACGGGCGACGTTCACGCGGTGGGCGCGGCTAATAATCTGCTCTCGGCCTTTATCGACGCCAGCTTGATGCACGGCAATCCCTTCGATATCGATCCCTATTCGATTACTTGGAACCGGGTTGTCGATATCAGCGACCGGGTCTTGAGAAATATAGTCGTCGGCCTGGGCGGCCAGACCAACGGCATCCCGCGCGAGGCGGGCTACGATATCACCGTCGCCTCGGAAGTCATGGCGATTCTGGCGATGGCGACAGATCGCAAGGATTTGCGCGAGCGTTTGGGCCGCATAGTCATCGGCACGAACAGCAAAGGCAAGCCGGTCACCGCGGAAGATCTGAAATGCGCCGGGTCGATGGCCGTGCTGATGAAAGACGCGATCAAGCCCAATCTCATTCAGACGGTGGAAAATACGCCCGTCTTCGTGCACGCCGGTCCGTTTGCCAATATCGCCCAGGGCAATAACTCGATCATCGAAGATCGGATGGCCCTCAAGCTCGGCGATTACGTCGTCACGGAAAGCGGTTTCGGCGCCGATATGGGCGCTGAGAAATTTCTTAACATCAAATGCCGCTACAGCGGGTTGAAGCCCGACTGCGCGGTCGTCGTGGCCACAATCCGGGCGCTCAAGATGCACAGCGGCAAGTTCAACATCGTTGCGGGAAAACCGATGGATCCGGGCCTTATGAATGAAGATCTGGATGCCGTGGAAAAGGGCTGCGCCAACCTCGAAGCTCATATCGAGAACTTAAAGAAATTCGGACTTCCCGTCGTCGTGGCCATAAACCATTTCACCACCGACACCGAGAAAGAAGTCGAACTCGTCCGTCTGCGGGCGCAGGCGGCCGGCGCCGACGAAGTGGCCCTGAGCGAAGTCTGGGCCAAGGGCGGCGAAGGCGGCAAGGAGCTGGCGGAAGCGGTCGTGCGGGCGTGCGAGCAGCCCAGCGAATTTAAATTCCTCTATCCGGACAGCTATTCGATCAAACAGAAGATAGAAACGATCGCCACTGAGATATACGGCGCCGACGGCGTCGATTTCTCGCCGGCCGCCGAGGCCAAGCTCAAGCTCTATACTGAGATGGGCTTCAGCCACTTGCCGATTTGCATGGCCAAGACCCACTTGTCGCTATCGCACGACCCGACGCTCAAGGGCCGTCCGAAAGGTTACCGACTGCCGGTTCGCGATATCCGGGCGTCGGTCGGGGCCGGTTTCCTCTATCCGCTCTGCGGCGACATGAGGACGATGCCCGGCCTGCCGTCGCATCCGGCCGGAATGGATATAGATATAGATGAGAACGGGGTCGTTAGCGGACTGTTCTAGAAAGTTGGCTTGAGATGCCAAAAGTAATCTTTTTACCGGCCGGCACGCAGGTTGAAGTAGACGCCGGCGAAGATATTCTGCGGGCCGCCGCCAAGGCCGACGTCCATGTGAACGCGTCATGTGGCGGCGAAGGCACCTGTGGCAAATGCAAAGTCAAAGTCGGCGGCCAACGCGTCGAGACAGGTTCGACCGCGCGACTGACCGAAGAAGAGATAGCCAAAGGCTATGTCCTGGCCTGTAAGACCCCGGTCTTCCGCGACCTGAAAATCGCCATCCCGGTCGAATCGGAACTAGTGGCCAAAGGCCGCTCAAAAATAAAGACCTTGACCAGCAGCATCGATAGCTGGAACGCGCAATTGGCGGCTCTGGAATTCGACCCGCCGGTGGTCAAGAAATATTTTGCCCTGCCCGAGCCGAGTTTGAGCGACTCGGTCAGTGACATGACGCGGATCAGCCGGTTGCTCCGGCGCGAGCTGGATGTCGACGAAGTCAAGATAGATCTGGACACCGTTAAGCGGGTACCGGATATCGTGCGCCGGAGCCGTTGGCGCATCACGGTTACGGCGCTTCGCGAAGCCGACCATTGCCGCGTTATAGCGATCGAGCCCGGCGATACGACTAAGAAATATTACGCGCTCGCCGTCGATATCGGGACCACAACGTGTGCCGCTCAGATCATAGACTTAAACGCACGTCAGAT
>JAUXSL010000107.1 GCA_030679975.1 Actinomycetota bacterium
GGCGAGATACCGCCGGTTGAATTCAGCCGTCCGGAAGTAGCCCGGATTTTGATCGATGCGATGAAAGGCAAAAGCGGGTGAGCGCTTCGACCACGATAAAGAATCCGGGCCTGCTCAAACTGGACTTGACCATCCGCGGGATGAAAATATCGCGCGACGCCTTGGCGACGCCCGAGATAAGCCGCACGCTGAGATTGTCTCAGGAAATCGGGGCCGCGCTCGAGCTTGATATTGTCCTGCCGGAGAACGTCATGGTGAATATCCCTATCCGTGAGTGTCTGGCCGAAGACCGGCCTTATACGCTGACTGAAAAAGACGGCCGGTTTTTCATAATCGGGGGCGACGCTAAAACGGAAGTTTGGGTGGCGCCGCTTGCCGGTTTTTATGAGAAAAAGACGTCCACGGGGGTGTCAATGGCGAAGATAGGTCGGACGTACGCGGGTTATCTGGCTATCTCGCCGACGCCGGTCTGTGAATTTATCTTTCAAGAACTGGCTTGCCGCTATTGCGATCTGGAAGCAAAGAAGGGCCGGGCCTGGTCTGTCGAGGAAGTCGTTGAAACGGTCGAGGCGGCGGTCGCGGAGGGTGTGGCCGAATATATTTGTTTGAATGTCGGTTACACGGATTCGCCGGACGGCGGCATCGCTTTATTGGAGCCATACATCAAGGCCATTAAGCATAGGTTCGACCTTTTGGTCTGCGTGCAAGCCCAGCCGCCGACGTCGGACGAATGGATAGACGCCACATATGCGATGGGCATAGATTCTATCGCTTATAATCTGGAGGCTTACGATCCGGATGTCTTTGAAGGCATAGCGCCGGGAAAAATGCGCTTGATCGGCCGAGACAGGTATTTTGAGGCCCTGAAGTATGCGGCCAAGATCTTCCCGAGCGGGGCTGTGGTGAGCAATCTTATTGTCGGGCTGGAGTCGATAGCTTCGACGCTTAAAGGCATCGATATGTTGGCGGCTCTCGGGGTGATCCCGACATTACCGGTCTATCGCTTGGCCACCGACAGCGAGGAGACGATGGGCCGCGTCGAGGCGATGGCGCCGGTCTTTCTCCATCTGCAGAACGCCTTAAAGCGAAATAAACTCTCCCCGACCTGGATAAGTCACTTTAACCTGGCCCTGAACGCTATCGACGGCCATTATTTCGGCGGAGAGGCGCCTTTGGGGCAGAGGTGGCAAAAGGTGCTGAAGTCCAAGCATGGGGGGCGTATAGCTCACAGTATTTCCAATGTCCGCCGTCGCCTTCGGGTCCGGCCTGCCGACGATGAGGTCGGCTGAGCCCATTGAACCGGTCAAAAACCGCCCGCGTCAAAGTTGACGCCCGTCCGCTCAGTATCGTTGTTCTCTCAAGAAGCGCGAGGATATTCGCCTTTGTCGCCATCGCTCTTCTCTTTTGGGCGATCGTCAGCTGGCCGACGCCAAAAGGACTGACGCCGACCGGTCAAAAAGCTCTGGCTATCTTTGTGGTCAGCCTCATTCTCTGGGTCAGCCAGCTCCTGCCGCTGGCCATCACCAGCTTGTTCGCTATTGTGGCGCTGCCGATGATGGGTGTCATGGACAAGGCCAAAGCCTATTCGCTTTTCGGTAATGAAGCGGTCTTTTTTATCATGGGGGCCTTTATCCTGGCAGCGGCCATGGTTAAATCCGGTTTATCCAGCCGGGTGGCGCTCTTCTTCCTTAAGCGGTTCGGCGGCGGCGCCAAACAACTTATCTTAGGTCTCTTGCTTGTGCCGGCTTTCATGGCCTTCTGGATGCCCGAACATGCCGTGGCGGCAATGCTGTTCCCGATAACCCTGGAGATAATCCATAGCCTGGAGCTGAGGCCGGGGCAGAGCGCTTTCGCTAAGTCCGTTTTTCTGGCCGCCGCTTACGGCGCTATTGTCGGCGGCGTCGCGACCTTTCTGGGCGGCGCCAGAAACCCATTAGCCATCGCCATATTGCGCCAGACTACAGGCCAAAGCATCGGTTTTCTTGAGTGGATGGTGGCGGTCGTCCCGACCGTTCTTATCCTGCTGGCCATAGCCTACTTTTTAATCTTATACTTTTTTAAGAGTGAAATAACCGATATCAGTCGCGCGTCGGCGGTGCTGGAAGCGCGTATTAAGGAACTCGGCAAGCCGAAGCTTGAAGAGCGCCTGATCGGCCTGATAATGTTGATAGCCATTGTCTGCTGGATAACTATCGGTAAAACGGTCGGCCTGGCCAACATCGCCATTACCGCCGTCGTCCTCATGTTCGTCTTTAAGCTGGTAACGTGGAAAGATATCGAAGATTACGTCAACTGGGGCGTGATACTGATGTACGGGGGCGCCATCGCGCTCGGCTATGGGGTAGCTTCTACTAATGTCGCCGCCTGGGTGGCTAAGTCGACGGTCCTGTCGTGGTCGTTAACGCCGCTGATGCTGATGACGATTATTGTGGCCTTGTCCATCTTTCTGACCGAAGGCATCAGTAACGTCGCCGTCGTGGCCATACTTTTGCCTCTCGGCATCAGCGCGGCCGGTTCGTTTGGGATCGACCCGAAAGTCATGACTTTGGCGGTAGCCGTTCCTTCCGGTTTAGCGTATATGCTGCCGATGGGTACACCCGCCAACGCCATCGCTTTTTCCTCGGGGTTTATCAAAGTCAAAGATATGGTTAAGATTGGTTTTATTTTGAACGTCAGTTCAATTATTGTGTTTATAGTCATCGCTAAGGTTTATTGGCCTTTGCTGGGGTTGAAATTTTGATCAATGTAGTGCTGGCGTTATCGACGTTTGAGCCGGGGCCGGAGGCGATTGCCTCGGCTATCGGGTTTTCCCGGGTCAAGGAGGCCAAGCTCTTTGCCGTCTTTGTGTTGGACTCTACTGTGTCGGCGGCGATATTCGATAAGCTGACGGACATCGGTTTTATCGGGGAGAAGCCGGGGGCTGAGCTGGAAGCGGCTGTCTCCGCCGAGTATCGTCGTCAGGCGGCGACAACGCTCGCGGAAGTTAAGCAAGCTGCCGACGCTCAGGGGGTCGAGTGCGAGATCGAGATGGTCGAGGGCGATTTTGTCGACAAAAGTCTGGAAGTGGTGGCCAGGCATGCGGCCGACACATTGATAATCGTGCGGACGCGTAAATCATTTCTGTCGCGGCTATTGACCGGTTCGGGAATGGAAAATCTGGTAAGGCAAGCGCCCTGCGAGATAAAGGTGTTTGAGGCGTGATATACAAAAATATACTGGAGCTCATCGGCAACACGCCGCTGATTGAAATCAAACGGATGCACGACAACCCGGACGTCAAAATTTACGCCAAGCTGGAAAGTCAAAATCCCAGCGGGTCGCTTAAAGACCGCATAGCCCTATACATGATAGAGGCGGCGGAAAGAGCCGGAGAACTGCGGCCGGGTTCGATCATCCTGGAGGCGACCAGCGGCAATACCGGCATCTCCTTGGCGATGATCGCTAAATACAAGGGCTACAAGCTCAAGGCGGTGATGCCGGATAATGTTAGTCTGGAGAGGCGCCAGCTTCTTGAAGTCTTTGGCGCTGAACTAGTGCTTTCAGACGGCGAGCAGGGGACCAACGGGGCGATAAAACTGGCCAGGGAGATCGGCGCCGGCGGTGGATATTGCCTGGTCGATCAATACAGCAATGAGGCAAACCCGCTCGCTCACTATGAGACTACGGCGGTCGAGATATTAAGAGAAGTGCCGCGGGTCGATGTTTTTGTGGCCGGGCTGGGGACGGGGGGCACACTTATGGGTGTCGGTCGCCGGCTGAAGGAAGTCAACGCAAAGACGAGAGTCGTGGCGGTCCAGCCTTATCCGCACGGCGGTTTGCAAGGGCTGCGAAACCTGTCCGACGGCTTTGTGCCGGCTATTCTTGATATGGATTTGCTTGATGCCAATGAGCTGGTTGAAGATGAGGAAGCATTCTTTTATTTGAAGAGGTTGGCTGAAGAAGAGGCTGTGTTGGCCGGCATTTCATCGGGCGCTGTCATCTATAAGTCACTGGAGATCGCTAAAACGATGAAGGCGGGGACGATTGTGACTGTTTTTCCGGATGGAGCCTGGAAATATTTGAGCGAAAAGATATGGACGGAATCGCCCGAAGAAGTGAGTAAGCGCTTTAAAGGGCCGTTGTGGTAGAGTGCGCGGGTGTGTCGTTTCCGGGGCTCCGGTTTATGGGGGCTTGCCAGCGCTGAATTGGTTGCTAAAATAAAGAATCAGCTGTCTTAAAAAGGACTAACGATGATTGAAGTGCAAATTAATGGAGCTAAAGAGCGAGTGGAACCGGGAACAACGGTTTCAGGGGTGCTGGTAGCGAAAGAAGTCCGGCCGGAGATGGTCGCGGTCGAGATAAACGGTGAGCTGGTACCTAAAGGAAAATACGAGGCGCTCGCTCTTCAGGCAGGCGATGTGATGGAGTTCTTGCACTATATGGCAGGTGGAGATGGATACTTTTACCATCAGCCAAGAACTGGTTGACCGGATCGTCGCCCACGCGCGGCAAGAGGCTCCGCATGAGGTATGCGGGATGCTTGGTGGGTCCGGCGTGACCGCAACGCGAGTTTACCTCACTGACAATCCCGATGCCAGCGCGCTGACGTACTCGATCAACCCCCGGGAAGCGTTTAGCGTCATTCGTCAGATGAGGGACGACGGTGTAGATTTTATCGCCGTCTACCATTCTCATCCGGCGACGGAGGCTTACCCGTCGCCGACAGACCGGGCCAAAGCCGGCGATTCGGATCTGATCTACGTGATTGTCTCCTTGCGCCGACCGGATGAACCTGAAATCAGGGCGTTTAAAATGAGAGCTAACCGGGTGGACGAACTCCAAGTCGTTTTCGAATTATAAGGACGCGGCCCTCAAGCGGCGATGTTGGGCTCGTCGCCTTCTTCAGCTATTTCTATGTAGACCGGAGCCCGGCTTTCTTCTTTGGCCTGAGCCAAGTGAAGCTCCGCCTGTCTTTCCTGGTAACGGAAGTAGTAATCCATCGCGAAAAGAAAAACCACGGTGCCGATCGCTGTGATGAGAACGATGATCTCACTTGATTGACCTACGTTTGGTTGACCCACATTTCCCCCCACAACTGTTATGGTCTGAATATTACCGCTAGCGGGGGCGTTTAAACGAATTAATAAATACCGTCAAAAAGAGAGAGGCGCCGAAGATCTCATTGACTGGACGATCTCGGTAACGGCTCTGAAGTCCACTTTGCCGCTTCCCATAAACGGAAGTTCCGTAAGGACGACAAACTGCTTCGGCAGCGCGATATTGGGTAATTGCTCGGCCATCTGCGCTAAAATAAGTCTCTCGTCGACGGTGCGGGTGACGGCGACGACGATCCTGGCCCCTTTAACGGTGTCGGGGATTTTGACCACACAGCAGGCGATATCGTCGGGTAGGAGGGATTCCAGGACGTTTTCCACCCGTACCAGTGAGATCATCTCGCCGCCGATCTTGGCGAACCTTTTCAGCCGGCCGGCGTGCCACAAGTAGCCGTCTTCATCCAAGTAGCCCATGTCCCCTGTATCGTACCAGTGTTGGCGGAGTCTAAATGAGGTCTCTTCAATATCGTCATAGTATCCCGCCATAACCAGGTCGCCTTTGACGAGGATTTTGCCTACCTGCCCCAGGGCCGCATCAGCACCGGTTTCCAGATTCTCGATTCGTACCTTCACGTTCGGAAGGGCCCGACCGACACTTCCCGGCCTGTTGAACTGAGGCGCATTGGCGGAGATAGCGGGCGAGGTCTCCGTGGTCCCGTAAGCCTCATAAAGCGTCAACCCATGCTTCACGGCGAAGCCTTCTCTGAGCGAGTCGGGACATTTATCGGCGCCGACCAGGGCGATGCGCACGCTATCAAAATCACCGCGGCTGGACTTCTGGAGATAGCCCCGGAAAAAACTGGGGGTGCCCACCATCAAAGTCACTTGTTCCTCGCGGACTATTCGGCAGATAGTTTTGAAATCAAGCGGATTGGCGTGGGCCACCAACGTCATCCCGTAATAAATCGGCAGCCACAAGTTGGCCGTTTGTCCGAAGACATGGAAGTAGGGAAGATTTGCCAGGAACCGGTCTTGGTCGGAAAGGCTGAACACGCGACCCAAGCCCTCGATGTTGCTGGTGATGTTGCGGTGGCTTAGAGGCACGGCCTTAGGTTCTTTCTCGCTGCCGCTGGTAAACAAGACGACTACCGGGTCATCCTCGCTGTTCTTGGGCAAGGCCTTTAAAAGAAGGCCGGTAGGCAACTTGGACTTAATCGCCGCCTTGATTTTGTCGACCGTCGAAATCTCCGCCATTATGTCTTCAATAAAGATCATTCCGTCGACGGGGGAGCAATCGATCTTCCGCAGCAGGGCCCGGGAAGCGATAATCGTCTTAAAACCGCATTTCCGCTGGGCGAATTGAGCGTTGCCGGCGGCGCCGGTGGAATAGTTGATCATCACCGGCACCCGGCCGCTGATGAGGGCGCCCAGGACCGCCAAAGCACAGCCGGCCGATGTCGGTATCATGATGCCGATAAAACCGGGGTCGCGGACTTTAAGCTTGTCGGCCAGGATTAGCGAGGCGATAAGCGCCTGTTGGTAGGTGAGCGTCCGGCCCATCGTGCAATCGATGATTGCCGCCTTCTTCGGTCGCGTTTTTGCTGTTAGTATAAAATGATGGTGAAGGAGCATTTGATAAGCTTAAGCGGAAAATCCGGCCCGGTCAATTTGATGATTTATGATATGCTTGAGCCAAAAAAGGGAGGCGTGGATAATCACTTTATCGAAAACCCGGTCATTCAAGGTCGCGGTTTTGATTATTCTTTCTTTAGCTGTTTTGATCGGCGGCGCAGCCGGCTGCGGCAAAAAGCCCAAGCCGCCGGCGAAAAAGCCGCAGCCTGAAGAACCAGGCGCTAAATTCTTTCCGACCGTCAAACCTTCGGCCGGCGCCGGTCAGCTGATATACAACAGTAAGTGTGCTATCTGCCATGGACCGAACGGGGCGGGGGACGGACCGACAGCGGCGAAGCCGCACCTTAAACCGGCTAATTTCACCGACACGAAGTTCATGCGCAACGAATTGCTCCAGGATTTGTTTGAATCCGTGACCAACGGTCGAAAAGCCATGCCTAAGTTTAAGAAGAAGTTAACGACTGAGCAGCGGTGGGACGTTTTATTTTTCGTTTGGTCGCGACAGACCTCGCCAATGCAGTTAGCTGCCGGAAAGAACATCTACACAAAAAACTGCCTGCCGTGCCACGGCAGGCTGGGAGACGGCCGGGGATCAAGGGCTTCGGGGCTTAGGGCAAAATCGCCCAGGTTTAATGACCCTGAATTTATGATGAAGGAGAAGAGTAACAATTTTTTCGCGGTTCTGACCAACGGTGAGAAGTTGATGCCGTCGTATAAGAAGACATTGACTGACGACCAGCGGTGGAACGTCATTGATTACACTTGGACGTTTGTCTACACGCCGGCGCCGAAATAGCAGGCATTATCTCAATGAGTAGTGAAGGACCGTTCTTATAATTACAATGATCCCCAGTTTAGCGAGTTCCGCGAAAGTCGGCGCTTGGATGCTCTTAATGATATCGGCGCTGATGAAGAATTCCAAAGCGAAGACTATCTGGTGTCCGAATTCAAGCCTCAGTTTATCCTCCGGATTTGTAGTTTCCAGACGGAATCCCGTGAAGCTTGTCTTGATCCATTTGACCAACGCAATCAGGCCGCTAATCATCAAGATGATCAAGCCGCTGACTTCAAAACCGATAGCTATAGCGTTTAAGGCGATCATAACCTAAAGATAGTACATCTTCCGCGATTTAGATACCGCTTGTTAATACCACAAACGCAGGCGGCACAAACGCCGGCCCGGCTATGGTTCTCTTGATCTTATTCCCCGATTACCGATTTCGCGGTCATTTGCCCGTCTTGGCCCATGCTGCCCTGGATTATCACTTGGCTGCCGACCTTAAGGTCGGTTGATGCCGCCGCTTTAGCTAGTTTGACTTTGGCGGCTTTATCGAGAGTCACTTTTACCGAACCGACCATGGTGGTCAGCGTTAGTTTGTTCCCATCCACCCGATCGAGGCGTCCCGACAGTGTCCGCGAGCCGCGCGGTCCGTTTCCGGGACCGCGATTTCCGAGCCCAGGCGCGCCGGCGCCGCTTCCGCCAAAGCGTTGACCTTGGCCAGATCCCCCCATCATGCCAAACTGCCGGTCGCCGAATGATTGTTGCCTCTGATAGTAAGTCCCGCCCCAAAAGGCGGCCGCGGCGATAACCACAAACGCCGCGATCATTGTTACCATCTTGTTCAATTCAATTACCTCCTAAGTTAAACCGATATTTCATTCGTATTTAAGCGCCTCAATCGGACTCAGCGCCGAGGCGCGCATCGCCGGATATATGCCAAAGAAGATGCCGATAGCCGAGGAAAAGCCAAAGGCAAGCAAAACCGAGCCTAAGGTGACAAAGGTGGCCGTGCCGGTCGCAAGCGAGATCAGTCTGGAGCCCCCGACGCCGATGAGAATGCCGACTAAGCCCCCCATAAGGCTTAAGGTCACCGATTCGGTCAGGAACTGCTTCAAAATATCTTTGCGCTTGGCGCCGACCGCTTTTCGCAGACCGATCTCGCGGGTGCGCTCGGTGACCGACACCAACATGATGTTCATTATCCCGATGCCGCCGACGATCAAGGAAATCCCGGCGATGCCCCCAAGGAGTACGGTCATGGTGCCGGTGACCTGACTCATGGTTTGAAGTATGTCTTGCTGATTCATAATTCGAAAATCGGCTTTTTGCGGATCCGACAATCCATGATTGCTCAATAGCAACCAACCGATATCCTGCACAGCTTGATCCATAGACTGCGGATCCTTAATTTGAACGCCCAGTTGACTTAAGCTATCCACGCCGAAGACCCGGTTTTGGGCCGTGGTCAGCGGGATGAAGATAGTATCGTCGGGGCTGTTAAAGCCGGCGCCGCCTTTGCTCGCCAAGACACCGACTACATTAAAAGGAATGTTGTTTACTTTTATCGACTTGCCGACGGGGTCGGCGCCGCTAAATAGGTCGGTGACTATATTTTGCCCGACCACGGCCACGCGGTTTGAAATCCTCAAGTCAGAGGCATCGATAAAGCGGCCGACAGCCAAGCTGGTGTTGCGAACTTTTTGGTAGTCGGCGGTAACACCGTTTATGCTGCCGCTTATATTGTTGTTTTGATAAATGACCTGAGCCCGGCCCGAATCCTCTGACGATATGCGGACCACATTAAGAACCCTAGTCTTTATTGCTTCCGCATCCTTGGTTGTCAGGCTGGTGGCGCTGCCCAAGGCCTGCCGGACGCCGCCTTGGGAACCGGCCGCCCCCGGCATCACTGTCAGTAGATTGGAGCCCAGGCCTTGAATCTGGTTCGTGACGGATTGGCTGGCGCCGGCGCCTATGGAAATCATCGCCACCACGGCGCCGACCCCGATAATAATGCCGAGCATGGTAAGCCCGCTTCTGACCTTGTTGGCGGCGACCGCCCGAAGCGCGATTCTAACCGTCATCATCAGGCTCATAGGCGCTCCGCCTTCCGGCTCTTATTGGCTTCATCGTTGACGATTCGGCCGTCCTGGATGGTGATGATCCGCTTGGTATATTGGGCTATATACAGTTCATGAGTGATCAGGACAACCGTCTTGCCCGCCTCATTAAGAGAGGCCAACAGAGACATGATCTCGCCGCCTGCTTTAGTATCCAGGGCGCCGGTCGGCTCATCGGCCAGGATCAAGTCGGGTTCGTTGACCAGCGCTCTGGCGATGGCCGCGCGCTGTTGTTGCCCGCCGGAAAGCTGATTCGGCCAATGGTCGGCCCGGTCGCTAAGCTCGACCGCCGCCAGGGCGGCGACCCCCCTCGTCTGTTGCTGCGCCTGTCCCGCGTAGACAAGCGGTAAAATGACATTTTCCAGGGCCGTCATGCGCGGCAGCAGGTTAAATTGTTGGAAGACAAAACCGATTTTGCGGCTGCGAAGGTCAGCAAGGCTGTCATCGTCAAGCGAGCTTATGTCGACTCCCGCCAGTTGATAGCTGCCCGAGGACTGCTTGTCCAGGCAGCCAAGAATTTGCATTAGCGTCGACTTGCCGCTCCCGGATTGACCCATAATGGCGACAAATTCTCCGGACTCGATATCGAGCGTGACTCCCCGCAGGGCCGCTACGGACACTTCACTGCTAAGTTGGTAGATCTTCTGTAAATCCCTGGCCTCAATTAACATGCGCCTTAGTCACCTCACATTCCCCGCGACATGCCCCGCCCCGCGCCGCCGCCAAAGCCGCCGCCGCCAAAGGGGTTGCCACTAGATCCGCCGCTTGTTGAGGGCTGGCCTGTCGTTGACTGGAATGATTGAAGAACGATCTTGTCGCCCGCTGAAAGGCCGCTGGTTATTTCGGTATTCACACTGTCGGCCGCTCCGGTTTCGACGGTCACCGCTGTCGATTGGCCGTCTATCATCTTAGTGACCGTTTTGTCCTGGCCCTGGCTGTGAATGGCGATATTGGGCACGACTAGAACGCCGTCTTTTTTACCTAAATCGATGGAGATATTCGCGCTCATCCCCAGGCGCACGCCCGGATCGAGTTGGTCTATGGAAATATTTACGTTATAGGTGACCACATTTTGGCTGGTTGTCGGCATCGGGTCGATAGAAGTGATTTTGCCGGTAAATTCCTTGCCGGGTAGCGCGTCCAGGGTAATCTTGGCCGGTTGGTCGGGGCTGACTTTTGAAACATCAGCCTGGTCAACGGCAGCTTTCATATAGAGCCTGGACAGATCGGCTACCGTGACCAGTCCGGATGATCCACTGCCGTTGCTTCCGCTGCTACTAGTGCTACTACCGCTACCACCGCCGGCCTGTTCGCCCACATTTGCCGACACGGCGATGACTGTACCGCCAATAGGCGATATAACCGTTAAAGCAGTGCGGGCTTCATCGGCTTTCTGGTAATCGGCGTTTCCCTTGGTGATCGCGGCGTTCTGCGCCGCTATGTCCGCCGCGGATGCCGATTTGTCAATAAGGTCCTGCAACTTGGCCCTGGCGCTTTTGAGATTGGCCCAGGCGATATTTACATCTTGCTGGGCGCCGGCGCCGTCCAGCCTAACCAGTTTCTGGCCGGCCGAAACGGTGTCCCCTTGTTTGACATATACCTCCGCAATCTTGCCACTCGTGCTTGCGCTGACAGCGCGTTCGTCCGCCGCCACGGCGCCTGTGACCGCTAAGACCGGCGCTACCGCCCCTTTGGCAACCGTCACTGTTTGAACCGGTTGGCTGACTTGCTGTCCGGCGGCGGCCCGCCAGCGCCAGACGCCAAAGGCGGCGACGGCTACAAGAACGACGGCGCCGGCGGCTTTAAGTTGTCTCGTCTCCAATTTGTTTCCTTCCAATCTCCGGGGGCGAATATTCTTATCAAGTGGGCCCTTATGCGGCCTTTATTATCGGGGGAGCCGATCACCACTATCCCGACTTTTTCTTTGATATCCTTAAATGCGGCCTTATCTCTGCCTTTGACGAAATAGGTCGTCTTATCGATTAAGATCACTTTCTCGACGTTATCAGGGCTGCGCAGCAACAATTGGGTCGGTTCCTTTTTTATCACGATGCCGGCGGCGCCATGGCCGCCAAAAACCCCTCTCGGGCGTCCGAACTGCATAGCTGAGGGCGGTCCCCCGAATTCCCGGGGGTAGTTCTCGCCCCAATGAGATGAGAACCTGGCTTTTTGCTCGCCGATAAACATGCCGAAAGAAAATATCACGACAACACCGAAGGCAATCCCGAAGCCGATGACTAGACCCTTCAAAAGTGTGTTTCGAGTCTGTTGTTCGCTCATTTAACTCGCTTCCTTCATATTTCGATTTTTGACAAAGCCGTTGCTTGATATCCGATCGATCAAGACCAGAGCTAAGAAAAACGCCCCGAGCGTCAGCGCCAGCGAGCCGACTGGAACGGCCTCAAAGACCGCCAAGAGCCAGGCACCAAGCGAGGATTGTACTTGACGCCAGTCGGTCAGCGCCAGGTCGAGCAGGGGCGCAAGCGATGATGTCGAGACGTCCGTTATCAGGAGTCGCAGAGAAGCCATCAACGCCGGAGCCATTAACGCCAGGGCCATATATAAGGTCCCCGTGAAGATTGTCCGGCGACGCCGGACACGGCGGACCGCGCCGATAACGCGGTCATTGAGCCCTTCAGGCGGGGAGACGTTCTTCAGTTGGCGCAGCATCTCGTCAAATTGGTTATTCATGGCTTTAATGAATAACACGCTGGGCGGACCGGTTTCGTTTCAATTTATTTTGATAAGTATTGGCGCAGTTGGTCCTTGGCGCGCTTAAACCTGGTACGCGCGGTGGCCTCGGGGATGTCCAGAATGTCGGCTATGTCGGCAAAGGCGAGGTCTTCAACCGCGCGAAGTAAGAAAATCCGGCGGTAGTCGAGCGGCAGGCGGTCTATGGCTGTTTGGGCGTCAATGTTATCGGTTGAGACCCCGGCGAAATCACCGAGCTGGATAAGGTTATCCGTCGCGTCGAGATCGACGGTCTGCCCGCGGTTCTTCTTCCGCAAGTGAGAAAGGGACGTGTTAACGGCAATCTTATAAAGCCAGGGCTTAAAAGGCAGATCCGTATCGGCCGCCGGCAGCGCGCGCCAGAGTTTTATGAAAGTCTCCTGGACGATGTCTTCGGCATCGCCACGGCTTCCCGATAAGCGGAAAGCCAAGCGAAACATCGCACTGGAATAGCGCTGGACAAGGGCTTCAAAATGGTTCGCGGAACCCGCAGCTGCTTTCGCCGCCAGCCCTTCGTCAGACACGGAGTTTAAGGACTGCGCAAACCTAAGCAAGCGAAGAGCCGGCTCAATCGCCATATCGATGAATTTTAACTTCCTATCAACATTGTGCGGATATTTCATATTGTATTTTTTAATCAGTGTTAGCGGAGAGTTTATCATAAATATGACGGAATGCTGCTTGGCGAATGGCGGAGTTTGTTGTCTTTTGATGGAAATCTCGTATAGCCTGGGTCCGCGCTTTTCAGATTCTCGCCGAACCTCGGAAAGCACGGTATTGAACCACCCGATCTGCGCTAAAACGCCGCCCGCGGCAGGGATGACCAGACCGCAGACCTCAATAAATAGGGTCATACGGCCTTCGGTAGTGGTTGTCAATTCGCGGAGCCCGGTACACCGTGGTGATTTTCACCGATAGATTGAACGCTAGGCAAATCAGATGCGGCCAAGAAGAGTTCTTGGGCCTCGAACATCCGCTCGTTCGAATTACCGCAAAGATACTCGGCATGAAATTGAAACAGCAGCCTTTTGGCGGAAAATATAGTATGGTCGGAGCACTGGAATCGGCGCGAGACCGCTAGTACAAATGACCCATTAAAAAGTGTTGAATGTACCATATTAAATCGACCTGGGCCGTAAGATAATAATTTAAATATACAGTGAAGCAAAATGAGCAAACGTATCTTGCTAGTCGACAATAGCAAACAGTTTAGAGCCAACTTAAAGCGGTTCTTAAGAATCGATCCCGACCTTGAGGTAATAGCCGAAGCCCAAGGCGGCGAGGAGGCCTGTGCCCTGGCCGACGAGCATAAACCTGACTTGGTTCTGATGGATCTAAAAATGGGCGCCATGGATGGGATTGAAGCGACCAGACGGATAAAAAACGCCAATCCGCAGACTCAAATCATCGTCCTGACCGTTTATGACGAAGACTTATATCGCTCCGACGCGGCGGCGGCGGGCGCCGCGGATTACATCCTTAAAGAAGAAATACCCGACAACCTCCTGCGGAGCATAAAGAGCATATTGTCGATAAAAGACTAAGCCTTTTTGCGTCACCCCGGTATGTTTGATAGAATAATACGCCAGCCAGTTTTACTACCAGGCGGTGTGTTTAGATGGCCAACTCTCAAGAGTCGGGAAAACGGTCGCTCGCTATAATCGGGGCCGCCATTGGTTTAGCGATATCAATATTAATTATTGTCTATTCCTACGATTACGCCATTTCCGCCGATCCAAGGATAATTGGTTTTTGGTTCTATCTAACTCAAAAGCCGTATCGGCTGCTGCAACTGTCTGTGTCGCTATTTCCTATCGGCATCGGCTACTTTGTCGGCAAGGAGCACCAAGAAAAAAAGAGCTTGAAGATCGTCGCCCAGGAAAATCGACTTTTGTACCAGCAGACGCTTGAAAAGCAGGAAGCTTTGGACCAACTGATGCACCGGATTAGCCGGGCGCACGAAGAAGAAAGAAAGAGAATCTCACGCGAACTTCACGACGGCATCGCCCAGAATCTCTCGGGGATCATTCTTGACGTCGGCTATCTAAAAGCTGTGATCGGCGAGCCAGAGGCCCAAAAGCACCTGCAAGAACTAACTGATCTCGCCAAAGAAACAGTGATCGATTTAAGGCGAATATTAAATGACTTAAGACCGGTGATTCTGGACAGCCAGGGACTCGCTCCCACTCTCGGACAGCATGTGGAAAAGTTTGGCCGAGAAACCAACATTGAAATCGAGCTTAAGATGGACTTGGCCCAACGGTTGCCGCCGGGCATGGAAATCACCATTTTTCGGATCGTCCAAGAGGCTTTAAACAACGTGAAAAAATACGCTCAAGCGAAGGCCGTGACCGTGGCCGTCGGGCTCGACAGCGATTCCGTCGGCGTCACCATCCAAGACGACGGCCAAGGATTTGATCTGGTGAAGGGGCTGCAAGATCATAGGGGCTTCGGACTCGTCAACATGAAAGACAGAGCAGAGTCAATAGGCGGCACGATTGATGTCGCAACCCAACCCGGCGCAGGCACTACGATTAAGGTGACAATTCCGCTTGCTTCGGTCGGAGAGTTTGATGGCTGAGATAAACGTGGTCATCGCCGATGATCATACCATTGTGAGACAGGGCTTGAAGCGCTTGCTTCAAGAGGCCGATATGAATGTCGTCGGCGAAACGTCCAGTGGGTTGGAAACAGTCAAGCTCGTCGCCGAAGTGCAACCCGATGTTGTCGTCATGGACATTGAAATGCCGGAACTTGACGGCATTGCCGCCACCAGGCAGATAAAAAAAGAGAACCCGCGGGTCAATGTGGTCATACTGACCATGCATGAGAGCGAAGACTATTTGTTTGAAGCCATTAAGGCCGGCGCTATCGGCTATATCTTGAAAGATCAAGCCGCTGATGAGCTGGTGGAGACAATTCGCGCCGCGGCGATGGGGCTTTCTCAGCTTGAACCACGCATGGCCGGCTTAATACTCAGGGAGTTCTCCGAGATTGAGACGAAAAAAGACCGACAATCCCGTTTGTTCGCCACCTTAACAAATAGAGAAAAAGAGATTTTGCAATATGTGGCTCAAGCCATGAGCAATAAAGAGATCGCCAAGGTCCTTTTCATTAGTGATAAGACCGTCAGAAACCACTTGGGGAACATCTTCGAAAAGCTGCATATCAATGACAGGACGGCGGCCGCCATTATCGCCATTCGGCACGGCCTGGCGTAAGTCCGCTTCACGCACCTCAATCGTTCTAACTGTCCTTCGTGACCGGCAGAAATACTCGTAGTCTGGTGCAATTAACCCAAGAAATATGTGTCAGAATTCCCATTCAGCTGCCGCTTGCCCAGTGCTAGCTTAGGGTTTAGCAGGGGGCAAACTTCCAAGACAAGATCGACCGATCATCCCTTCTTAAATACGGCTCGGTTCTTAATCCCGGGCCAATAAGAGAGCGGCTCATTTGGAGCCGATCAAGGCGGTTTCATGTTGGCCGCTTATGGAAGGAGGTGACAAACATGAAAAGCAAAACACTTGTTGTTCTTGCTGTTACCCTGGCCATTTTGTTATCCGGAAACGCTGTGTCCTGGGCGCAACTGGACATAGCCAACGGCGGCGAGAGCCAACTCACGTTTGACCCGGCCGAAGATTATCACCCCGCCTATAGCCCGGATGGGACCCGCATGGCTTTTATTGCGGGCAGAGGCGGCAGTCCCGACGTGTGGGTGATGAATGTTGACGGTACGGGTCCGGCGCAGTTGACCAGCGGCAGGTTTGCCCAAGACCCGCACTGGAATCCGGATGGATCCCGAATCGTCTTCGAGGCCCAACAAGGGGGCAACCGCGACATCTGGGTGATGGACGCCGACGGCGGCAACCAGGCGCAACTGACCAACGACCCGGCCGTCGATAATGCGCCGGAATGGAGCCCGGATGGTTCCAGGATAATTTTTGCCTCGAGACGTTCCGGCAGTGACGACATCTGGGTCATGAACGCCGATGGGTCGGGCCAATCGCAACTGGCCGGGGATCCGACGGCCAACGAGGCATCGCCTGACTTCAACGCCGATGGTTCGAGAATAGTATTTAAATCGAACATTAGCGGAAACAATGAAATCTGGGCGATGAACTCCGACGGTTCCGGTCAGACACGGCTGACCAATACCCCACAAGCGGAAGGTCATCCGCACTTCAGTCCAAACGGTGCCTTGATAGTGTTTTGGTCGGAAAGATCAGGCAACCGCGACATCTGGGCAATGGGCGCCGACGGCGCCGACCAAACTCAGCTTACGACCGATGCCGCGTTTGACGGCGGGGCCAACTGGAGTCCGGACGGATCAAGATTGGCCTTTTCTTCAACGAGGGTCGGCAATAACAATGAGATTTGGGTAATGGCTCTGGTTGCCGGCAGCACGGCGCCGGCCCAGGTCGGCGGCTCGGTCGACCCGGCCATCGAGCTGACCTTAAATCCGACCAGCCTGCAGTTCGGCAACGTCAACCCGGCGGTGGGCAACTATCAACTGGCCAGAACGGCCACGGTGCGGTCAAACCGCAATTG
>JAUXSL010000111.1 GCA_030679975.1 Actinomycetota bacterium
TTGCGGGGCATGCCGCTCGTGTCCGGATCCGGCACGGATTGGACCCAAGGCCAATCGACTTTCCAGTGGGCTTCAGCCGGGCTCAGGGTGCGCCCGCCGGGTTGGGTTGAATAAGGCGTGATAACCGGCCGGCCCTGGTACGTGACGACGGTGCCAATGGTGTCGCCGACGGACTTGGCGATGCGCGGTTGGCGCATCTCGGCATTATAGCCGCGATAGACCTGGTCGTCGCCGTTGCCGTTGCGGCTGTTTTTTAACTGGTACGGTTCGCCGGGATAGCGGCCGCCGGCGGCCAGATGGTGAACGGCATAACTGCGGGAAACTATCGCCATGACCTTTAAATGCTCCTCAGGCGCGTCGGCGGAGGCTTCGGCCATGCCGCGAAGATAGTCCTCCAGGCTGAGTTCGTTGACGGCCCAAAGCTGTTTGGCGGCGGCTGAATACGCCACCTCGATGTTACCGCGAAAAGCGTTGAGGTTCGCGGTGTTGTTCCAATTCGGGTCTTGGAAATCAGGCAGACTTAATATCGTGCCGCCGGCGGGCTCTATCTTGATAGGCCGGTTCGACGTCGCGATAGTCCGGCCGTTTTGCATAAGGTAGTAAGTGCCCCGCGCGTATCCGACCGCGACCGTTCCGCCGCCGCCGAGATCTTTTCGGCCGGCTTCGGCGACCAGCGCCGAGAACGGGCCCGAAGCCGAGACGTTGTCGCGCGGCGCCCCATCCGGGATAGGCGGCGTCGGGGTCGGCTTGAAGGCAGCGGCGGCGGCGCCCGCTACGGGATTGTCCCCTTTCGGCATGGCCACAACCGCCGGTTCCAAGCGGTTCTTCCCGGTCCCTTTTGGCCCGATCAACAAACGGGAGAATCTATTTGTGACTTGTCTGAATTTTAAAACCAAGTCGCTAAACGATGGTTTTACAGACTGGTCGCGTCGCGGCACGGCGCCTGCCGGCGAGGCCGACAACGCCGCCGGCGAAAATACGGAGATGATAATGACTATTAATAGAACCGGGCCTAATCTGCGCCAATTCACGAACGAAAACCCCCTGTCCCGGTAGACAATCCTAGACTTCGGCTTAATCGCCGTCCGGGTTAAATTTTTTGAGAACTTCCAACATACAACATTATGCTTAGATTTCAAGGCGGGCCGGCTCTTAAGTGTTTAATCTTTAGGACCGATAAAAGATTTTACGACCGTTCATATCCGGTGATTTAGCGGTAAGGAGGGCTTACTCATGAACATAAGGGCCCTGGAATTAGATGACATACTGGAACTCATGGCCGCGGATATAGACTACGATAACGCTTTTATCCGCATAGACCATTCCGCCGGCAAAAAGCCGGACGGGGTGATGGACGACCGGGCGGGCGCTAAGGCTCTATATATAGGTCCGTTCCCACTCTATGAGCCCTACTATTAATGACTGTCGTCATCGTGGGCGATGAATAACCAGCTTTTCGGGGCGAAGCTGGTTTTGACTAAAGCGAACCGCCCGTTTAAGCGCTTTCCCTTCAACATAAAGGCCAGCTTGCCGGCTTTAAGCCGGTCTTGCGGGTCGCCGTCGTCCAGAGGTTCGAACGTGCCGCTATCCCATATCTCAACCGTGCCGGCCCCGTATTGACCTTCGGGGATAGTCCCCTCGAAGTCGCCGTAGGCCAGAGGATGGTCTTCGACCTCAATCGCCAGACGCTTCTCTTTCGGCTCGACCGGCGGGCCTTTCGGGACCGCCCAGGACTTCAAGACTCCGCCCATCTCCAGGCGAAGATCGTAATGCAGATGAGAGGCTTGGTGGCGCTGGATCACGAACTTTTTGCCTTCGCCCCCGCCGCCCTCGACCGGCTCCGGCGTCGTCTTAAAATCGCGCTTGGCGCGATAGTCTTTTAATTTGTCGTCGGCCATACTCTATATGTACCAGAAAGGCGGAGAATAGAAAATAGAGAAACAGAGAATGGAAAATTGAAACGGGACTCCATTCTCCATTTTCTGCTTCTCTATTCTCTTAGTATATAATTATTCTATGGCATGCAAGCGCTGTGGGGCCTGTTGTTCCCACATGGTTCTCTCTTTTGATCTCGATGACGATTGGCGGGATGAAAAAGACTGGCTTCTCGCCCACGTCGGGGTCGCCCTTGAAAGCGAAGACGCCGGCGAGGCCCTGGTCTGTTTTGACCTGCCCTGCCGCCACCTCATCCCGGCAGCCGACGGCCAACCGGCCGGCTGCCGCATCCATGAGAAAAAACCCAAAGTCTGCCGCGAATATCCCGATGAAGAAACGTTGGATTATTTGGAGAAGCATCCCTGGGTGACGCCGGACTGCGGCTGGCGCGCTAACGGCGGTAGTTGAACAGAAAAACCAGAAATCCGAGGGCCGCGAATGCGTAACCTTCGTTTGGCATTTCCATACCGATAAGCCAGATGCCCCCCAGGACGACGACGGCGCTGAAGATAGATGCCCCCCAGGCGAAGCGGCTGCCGCTCGACCGATCAAGCGAATTGGCGATATCCCGGCTGTCGATTTTGACCCGCAATTGCCCCCGGCTGGCCTTCTCGAGTAGCTCGTTCATCTGCCTCGGCATAGCCAGCAACAATTGGCCGATTGCTTTGGCCTCATCCATGACCAGTCCCCATTTATCTTCCGTCAATGATTCGGCCAGCCTGGCGACATATGGTTTTGTGGCTTCCACTATATCTATCTCCGGGTCGAGACCGGTGGCCAGCCCGAGCACGGTGCCGAACGTCTTGCCGAGGAAGGCGAACTGCGCCGGGATGGTGATAGGTTGTTCCCGGAAGATGACCATGATGTCTTCTTGTATCTCCTCGATCTCGGCGAAAGTCAGCGTTTGGGCGGTGATGCCCGCGTAATGGTCGAGCAACCAGTCAAAAGCGTTCTTGACCGAGCTGACGTCGGCCCCGGGTCGGATAAATCCTAAGGTCCACAGAGCTTCAATGATGCGGTTGGAGTCTCTTTGGGCCACGCCGATGACGGTGTCGCGAAAAGCGGAGCGCATCGGCGGGGTTATCTCCCCGACCATGCCGAAGTCGATAAAGGTTATTAACGGGCCCGGCGCCACGAAAAGATTGCCGGGGTGCGGGTCGGCGTGGAAAAAACCGTCTTCCAGAACCTGCTTGAGATAGGCTTCGACAATCTCCTGAGCGACGAGCTTGCGGTCGATACCGGCCGCCTCGATAGCTTTATAATCGGAGATTTTTATCCCGTCGATAGCTTCGAGCGTCAGCACTTTCTCAGTGGTGTAATCCCAATATATCTCCGGGACGTAGATAAGCTTGTTGTCGCCGAAGTATTTCTTAAATCTGACGGCGTTATCGCCTTCGCGCACGAAGTCAAGCTCATCGCCGATAGTGCGGACAAATTCCGAGACTATCATGGGGATGTCCAGCTGCCGGGCTATCCTGGTAAATCTGTTGAGTCCTTCCATAAGATAGCTGAAAGTGGCCAGGTCGATATCGGAGAGCTTGTCGATGCCCGGACGCTGTATCTTAACGGCCGCGATTCGACCGTCCGGCAAAACCGCTTTATGGACTTGGGCCAGGGACGCCGCCGCCCAAGCTTGTGGCTCAAAATGGGGAAAGACTTCTTCCAGCGGCCGGCCGAACTGCTCTTCGATAACCTGTCGCACTGCTTCGAAGGGGACCGCCGGCACGGTGTCCTGCAGCTTCGCGAGCTCTTCGATATATTCTTTCGGCATAACATCGACGCGGGTACTGAAGAATTGGCCGAGCTTTACCAAGACCCCGCCCAAGCGCAAGGCCGTGTCCCGGAACTGAATGGCGCGCCGGCGGTGGCGGGCGGACATGCGTTCCCTGGCCTTGGCGAAACCATGGCGTCGGGCTATGCGGGCTTCTTTCCAGAAGTCTCTAACAATCCCGAGGAAGAGCCAGGCAAACGCCCGTATCCTCTTATTTCTGGTCATGGCTGTCGGCATATAGCTTAAGATTTCGCGAGCTTGTCTACTTTTTTCGATAGGTTGGTTATGAGCTTCTTTAATTCGTCGATCTCTTCTTTTCTAGCCACGCCGACTCGATTTAAGGCTTCACCTACCTGTCGCTGGGCCTCCGCCCGCATCTCGTCGAACTTGGCCCGGGCTTTATCTTCGGCCTCTTGCCGTTGACCGCGGAAAATCTCCATCCGCTTCGCCCGCTCCTGGGCGAAGACGTCGGCTTTTTCCTCCATTTTGTCCGCCGCCTCGTAGCAGTAGAGGAAGAAGTACTTGAGGTTGTTAAACATAGAAATCACCTCCCGGATACAATAAATGCTTCGATTACCTGCGTTTATTATACCAGAAAGAGGCGCGAGTCAATCGGTCGGTCGCCGCCGCCTCCAAAGCGCAAAAAGCTGTAGAACCAGGGAGCCACGGGTTATAATCAAACCATGAAAATGGTTATTGGCCTGGCGCCGCTTATCTTGCTGGAGCTGGTCCTGCTTGTGGTCGCTTTAGTCGATCTGGCCAAGCGCCCTAAGGTCACCGGCGGAAATAAGGTCATATGGTTAATCGTGATTCTTTTTATTGGCACCATCGGCCCGATAATCTATCTTATCTTCGGTCGGAGGGAGAGCGAATGAGCGCCATCGAGTTGCGCGGTTTAGTCAAACGCTTTGGCGCCTACACCGCCGTCGACGATCTAAATCTGGCTGTGCCTCAAGGGTCGGTCTTTGGTTTTCTGGGGCCGAACGGCGCCGGCAAGACCACGACCATCCGCGTCTTAACGGGCCTGGCCCGGCCGACAGCGGGCGAAGCTTTAATATTCGGCGTCGATGTCGCGCGCGATTTCAAATCCGTCAGTTCCCGCCTTGGCTATCTGCCGGAAAATCCGGCTTTTTACGGCTGGATGACGGCCCGGGAATATTTGGAATTCTGCGCCGATCTGTTTGAACTCGAAGGCGACCGGCGCGCCGCACGCCTCAGCAAGATGCTTGAATTCTGTGGCCTGGCCGGGGTCGACCGGCCGATATCCGGGTTTTCCCGGGGGATGAAGCAGCGGCTCGGTCTGGCTCAGGCCCTGATAAACGATGCCGACATCTTGTTTTTGGACGAACCGACGTCCGCGCTCGACCCGATGGGACGCAAGGAAGTCCTGGATATGATCGCTTCTTTGGCCCACGAAAAGACCGTCTTTCTTTCGACCCACATCCTTGAAGATGTCGAGCGCGTCTGCGACCGGGTGGCGATGCTGCGTGAAGGCAAGCTGGTACTCGAATCGGACCTTGAAACGCTTAAGTCCCGCTATCTGGAGCCTGTTTTTACTCTGGAGTTCGACGGTCCGATCGACATGTTCATCACCTTGCTCAGCGGCCTGGTGTGGGTGGTAGATGTCAGAACTGAAGGGCGGACGGTTATCGTGCGCACCAACAACCTGCAAACCGCCGAGCGCGAATTGCCTAAACTGGTCGCCCGGGCGTCGTTGCCGTTGCGCCACTATCAAATGGGCGAGATGAGCTTGGAAGAGATTTTTATGAAAGTACTGGCGTGAGAGCGTTCCTTAAGAAAGAGCTAAAAGAGATACTCAGGACGTACCGCCTGTGGGCTGTGCCGGTACTCTTTTTATTTCTTGGTTTGATGGCCCCGGCCTCGACAAAATTTCTGCCGGAGATACTCAAACCTCAGCTGCGGGCCCAGGGGATATCCATCACACTGCCCAAAATGGGCGCTGTCGCCGCTTATCAAGCGTACTTTAAGAATCTGACCCAGATCGGCTTGTTGGCCGTTATCTTGTTCTCTATGAGTTTAATAAGCGAAGAGAAGGCCGGCGGCGTGCTCGCCCAGGTGGTGACCAAGCCCATCAGTCGCCCGGCCATCGTCTTGGCCAAATGGCTGGTTCACGGCGGTTGGTTCGTCGTATCCCTGGCTGTTGGAGCAATCAGTTGTTATTTTTACACTGTCGGATTGTTCGGTAAGGCCCCGGCCGGCGCCTTTGCCGCCGCCAACTTGATCTTTGCCGTTTATATCTTGTTCATATTTTCTCTAACGCTCGCGGCCGGCGCGGTCCTGCGAAGCCAAGTCGCCGCCAGTGTCGTGAGTCTCGCGGGCTTCTCCGCCTTGAGCCTCCTGTCGTTTTTCAGCCGCTGGTCGGCCCGGTATTCGCCCGCGTCTCTCAACGACCATGCCGTTAATGTGGTTTTAGGCCGGGCCGGTCCGGTTGACGCGATTTGGCCCATGCTGATCACGGCGGCGCTGGGCGCGGCTTTGCTGGCCGGGGGTATCTTCATCTTCGACCGGCAAGAATTGTAACGCACCGCGCCAAACCAGTTTGTCTACCGCGTTCATAGATTTTCTCGAAGCCGAGCGGCCGCGCCTGTCGCAAGCGTAAAGCGTGGCTATCGAGACCGAGCGTAACGCGGTGATGTTGGTTTTTGTTTTTTAGCTTTTGCAAGCGGCGCTTGTATCTCCCAAAGTGCCTCCGGTTTGCCCTGAACAAATAAGAGGATAATAAATATTGTCAACATCCACGGAAAATAAAAGCGAGCCATCATTATTAACGAACCGGGCGCGGAGATGCCGCCCGCATCCTCAATCAGCTCGCGCATTCCCAAGGCAAGAGATAAGACACTAAAGCCGAACTGACAGGCAAAGGCAAGCAAAGCAAACCTTACCTTGCGCGTAATCTTCGAGTTTGAAGAAGCCGCGATTACCGAAATAGTGGGGATAAGTAGATAGTTTTTTTCCGCGATAGCTCTTACCGAAGCCAGGCCAAGCAATCGTATAAGAAGAGCTGCCGAGAAAAACTCGCCCGTCCGCCAAACTGTCGAGATGGCCGGCCAGACCAGAAAGAGCAAACCCGAAAATGCGGTAACTTTAAGCGCGAACAGCAGCTTAGGCTTCATCTTGTTTTTCCCGAATAAATGTTAGCCACAGCATTGTTATAAGCAAGATAAAGCCTACCTGCCAGAGGTAGTCGTGCACAAAGTTGAAATAGTAAGTGGGCAATTTCTCCGAGACCGCGGCAATGAAGACCAACCTGGCCACGTTGACAATGAAAATCAAAGGAATGCCGATGGCCAAGCCCGAAAGTTTTTTCTTCAACGGGGTCGGATAAGCGATTATGAGAGAGGTGTATAAAACAACAATAAATACAGCCGTGCATTCAAGGGTTATCACAAGAATTCTGGTATCTAAATAAATTTCATTTGGTGAGGACCGAGCGCCGATCCCAACTAAGCCGATAAAGAAAGCCGCGGCGCTGGTCGTGGCGTTAATAAGGAAATAAATTTGGCCGGCGCGAAAAAGCAAAGACACGACGGCGCCCAAAATAGTCGCTATGATCAAGAAAAGCGCGGAGGTTTTTAAAAAGTCCCAGTCCGTACCTTCGATCTTTTTAAGCACCGGGGTCCCTTGTAAAGACTGCGTAATCTGTCATTTCGATCCTGATGTCATGCTCATTGTGCGGGTTTTATTTTTAAAGCGATCAAAAAGGTAACTGACGATTTTCCACCGCTCTTCTTCGGTTAAACTGTTCTCAAAAGCCGGCATGGCGAATTTGCTTTCGCCCTTTGTGACAACTTCGAAGTAGTTAGGCGGGTTATGCATGCCGATATGCACGCTGATCGGGTGGTGGCGTGTGGAAAATTCACCGTTGGCCCCATGGCAACCCACGCATTCCCGTTGGTATAACTTGGCGCCTTGGGCAATCGCTTTTTTATCGCGCGCGAAAGGATAGACATTCTCCTGCCATACCGGATACAACCATGCATTAAGAGATGCCGCTAAACCGCCGACTATCAAGACGACCGCTACCACGGTCAATAAGCGATGCCCAAGCCCAATACCGGCGTCCATCTTCCGTTGATTCTGTTCCGCGGCGCTATCTTCCACTGTCTAACTCCTTTTAACATCAAAGAAGCCCGCCAGATCAGGCTTCTTTTATATTAAATTCCAGAAATCCAGAAATGTTTATTCAACATCATGCCAGATTAAACCAGACCCCTCGATTTATAACGGCGTTGCCAGATCAAGATTGAACCCCCGGCCATTATGGCCATATAGCCCAGAATTGACGTTGAGTCCACAGGCGCCGGGCAAGGAACCGGATCAGGCGCGTTGCAAGCCGATTTCTCGACTACGATCGTGTCGATGTTGGCGGCGTCATTCGACCTATTTTCCGGTTCCGGCGTCGTTGTCGTTAGATCGGTCTTGTAGAATATCTCGGCTTCGACAGGCGCTTCGGCGGTACTGATGCGCACAAAGTCCATCTCCGTGTCGTCCGACCAATCGGCGTATGGAGTAACATCCGCTTGGTCATAAGTGTCGGTTAAGATTGTGCGTGTATCGGTGGTTGGGTTGATTGGGTCCATGGGGGTGCCGTTTAAATCCAGCCTCTTCACTCTGAGTCTCATCGGAGCTTCAGGTGGAGGCGGAGGCTGGGGAGGATCTCCGAGGAGGAGACCCGTTTGAGAATACAAGACTGCGTTACCGCCGGGCATTATGCTTGGCGCGTATATGTCTTTGGCTTTCGTACCGGTTAGGTCGGCGCCATCCAGCAGCACTGTCGTGGCGCTGGTCGACAAGTTACGGATCTTGATCTTATTGTCCTTGTCCGTGTCGACGTCGCCTTCCACGTAGACCAGATAGTTGGTTCCGCTATAAGTGGCGACCGTCGGATGGTACTTATTCTCGGAGGCCAAGGCCCCGCTGCCCACGACCTGCTCCTTGCCGCTGCCGTCAGACAAGTTCATGCGCCAGATTTCCGCAATTCCATTGACGTTCCTCTTAGAATAGTAGACCTTGCTTCCGAAGACAAACGGATGGTTGGCAAACTCGCCAATCAGTGTCAGCAGCGTCAAACCGCCCGCCTCACCTGTCACACCACTCATTTTGTATATGACGCCGTTTCGGGTAAAGACCACTTGCGCGTCATCGTCGCTCCAGACCGGGTGCTCATCGGTATAACCGGCCGGCGTGCTCTGGGTCAATAGCGTCTTACTGCCGCCGTCATCGTTCATTCGCCAGATGCGACGGCTATTGCTTTTGCACTCGCTTTTGCTCCACACTATTTTATCCAGATTGTAATTGCCGGCGGCTAGAGCCGGCGGCGCGAATCCCAGTGTCAATTGCATAACCATAATCCCTGCGGTAAACAGTCTCAATATCCTGTTTACCGGCATTTTACACCTCCTTTCGATGGTGTCTCGTGCTGTTCGTGGTTAAATCATCACCTCCTTTGTTTTATATGCTGTTGCTAACATCATTAGCTATTATGTCCGCCGGGTCCCGCTCCGCCAGGCGAGCGGGCGTTGCCGGCCCATCGACAATTAAGTTTAGAATTCTATGCGTTGTCTCCTTGATAAAAACCGTTGTGGTCGCCTGGTCGCCGTTGAGCTTTTGGACCACCGCCTCGTGACCCAGCGCCAGACGCTCTATTTCTTTTCGGCCGGCCTTTGGCGTTACCGCGGCTTTCATGATCGTCGCCACTTTGCCGTTGATCTGGACGATCAAGTCCGTTCTTTCCGAAGCTGCTTCGCGGCGTGAATACCCGGGCCAAGCTTGCTTGCAGATCAGCCCTTCAAATCCAATTTTCTCCCACAGCTCTTCGGAGATATGCGGAGCAAACGGGGCCAGAAGAAGCAATAAAGCCCGAACTCCTTGAGCAAAGAAGATTTTATCAGTCTCGCCGGCTAATCCTTGCTTTTGCCGGTCGGACAGTAATTTAAGCAGCTTGAACAGTGAATGGATGCAGGTATTAAAATGGTGTTTTTCCAAGTCGGCGGTGACCTTGCCCACGATGTCTTTTATCGCTTGCGTTGGCTCATCCGTGGGGCCGGAGAAGTCCGCCTCGGTTACGAAAACACCGGAATAAGGCTTTATCAGCTCCAAATTTTCAATTACTAAGCGCCATAGGCTGCTTAAGAACCGATAACAGCTCTTTACCGTCGCCTCTTTCCATTCCAATTTTTTTTCCGGCGGGGCGATAAAGAGTATCGCCAGCCGCAGGGCATCGGCGCCGTATTTGGCGATTATTTCATTCGGGTCAACCGTGTTGCCCAGGGATTTGCTCATCTTCTTGCCGTCTTTAATGACCAACTCATGGGCGATTAAATTTAAGAAGGGCTCTTCAAAAGGGACGATGCCCGCATCATAAAGCACCTTTGTTATGAACCTGTCATGAATGTAGACGGTCGTGGCGTGCTCGACGCCCCCGATTGCCGCATCGGCCGGCATCCAATACACGACTTCATCTTTGTCAAACATAAACGCATCATGGTCGGGACTGCAGTAACGGAGATAAAACCAGCTCGAATTGACAAAAGTATCCATCGTGTCTGTCTCGCGTTTGGCCGGCCGGCCGCATCGGTGGCACCGGCAGTCGACAAACTCCGTAGACCGCGCCAAAGGGTTGCCCGGCTGCTTGAAGTTGACCTTTCTCGGCAGTGTCACCGGGAGATGTTCTTCGGGCACCGGTACCGTTCCGCAACGGGGGCAATAAATTATAGGAATCGGCGCCCCCCAATAACGCTGGCGCGAGATCAGCCAATCCCGGATGCGGTAATGGACGGCCCTTTGGCCCAGGCCCTTATCTTCAATTAAGGCGGCCGCTCGCTCTTTGGCCGACCTGACGGTTAACCCGTTAAGGGGGCCGGAGTTAATGAGGATATCTTGCGCCTCCGGAATAAAGCAGCCGGCGACGGTATTCTCCGTCGACTGGACGACCGGCGCCATAGGCAATCCGTGCTCCGACGCAAATTCATGATCGGCCTTGTCATGGGCCGGGACGCCGAAGATAGCTCCTGTTCCATAAGCGCTTTGCACATAGTCGGCGACAAAGACGGGGCACGGTTTCATGCTTAGCGGGTTTATCGCGGTCAAGTTAAGCGAGAGGCCCCTGCCCCTGCCGGGCGATTTCGTTGAGAGACTTTTCGCCGATTCAAGGCCGGCGATTTGGTCGGGAAGAATCTCGCCTTCGTCGATCAGCTCCAAGACCAGAGGATGATCGGCGGAGACAGCCACAAAGGCGCAACCGTAGATGAGCTCCGGGGTGGTAGTGAAAATCGCCAGGTCGGTATCGCGCTCTTCGAGCTTAAAGGTAATTTCGACGCCTTCGGAACGGCCAAACCAGTTGGTCTGAGTCTTCTTGATCCTGTCCGGCCAGCCTTTGAGATCACTTAGGCCGGTCAACAGTCGATCGGCGTATTTTTGGATCGCCAAGAACCACTGGTCCAAATATTTTTTCTCGACCGCGCCGTCGCATCGCCAACATCTGCCCTCATAAACCTGATCGTCCGCCAGGACCGTCGCGCATTTGGGGCACCAATTGGCGCTCGCCTTTTTCTTATAAGCCAGCCCTTCTCGCAGTAAAAGCAAGAAGAGCCATTGGGTCCACTTATAATAAGCTTCATCATGGTAGGTGACAAAACGGTTGACGTCATAACTAAAGCCGAGCTTGTTGAATTGCCGTTTTATATCTTTTATGCACTTTTTACTCCAGAGCTTTGGGTGGATATTATTTTCGATCGCGGCGATTTCGTTAGGCAGGCCAAATGAGTCAAAACCTTGGGTGTATAGGACATTGTAGCCCCGCATGCGCTTGAACCTGGCCAGGACGTCCCCAATCGTGTAATTCCTGACGTGACCGACATGGAGGCTGCCGCTTGGGTACGGCGGGTACTCAAAGAGGTAAAACTTAGGCTTGTCGTCATCGGGGCGGCTGGTGAAAGCTTCGCTGTTTTTCCACTTATTTTGCGCCTTCGATTCGATATTCGCAAAATCATAAGACATTAAGCGCCTCATTTTGGCCGGCGGGACTTGATTTTTCGGACATCGGCAGAGGGTCCACGGCAGTCGACGCTTCCAGAATCAACAGCTCGTATACCAAGCGCTTGTAGATATCGCAAAACCGCCGGTCGACCCGGTAAAAATCACCGAAGAGTTCTTCGCAGTTGCCCAAACACTCGCCCTGGCAAAACCCCTCGATTTCACAGCCGAAGCAGTCCGATACGTTGGCGTAGGTTCTTTGGACTACGCGCTCATAGTTGTCCGACATTAGCATTTTGTTCAATTCCGAGATATGGCCCAGATGAAGAGCCATGGCCCGGCAAGGAAAGATATCGCCCGAGGGCTCGACGCTTAACTGAAAACCCGTGGCCGCGCAACTGTCTTGGACCGGACGGACAATATGCTGTTGGTGGATAGTCTTTGAGGCGGTCACGAGTTGCGAGAAAGGGTTATACCAATAACCGGTTAAGGCGATGTCCCGGATTTTAGCGTATTTGTAAAGGTCGATAACTTTGCCGATTATCTCTTCAGTGTTGGCCGCTTCCAGGTATTTGCCCTGCATGGCAAAGAGCAGCTTAATTTCTTTCACCTCAAGAGCGGCTGCGTAATCGATAAAATCATAGTCCAGGGCAGCGAAATTGCGATCGGAGATAACCGCGGAAAAGTCAAAGTTTACTTGGTGTCGATAAAGATTTTTCAAGCTTTTATCTATCAGAGCAAACGAGCCATTGCCGCCGGCCTGGGGCCGGTTGATATCATTGGCGGCGCCGAGACCGTCGATACTGATTGTGACCTGAAATTCATATTCCTTCATCAGCTCGGCGACTTCCGGACTGATCAGAGAGCCGTTTGAGGTAATTGAGTAATAAATATCGACACCATCGGCTCGGCGGCCGTAAGCTTCCAATATCCGGGTGATGGTTTTCCAGTTCAGCATCGGCTCGCGGCCAAAGAATTTGACAACCAGGGAATCGCCCCGGTTTTGTTTTACGATCCTAAGAGTGTTGTCTATTGTCTTGGCGGCGGTGGGAAAGGACATTAGTTTTCTCTTTGATGAGCCGGCCTTTTGCCTCTCGGGAGATCGCTTATCGGTTGAATCGGCGAAACAATAGACGCATTGGAAATTACACGCGTCGGAAATGCTCAATTGCAACCCGCCGATGTAAAAGCCGGCTTTGAGAACCCTTTTTCTTAACTCAATTTCCTGGCGAACAAGTTCGCGTTCATCGGTTCCCTCGTCAATGAGAAAATAGATTTCTTTAAGGTCGTCAATAAGTCGCCCATGGTCACTAAGCAAGCGGTATATGTCTTGCTCATGGTTTCGCTTAAACCGGTCGAGGATATCAATGGCGCCGCTGTTTAAGCTTCGCAGGTTGCCGAAGAGCGTGTGATAAGCCAAAAACCGGTCATCGCCGAGGTCGATAACTTTAATGAACTCAGATTTCTTAAGCATTTTTATTCTTTGCTTATTTTTTGGCTGAATCCGTTGTTGTTTCCGCTTTTTTAATTGCCGGAGTTCCGATTGCGGGGGTACCTATGGCCGGAGTTCCGATTGCCGGAGTTCCGATTGCCGGGCTGCTAATAGCTGGCTTTGTTAGCTCTGGGGTCATCAAAGCACCTCCTTTGCTGAGCTGTTAATGTCACGGTGCCGTAGACGGGACTCGAACCCGCACTTGTCATCACCCGGAGCCCTCAAAGTTCCGAAAAACCGACTTTTCTCCACATGAATCTAGGGTGTCGATGCACTACTTTTTCCCAGATCACAAAAGGCGCACCGCTCATGTGTTTACTCTATCGGCGCCGTTGTCTACTTCGGAAAAGGTTCTGGCGCCTCTTCCTTTTCGGCCAAGGCTCTTCCCTAAAAGGACTTTAACCCATTGGCTAGGCAAGAACCGTGATGCTCAATCACGGAAGACTGACCGTTCCTTCACTACGGCAGGGCTATCGATTAACTGTTTATAAGCTTAGAAGGAAGGCAAGCCCAAAGGAATAGGCGCCAGGTTCTAAATTTCTGGGTCCTAGAGCCTATTCTTGCTTGCCGAGCCCTCACGTAAGACCAGTAAGGCGGCGTTTGTACGATTGCTTACTTCCAGCTTCTTAAAAATGCTATTGATATGGTTTTTAACGGTTTTCTCGCTAATGAATAAAAGGCCGGCGATTTCTTTGTTGGCCAGCCCTCGGCAAACCAGCCCCAATACTTCTCGCTCCCGGAGCGTCAGTCGCTGCAGTGATGCGGCTTCAAAAGCATCCAGACTCAACTTGGGGTAGTTGCTTTGATGCGCTTTCTCGATAACGGCTTCGTAATAGAGGTTTCGTAACGCCAAGAGTCTCTCACGCGAGCGCCCAAAGAAATAGCCGACGGCTATCGGCAACAAAGAGACCGCGAATTGCAGCGGCCGATAAGGTTTTTCTGTCAAGTAGTACTGGAAATTTATTATTTGTGGATCGTGCTTGACGGCGTAATTGTAAGAGTAGCCGATGACGACAAGAGCAACGCCAAGACCCACTAAAGAGGCGGCGATCGCCGGCGAGATCATTCTCTCGAAGCGAGATATTTGCTGATCGTCCACAATCAGCCCCCTGGACAACAGGTACTAACCCGTTTGTTAAGCATACAAGCGAATCGGCTTTTTGGCAAACCGCTGGTGTTAATTGTGCCTGTTTGCAGGGCGTGCAGGCGGAATTAGAGAGACCCGTCAGCGGTTTGGGCGTGGCCGGGCCGGCGCTGGGGATAATCGGGTCCATAATTTCCTAGACAAAGGCAACGGCAACTACGCTAATTGCCCTCGCGGTTGTTTCCCTCTGGATTTTTTTGGTAAGATAACCCAGTCTTTGGGCCTATAGCTCAGTCGGCTAGAGCGCGCCCCTGATAAGGGCGAGGTCCGTGGTTCGAATCCACGTAGGCCCACCATTGACGATTTATTGACTCCAGAGACTCGCCCGGGCCTTCGGCCCGGGCTC
>JAUXSL010000005.1 GCA_030679975.1 Actinomycetota bacterium
GATATAATCGCCTGTCCCAACGACAAGCATTTTCCTCTGGAACTAAAGGTCTTTTCCGAGGCCGACGCGCCCATGTCAGTGCTCGAAGGCGAACTTTTTTGCCCGTCATGCGCCAGTGTTTTTCAGATAAAAGACGGTATCCCGCAACTCCTGTCGGACCATTCGATAGGGGACCACCCAACGGGCCGCGACAAAGCCAATGAAATGCGGGCCAGGGACGATCAAGCCCGCGATTACGATCGGCTTAAGGGTTTGAAGGTCTTATCCAAATTAGAGGTGCCGAAATTGCTGAAGCTCTTCGAGGGGGGTCAGGGCGACATAATCGTTGAGCTCGGCGCCGGCACCGGTCGCATAACGGAAGTGGTGGCGGGACGTGTGGCCGAGCTGGTTGCCGTCGATTTCTCCGTGACTTCACTACAGCGGGCGCGGGCCAAGTTTACGGGGTCTAATGCTCATTGGGTGCAGGGGGATGTAAACCACCTGCCCATCAGAGACCTCGGCTGCGATCATGTCTTCAGTTGTCAGGTTTTCGAGCATTTGCCGGGGCCGGGTTCGAGAAACACAGCCGTCGACGAAGCGGCCAGGATCATCAGGGGCGAGGGCACATTTATTATCAGTGTCTACCGCGACTCATGGGTCTGGCGGCTGATCGGGGCCAAGGAAGGCTACCATGACGGCGGGATATATTATTATCGGCTGTCGGGCGATGAGTTTAAGGACCTGCTGGAGCGCCGGTTTGCCGTCGAAAAGTTCGTACCGAATCTAGGGTTTTATCTGCAAATGGCCAAGTGCGTAAAAGAGTCTACACCGCTGCTTTAGCTTTTCGCCAGCCGGCTTCCGCCAGGCGCTTGGCCCTGTTGATAGACCAATCTTTCATCTCCTGAAAGTAGCGGGCGCGGTCGGTTTTAGCCAGCTCGATGATGTCGGTCTTTTCGTTGTAGCTGTCCAACTGGTCCGTCGGGGTATAGCCGACCCAGGTGCAGAAGCCCTTGTCGAAAATATATTCAGGGGTTATCTCATCCGGCGCGGCCGGGAATTCATGAGCGAAGAGACGGGCGCCTTCGATCTCAAAGTCGATGATCCAGCCATTATCTTTGAGCATACTCTCCGGGATGAAGTCCACGGTTTGCCCGCATTTCGGGCAGTACAGAGCGCGGACGATGTTCTCAGGCAAGACATTATTGCCAAAATGCAGTATCGCGGTGTCGGCGCTGCATTCGCAAATACGGTTTTGAGCGTGACACACGGCGATCCCTCCCGGTACGAGCTTGTCGGCTCCTAAATTTTACCACACCGCCGAAGCATCCAAACGGGCTTAGTCCGCTTTGGCCGGTACCATGTCGGCAGCCTCATCCTCTTCCATCAATCGCTTGATTTTCTCGTAGGCGACCTTGTTTTGGTGGTCGAGCAAGCGGTGGTGGGCCGCGACGCCGGAGGCCATAAAGGCGAGGAGATTGATGATGGGGACGAGCATTAGCAGGCCAAACCAACGGTTGAGCCCCAGTGCCGATTTTAGGAGGGCGCCCCAGGCCCAGGCCAGCAACGCCAAGCCCACTACCAGGGCCACTATCCAGGCGTCGGCCTGGTTCAGGTTTATCACATAACTGATCGTTGAATCAGCCATAACCGCCCTAGCTTTTCAGACAATGATGCGCTTGTCAAGTACTGTGTCGGTAAGACATTATTTTGCGGCCGCGTTGCCGGCCGGTAGCGGTCTGCCGACATCCCGCTCGGTATCGTCAAGCAGCCGATTACACCGCTCGGACAATTCTTTCGTTAATAAAGGCATCCGGTCCGGACCATTGTCGAACTCGAAAAAATCCACAGCCTTATTGATTATCTCATAAACAATGCGCCTCAACTCCGCGACCGCTTTCTCAACGGCCGCTAAGCTTGGCTGTCCGGGACCGGTCCTGCCGAATCTGGCTGCCCGTATTAATTGGGTGGCTTGCACAGCCGGATAGGCTTGATCGTGAAACATCTGCTCGAGCGCCTTGTATAGCATACCGACGCGCTCGTCGACGTATTTGGAATGATAAGCTAATGGCGATCCGCCAAGCAGACCGTCGGCTTGAAGTTTTGATAAGAGCTGCTGGCCGGGAAAGAGCCACAATTGGCTGACCTGTCTCACATCCGGTCCGCATCCAGTTTCCAGTAAGAAGTCCAGGTCCTGGCGGACATTGGTGAAAGTCGTATACGGGTTGAACATGATGAAACCCATTTCGGGGACAATATCCACTTTCTTCAGGATTTCTATGGCTTTTTTGTTCGTCTCAATAGTCGTCTCTTTATTAAATACGCGCAAGGTCTCCTGGTTGCCGCTTTCTATTCCCAAGAAAACCACGCGGAGTCCGGCGGCGCGGCATTTGCGGAAAAGCTCCTCGTCGACCTGATCGGCCCGGCAAGCGGCGCCCCAGACATAGTTTCCACTGCGAGCGGCGAATGCCTCGGCCAATTCATATGCCCGGGTTTTGCCGATCTTGCCGGGGCCGATGAAGGTGTCGTCGATAAACAAGACCATCTCTTTCGGGGCGATCATCTGCGCGGCGTCGATTTCGTCGAGTAGATCTTCCGGGTCGCGTCCTCGCCAGACAGGCCCCTTAAAGCTACGGTAAAATGACGCGATTGAGCAGAAGGAACAAAATGCTTGACAGCCGCGACTGTAAGAAACAGTCAACGTTTCGAAGGCCTGCGGCTGGGCGGCCCTAACATCCCTGGCCGGCCAGGCCAGCGCGTTCAGATCCTCGATTAGCGGCCGTCCCGGATTGACGATCACCTCGTCGCCGTCACGCCAGGCGATACCGTCGACCGCCCGCCAGTCGGCGCCTGTTAACAGCGCCCGTGCCAGCTCCACTATTGTAATCTCGCCCTCGCCCCTGACGCAGGAATCGACGGCGTCGAACTCTGTTAATATTTCGCGGTATGTGAAAGTGGCGGGATGGCCGCCGAGCGTGATGTGGGCCTTCAACCCCCCGGCTTTCAGTGTCTCGAGCCACGTAAGAAGCGATGCTAGATTAGACTGGAAAAGGTTGGAAACCCCGAGGAGCTGGAAATGACGACGACTTAACTCTTTTGTCAGGTCGGCGTAGTCGAGCCTGGCTGCCGGCGCGTCGATAATTTCAACCGAAAAACCATCCTGTCTCAAGGCCGACGTCATATAGGCGAGACCTAAATGCTCCTCAGGCGTACTGGTAAACCGGCTTGACTCGCTTGGAGGGTTTACCAACAAAACATCAACCATGACTTTCTCCTTTTACGCATTGCCAGTACTTGTATCGTCATATAAAAATCCGGCTTTAACAATAAATCGACAAGCACCGCCAAGATCCGGCAGCTTGGCCGCGTAATTTGATTCAGGTATAATACCTTGCCGATATCTATCGCGACGGGGTGTAGCGCAGTTTGGTCCAGCGCGCCTGCTTTGGGAGCAGGAGGCCGGAGGTTCGAATCCTCTCACCCCGACCAGCTGAGGTTCGAGGATTCTAACCTCCGGCGAGGGGGAGATATTTTTCAGGGGGAGAGGCTCCCCCTGAAATCTAACTTCAGGAAAGGGTGGCATCGGCGGGAAAACCTTGGGTTTTCCCGTCCGAAGAGCGAGCCGTTAGGCGGCGGTAGCCGCCGTAGGCGCGATTTGCGCGCCAGGGGAGCGAGGCCGGATGGTTCGAATCCTCTCACCCCGACGGTAAAATAAAATATATGCGGACGTAACTCAGTTGGTAGAGTTCCTGCCTTCCAAGCAGGTTGTCGCGGGTTCGAATCCCGTCGTCCGCTCTTAGCGCCCGTAGCTCAGTTGGATAGAGCATCGGACTTCTAATCCGAGTGTCGGGGGTTCGAATCCCTCCGGGCGTGCAGCGAAAAATGGTCCCGTCTTCGGATGGGGCCATTTTGCTTTTGTATTTCCGGCGGTGGGATTCGAACCCATGTAGGGGCAGGAATCATCCTCTTTGGCCCAAAATCTAATAGATTTGAAATAATCGGGCAAAAAAAGGATAATGTGGCATCGGCTCTTGAGGTTCGGTCGGCCGCGCGCCGACCGAGCAGAGGCGATAACGCACGTGGTGGCTATAGCTCAATTGGTTAGAGCGCTGGACTGTGGCTCCAGAGGCTGGGGGTTCAAGTCCCCTTAGCCACCCAGCCCGCTGAAGACGGGCCGAGAACCGGAAGCCGAGAGCCGAGAAATGGCTTTAGGTTCGATCGGCTATCGGTTTTCGGTTCTCGTTGAATTGTTGCGCCTGTAGCTCAGCTGGATAGAGCGTCGGACTTCGAATCCGCAGGTCGGGGGTTCGAATCCCTCCAGGCGCGCAGCGGCCGGATTCGAACCCTGTAGGGGTCAGAATCCCTCTAGGCGACTATATTTTTTCGGATCGTTAGCTCAATTGGCAGAGCAGGGGACTCTTAATCCCAAGGTTACAGGTTCGATTCCTGTACGATCCACCATACAGCATTTGTCGCCTCGCCGGAGCTTTTGCCTGATGCCCCTTTTGACGTTCTCGCGGAGGTTATCGACGTAATATTTCGACTGTCCGAACGCAACGGAGAGCATGAACTTACCCTGGGGTGTCGGCTCAAACCAAAACGTCGGGAATTTCAGTGACCGGATCTTACCGGTATCAACCAAGTAGATCACCCGGCCGCCGTCAACCGAATTACGCGCCAAGCGATCCGGATTCCATGAAAGGATGCCGGAAGCGTTGCCCGCCTCGATCTCATCAAGCATCTGATTGAACACCGGCCGGCCTAAATCCAACCGGTCTCTTCTTCTTAGGCTCCGGCGGCTTCATAAGCTCCTTAATGGCATCTACTATAGATATTATTGCCTGGTCGTGGGCTGTAAGTTTGTGCTCAAGTTCGGTCAGCTTAAGGGCCAGCTGCGTATGCGACACTGCGGTTTCTCGTAGTTTTATAAAGGCTCGCACCACAAACAAGCTAACTTCAATCGCCTGCCCGGAATTAAGTACATTTGCCGCCATAATCGTTCCGTGCTCGGTGAAAGCATAAGGCAAAATGGAAGAAAACCGCAGGTTGGCGAGGTGGCCGCATTTTGCGGCCACCTCGCCCCTCTCCTCTTTTGTGAGTTGCAACATAAAGTCTTCCGGAAATCTTTCTTTATTGCGCCTTACTTGCTCGTAAATACGCTTTGTCGTCACTCCGTAAAGGTCCGCCAGGTCGGTGCCGATTATGACTTTTTGTCCTCTAATCAGCAGTATCTTGTTTTCTATGCGCTCAATCGGCATCAGCGCTTGTTTTTGCGCCATATCAAAAACTCCTTGATTTACTGTCAGCTAGGCAAACGTTCTATCGTGGATGGCGTTGTGCAGAGCCCAGCGGGCGTTGGTTATGTCGTCCCGATAATTAAAAAGCCAGTTACCCTGATTCTCGGCAAGCTCGGTAAATAGTCCACTCGCGACGGTGAGCAATTCCTCAGCCTCGACCAGCCGCGTAAAAATAGCATCCTCGACATTGACAGTGACTGCTTGCTTCGCAAGCCTGGCTTTTCTAAATTCTTCGCGTAATGTGTGAAGCGAGCGGGCATTAGTAGTATCATCATCCATGATCCAACACCTCCGGTCGTTGGGTCCGCGCCCGGGCTGTCTTCAGCAGTGCCGGGCATTTTTTCGCTTACTTGCATTATATCCCATTGCTTGGAAAAAGCAAACACTAGTTCGATATGCGATCACTCGGAAAAACGTCGTGCGCCGCCGCCCTTCGGGCGGCAAAAACCATAGCTCGTTGCTTGCTCTGCAAGCAATCCGGGGTCCCCGCGAAGCGGACTTTGCTTCGTGGGGTGGGAGTCCGGGCTTCGTCCGGGAACCGCCGCTTGACCAACGGGGTGCTGACCGTCGAACTAAAAGCTCCCTGGTCCTATATCACGCGGGTGGGGGACCGAGCCGGCGCTCCCGTCTTAAAACCTGACGGAACAGGCTCCGGCAATGATGCCGGCGAGGCGTCTAATTCTGTATGGTGGAGGCTTCTAGCGGAAGCTCGAACCCATTTTCAGGAGCGACTAGATGGCGACTGAGACCGAGGGCTTTATTTTTCGGCCGACCGCCCCGCGCGCCGACAACCACCGAGGGCGGCGCCCTCGGTGCTGTGGCTCGGTATCTTATCGGTGGCTGGATCGCGACCGCCGACCCGGTCTTTCCCGTCGGAACGCTGGCGATTAACGTCAGCGGCTCTTTTTTTCTCGGTTTTTTCTATGCTCTGGCATTGGAGCGATTCGCGTTGCCGCCTGAGTGGCGATTGGCCGTAGCTATCGGTTTTCTCGGCGCTTATACAACCTTTTCCACTTTTTCCTATGAAACATTCAAGCTCATTGAGGATGGGGCTATATTGTTTGCCGCCCTTAATGTGGCGTTCAGTATTACCGGCGGCCTGCCGGCGCTGT
>JAUXSL010000018.1 GCA_030679975.1 Actinomycetota bacterium
CCGCCAAAAAGGAGGCGGTTGCTTTATTTTGCGGGAGCGACGGGATTTGAACCCGCGACCTCCGGCGTGACAGGCCGGCGTTCTAAACCACTGAACTACGCCCCCCGGTCAAAATAGACCAGGTCATGAATTTTATGAGAATCAGCCCGCAATATCAAGTTGTTTACTGAGACGGGGGGCCGGGAACGCTACCACAGGAACATGATGCCCGAATTATGAGCGAACAGGAATTACATATCGTGGCCGCTAAATAGAAATATTGGAAGCGAAATAATAGGCACCGAACAGCAGAAATTTGGTTTACCCGCTCAAAAGTGGGTAACTAAATAGTGGAACGAAATGTGGTGTGCGGGGGTGAGTTAAATGTATGCATATCTAATAAGAGTGTTTAAAAGCGAGCGAGCCGCGACGGCTGTTGAATACGCGTTGATGGTGGCTTTGATAGCACTCGCCATTATAGTTGCGGTTACGGCTTTAGGAGGCCAGTTAAGCGCACTGTTCAATCGTATTGTGACAACTCTGACCGGTGTAGGTGTATAAAGAGACCGGGCGCCGGCGCACAGCGCCGGCGCTTACCTTTATCAGGCGGACTCTCGAATCAGGCAAGGGCGCGAGCGCGGTGGAATTGGCGCTGCTCTTGCCTTTGCTTTTGATGATTATTTTCGGGATTTTCGCGTTCGGCAGCGCTTATAGCAACTATTTGGGGATAAGTAATGGGGCCCGCGAGGGCGCCCGGATGGCGTCCGTGGGGGTCTACAGTGACGAAGAGATTCGTCAGGTCGTTCGCGAGAGGGCTTATCCGGCCACGCCGGATTCGATAACCGTTGCTTATCCGAATGAGAACAAGCGCGGCGAACCCGTGGAGGTAACCGTAATTGACCAATTTCATCTGGAAATACCGTTCTTCGGAACGCGTGACTTCCCGCTTACGAGCAAGGTCGTCATGCGGATCGAAGCTGGATGAGCGGGGCCAGGCGGCGGTCTTAGTCGCCATTGCCATAGTGGCGATACTCGGCTTCCTCGCCCTGGTGACCGATGTCGGCCAGTTCTATCTGGTCCGCAATCGTATCCAAGCGGCGGCCGACAGCGCCGCTCTGGCCGGCGCCCAAGACCTGGCCCAAAAGAAAAGTCAGACAGTCGCGGCCGCGACGGCGCACGTCTACGCCGACAGAAACGTAACCACGGCCCACCAGACAACCGTGACGTTTAACGGTTCGGACATTGTCGTGCGATTAAGCGCCGACCAGGCGACGTTTTTCGGGCGTGTTCTCGGCCGGGCGACAGTGGCGATCGCCGCCTCAGCCACCGCGGGAGGCGCCCCGGTCACCGGCGTCAGAGACCTGGTGCCGATCGCCATACCGTTCTCATCTATCGCGGCTCACACGGGTTCGGACCATCCGGCTGCTTTTAATTTCGGTCAGGAAGGCTCCGACCCCTCGCAAGGGGGGATATTCTGGCTCGTCAATCTTTCGAATGATTCAGGCGTCGGCGAGTCTACTTATGGGGAGTGGATTGAAAACGGCTACCCCGCGGTGGTCAGTGTCGGCAATATTATGGCCGGAACAGGCATAATGGCCGGCTTGAAGGCGGAGCTGCAAGACAGAATAGACGAACGTCCACACGTCATTGTGCCGCTCTACGATTTCGCGGAGGCTTCCGGTGGGAATAAGAACTATCATGTCGTCGGGTTTGCCGAATTTGTCATCACAGCCGTCGACTTTTCGGGCAGCGACAAGACTGTCAGCGGCTATTTTACCACCGGCACATTGGTCGACGGGGAGACCGGGGGGACGCCGCCGCTCGACTACGGCATACAAGCCGTCCGTCTGAAAGGATAAGAATTGCGTTTGCGCTTGGGGCTTTTGATCGTCGCGATCGTTACGGCCTTGCTTGGGACTTTGTTGATCGCGGTCTATATCGGGCGCCTAGCCGCCGACGTAACGGCCGGGCGGGAGATGGTCGAAGTCTACGTGGCTACCCGCCATGTGAATCGGGATACGGCCGCCGACAAACTTATCAATCGGGGGCTGCTAAAGAAAATGCGGATCCCGCGCAAATATGTGGCGGAAGGGGCCGTATCGTCGCTTAAGGGGCTCGGCAACAAAGTCCTGCTGGCGCCGCTGGACCGGGGCGAGCAGTTGACCGATTCGATCCTCTCGCTGCCCACGAGCGGCTTGACGACGCCCAGAAACATGTTGGCGGTCGCCGTCCCTATCGAGGATATCGCCCTGATAAACGGGCGGATAAAGGCCGGGGATCGGGTGACCATCTTTGTCACTCTTGAGCCCGGCAAAGACGGTAAGGACGTTACCAGGATCGTCTTGAGCCGCGTTTTGGTCCTGGCGGCCGAAAAATCCGGCAAGGGTCAGACCGGGGGGCAAACGGGCAAGGCCAGTCTGACGTTGGCGGTCACCCCGGGAGATGCGGAAAAGCTGGTCTTTTCCTCGCAACAAGGAACTATCTGGGCCGGCCTCTGGCCGCCGGGGGTCAAATCGCTCCCGAGCACAGGCGGTCAGGGCGTGGACTCTCTATTTTAGGCGGTTAACTGTGGGCAGCTCATTGGGCACGATCATCTGCATCTTTGGCACTAAAGGCGGCGCGGGCCGCACGACCATTGCCGCAAATCTGGCCGTATCTTTGGGGCAACAAGGCCACGAAACAGTTCTTGTCGACTTTGACTTGCAGGCCGGCGCGGCCGATCAGGTCCTGGGGCTCACTGTCGAGAAGACCATCGACGATCTCATCCGTGCCGAGGATTTCACGCATGCCCGAGACTACCTCACCCCGTTCGACCAAAACTTGGAAGTCTTGATCTCGCCCCAGCGACCCGAGCCGACGCTCAGTTTGGGTTCATCCGGCGCGTCGGAGATCCTTTCGGCGCTTCGCGAATTCTTTGACTTCGTCGTGGTCGATCTGCCGGGGACGTTTGCCAACCACGTCTCCGGCGCCTTGGAGGCGGCTGATTTTATCGGCTTGGTAATGGGTAACGATATCTTATCGACAAAAAACGCGGTCTTCGCCCTGCAGAATATGGCCTTGCTCGGCTATGACCTTCAGACTGTGCGGCTCATTGTAAACGCGTTTGACCGGCGGGGTCTGAGCGAGGAGGAGGTTGAAGCCGCGGTAGGTTTGCCGATTTTTTGGCGCATAGACCGGGACAAGAGTTTGCTCGAGTCGCTAAACCAGTCAAAACCGGTAGTCTTGGACAAACCGAAATCGCCGGCCGGCCTATCCATAAAGCGCTTGGCCTTGGCGTTGGCTATTGAATACGGCAAGACGAGGGGTCGCAAATGACGGATTTAGATGAACGGGTGGAAAAGTTAAGGCAGGAACAGGAAGCCTTGCGTCTGGGTTTGCCGAATACGCTCGTCCGCGATGTTCACGAGGCTGTAATCCGAGAGATGGGGCCGTCGCTTTACGACCGCGGGGCCGACCGTTCGCAGATAGAAAAGCTGGTAGCTAAGAAATTGGCCGAGTTACTCGGTGATCGCGATGTCGAGGTCTCAGCTGATCAAGAAAGGGAGTTAGCCGCCCGGATTCTGGCGGATGTTCTCGGCTGGGGCCCGCTCGATGAATTGCTGGCGGATGAGTCGGTAACCGAGATCATGGTCAACAGGCCGGACAAGATATACGTGGAGCGTAAGGGCAAGATCGAGACGGCCCAGGAGAAGTTTAGGAACGAGGGCCATGTCCGCCGGATCATCGATAAGATAGTCGGGCAAGTCGGACGCCGCATAGATGAGGGCAGCCCGATGGTCGACGCGCGCCTGCCCGACGGTTCGCGTGTGAACGCGGTCATACCGCCGCTCGCAATCGGCGGGGCCAAGCTGACTGTGCGAAAATTTGCCGCCAAGCCGTTGACCATCGACGACTTGATCGGGTTCGGGACGATAAACAGGCAGGCGGCCACGTTTCTCAACCTGGGTGTCAGGGGGAGGCTTAATGTCCTGGTTTCAGGGGGTACCGGTTCAGGTAAGACGACTTTGCTTAATGTCCTGTCCAGTTTCATCCCGGCCAACGAGCGCATTGTCACCATCGAGGATGCCGTCGAACTGCAGCTGATGCAGGACCATGTTGTCCAACTGGAATCGCGGCCGCCCAACGTTGAAGGGAAGGGCCAGATAACCATTCGCGATCTGGTCCGCAATTCACTGCGGATGCGCCCCGATCGCATCATCGTCGGGGAAGTCCGTGGCGGGGAAGCGCTCGACATGCTTCAAGCCATGAATACAGGGCACGACGGCTCGCTGGGTACGGTCCACGCCAATTCGCCGCGCGACGTCCTCTCCCGTCTGGAAACCATGGTGCTCATGTCCGGAATGGAGTTGCCTGTCTCCGCCATCAGGCAGCAGATGGCGGCGGCTATCGACCTTATTGTCCACTTGGCGAGGTTGCGCGACGGCAGCAGGCGCGTGACCCAGATTACTGAGATAACCGGCATGGAAGCCGATATCATCACTATGCAAGACCTGTTTGTCTTCCAGTATGCCAAGACGCCGGTCGGCGGTCGGATCGAGGGAATGCTTCAGAGCTCCGGGATTCGGCCGCGCAGTCTCGAGCACTTGCAAGAGATGGGCTTGGATGTGCCGAGCAACCTATTTGGCGGGGGCAAGGAATGGCCGGCGGCGTAATCTTAATTGGAGCATCACTGGCTATTCTGGTCTACTTGGCGGCCGACCGGCTGTGTCCGCCGTCCAGCCACACCGTCGCCGTTATGCAAGCCTTGCGAAGCGAATGGAAACGGTATTATGGCTGGACCTATCTAGAGAGGCCGACCGCTGCCGGCAGGGCATCGCCGGCTATCCGCTTGGGCGCCTATTTGGCCGACTGGTTGCGAATTCGCGCGCTCTTCATCTCCAAACTGGAACGGGCCGGGGTCACTATCTCCCCTGACCGGTTTATTTTTTGGCATCTGACCGGGACGATCATCGCCGGGGCAGCCGGGTATCTCCTTGGGGGCGCTGTTCTAGCGGTGGTCGCCGTCGCCATCGGCGCCGCGACCCCGTTCGCGGTCCTGCCTGTTATGGCCCAGAGGCGCTGTGCCCGCATTGAGGAGCAGCTATCCGATACCCTTCAGTTGATCGGTAGCCTGCTTAGGGCCGGACATGGTTTCCCTCAAGCCTTGGCAGCCGTTACGAAGGAGACGGAGCCGCCGATCTCCCTGGCGCTCCGTAAAGTTTTGGCGCAGGTAAACTTGGGCGGGACAATCGAGGAAGGGCTGGATAAGATGGTCGATGAAGTCGGCAGCATCGCGCTTGGTTGGGCGGTGACCGCCATCAAGATTCAGCGGGAAGTCGGGGGCAACTTATCGGAGATACTTGATATCCTGTCTCTTTCCATCCGCGAGCGAGGGGAACTAAATCGCCAAGTAAAAGCGCTGACTGCCGAGGGTCGACTCTCCGCTTATATCTTATTGGTCATGCCTTTTGTCCTGGCTGTGATGTTGTATATGACTAATCCCACCTACATGGCATTACTGTGGGAGACGACGATCGGCCTGGTCCTACTTGGGGTCGCGGTGGTCCTGATGACGGTCGGCAGCGTCTGGTTGTGGCGGTTAGTTAAGGTGGAGGTGTGATGGACGGCATGATTCTGACGGTAGGCTTGATTTGTTTCTTTATCGCCTTTGGGGCGGCGGTGCTGCTCGCCGGAAGCTTGGTCCAGGCTGGTGAGCGCCTCGGGGCGATCGCGCTCGTTGGCGGCGCTCTGAAGAAAGCGCTTCCGCCCGGGATACGCCATCGATATGACCGCATGTTGCTGCTGGCCGGCAGCCCGCGCGATATGAGTGTGGAGACTTTGTTAGGGATAAAGGTTCTTGCCATACCCGCGGCGTTGATTCTGATGATGATGGCCGCGGCCATTTTGGCCCAGCCGGTTTTATTCTCATTGCCGGTCTTAGCTCTGGTCATTGTGGCCGGCTCGTTCACGCCGGACCTCTGGTTGAGCCATATTTCAACCGATCGTCAGAAGCGGATACGCCGAGATCTGCCGGACACTTTGGACTTGCTGACGATCAACGTCGAGGCCGGGCTGGGTTTTGATGCCGCCATCAGCCGTCTGGTCGGCAATCTCCACGGGCCGTTGATCGAGGAGTTCTCGCGGATGCTGCGCGAGATGCAGTTAGGCCGCTCAAGAGGTGAGGCGCTGCGCGCTCTGATGGAACGGACAAATGTATCCGAACTTAACTCATTCGTGCTGGCTATAATCGAAGCGGATATCTTCGGCATCAGCATCGGGGCGACCCTGCGCTCGCAAAGCCGCGATATGCGCAGCCGACGGCGTTCAAACGCCGAGCAGATGGCGATGAAGACCCCGGTTAAGATAATCTTTCCCCTGGTGCTCTTTATTTTTCCGGCGTTATTGATAATCATCGTCGGCCCGGCCGGCATCCGCATCGCCACCGTGCTGGGCGACCTGTAGAGGGCCGCCCAGCCAACCGATTTACAGCCCACCGGCATTAATCTATAATTCAATCTCGCGAGCGTCGGAGCTTTCCGGCGAAGCTTTTAGGGCGGGATAGCTCAGTCGGTAGAGCGAGGGACTGAAAATCCCTGCGTCCGCGGTTCAATTCCGCGTCCCGCCACCAGAGAACTCCTCAGGGTCATCTGCTGTGTTGCGCTACGGGCCTTCGTCCGGGTCACGTACCTACTTGTACGCTCCCCTCCTTGACCCTTGCGCGCCTTGCATCTGATCCCTGAGGAGTTCTCTGGGTCTCTAGTTACGATGGACGCGGAATTGAACCGCATGTAGGGGTTATTTTCTCCGGGGAAAGCGCAATTTTCCCGGAGTCATTCGTTAGGAGGGTGAGACACCAGAGAGGGAAACTCGGGTTCCCTCTCTGGAAAGCGAGCCGTTAGGCGGCTTTGCCGCCGTAGACGCGATTTGTGCGGCAGGCGAGCGACCGGGACAATTCCGCGTCCCGCCACCAGAGAACTCCTCGAAGTCATCTGCTGCGTCAGCCGGCGGGCTTTCGTCGAGTCACGTACCTCCACGTACGCTCCTCTCCTCAGCCCTTGGCTTCCTTGCATCTGATCTCCGAGGAGTCCTCTGGGGACTTTTTCCGGTCAGGGCCGAGAAGGGGAATTGAATCGCCCAAAGGGGTTATGTCCATGTTTTGACACCGTTCTCAAAGTTGAGTACAATTGTTCTCAATATGGAGAACAAGACAACGTTGCCGCTGGCGCTCTTCAAATCAAAAACCAGGCAAGCGTTATTGCGCCTGTTTTTTACCAATCCCGAGGCCCGGTACTATGTGAGACAGCTAAATACGATGCTCGGCATTTCGGTCGGGACTCTGCACCGGGAAATAAAACACCTCGAAGATTTGGGCGTTATCGCCGTCGAGGCGCAAGGGAATCTCAAGTTCTACTCGGCCAATAGAGACCATCCCCTCTTTGACGAATTCACCAGCATCGTCGCTAAGACTATTGGGGTCGAAGCCGCGCTGAAAGAGGCGCTGGCGGATATTCCGGGGATTAAATTAGCTTTCACGTATGGCTCATTCGCCTCCGGCCAGGAAACAAGACGGGGCGATATAGATATGTTCCTGGCGGGGAAGTTTGACGAAAAACTTTTAGGCGCCACGCTGAAAAAGCTCGAAAAGCAACTGAAACGGAAGATAAATCACACCACTATGAGTGAAGTTGAATTCCGGCGCGAACTTAAAAAGCACCCGCCTGAACTCCTGGACATCTTCACCGAACCAAAAACCTTCCTTATCGGCGAAGGCAACGCGCTTCAAACGCTGGCCGGCTGACCGTCGCCGCTAAAGATGCGCGATATCGTTTAAAACGTGGGGCTCGCCTCGCCCATCTTCGTCGATGTCTAAAATCGTCACCGACCCGTTAGCTATCTCCCAATCCGTCAACAAAGGATCTTCGCGATCGAGCAGCCAACCGAGCAAGATGTTTATCACTCCGTAGTGCGTCACTACCAGCACAGTCTCGCCGGTGTGCCGCCCCCGCATCTCATTGAGAAAACCGATGATCCGTGCTTGGAAATCGGCTCTGGCCTCGCCGCTCGGCGGAATAAAGGTGGAGAAGTCCGCCTTAACGCCCCGCATCTCTTTTAATAGCTCGATGATCGGGCGACCCTCAAAGACGCCAAAGTCCTGCTCGCGCAGGCGGGTGTCTTCAATTCGAGGTAGATCGGGAAGCTGCGCGGCGATGGCCGCGGCCGTATCTCTGACCCGTTCCAGATCGCTCGTGTATATCGCGTCGACCTTCGTCCCCTTAAGTCGCAGCGCCGCCGATTCAGCTTGCGACCGGCCGTTGGCCGACAGGCGCCCGTGGGTCTGTCCCTGGACTATATTGGCGGCGTTATCTTCAGTTTCACCGTGCCTGACCAAGATTAACCGCATGATGTCGCCGGCATGTGCAGAAGGAACTTCATGCCGTGATTATACTCCACCGCGGCGCTTAGCGCCGGGCTAACTCCGTCAAGATAGACGTGGCTGCCGCGCTCAATCAAATAATTTCGTATACTCGCCGTAGCCTTCTTTTTCCAGATATTCCCTGGGGATGAACCGGAGCGACGCTGAGTTCATGCAATATCTTGAGCCGGTCGGGGGCGGTCCGTCGGGAAAGACATGCCCCAGGTGAGAGTCGGCATGTAAGCTTCTCACCTCTGTTCTGCCCAAAGGCCCGGTTTCCTTTTTCGTGATGATATGTTCTTTGACCAAAGGTTCCGTGAAGCTGGGCCAGCCGGTGCCGGATTCATATTTGGCATTGGAGCTGAACAACGGTTCGCCGGAGACGATATCGACGTAGATGCCCTCTCTTTTGTTGTCCCAGTATTTGTTGGCAAAGGCCGGCTCCGTGCCTTCCTCTTGCGTTGAGGAATACTCCATCGCCCCAAGCATTTCCCGCAGCTCTTCCGCAGCGGGCTTTTTAAAATTTTCCCATTTATCGTGATGGCTCATATTAAGCTAATGGTTCCCCGAACGCCCCCCGTTTTATCTCCAATATCCTATCCACCCGGAAAGTCCTTTCCGCCTGGCGCGTGGAGCAAAATGCTCTCAGGCCCAAGAAACTCTTGGCCATGTATTCCATCTCCTCAACGTGGAGCGGGATGATCGTCCGGCGGGATTTAACGTCTTGCGCTTTAAGGTAAACGATCTCCACGGACTCCTTGTTAAGCGCGGCGGCCTTTAAAATGCCGACCTTATCGTCGAGGGAGCAATCTCTTTCGGAGAGCTTGTATTGGTGGCTGGTGAGAAAATCAACTACCTTCCAGTCCATCAAAATGTGCGACTTCTTGAGCGGTTTCTTAAGCACCAACCCTTCCAGCGCCGTGCACCGGCTCAAGCCCACATAAGTCTGCCCGTGGGCGAAGGCGCCTCTGCCGATATCCAAGATTATCTTGGGGAAAGTCTTGCCCTGGCTCTTGTGGATGGTGATCGCCCAAGCCAGGCGCAGCGGCAGTTGGGTGAAAGCGCCGACTTTTTGGGAAACGATGCCTTTCTTTTGCGCGTCGAAGGAGAAGTTAAAGAGTTCCCATGTATAGGGCTCCACCTCAACGATTCGGCCGTCCGACAACTCGACCGCGGCAAACACCCCGCCGTCGTCGAAAATGCCGGTTATCCGGCCGACGGTCCCGTTTACCCACCTGCCGGCCGAATCGTTGTTTAAGAGCATAACCTGCGCGCCGGCCTTCAGTTTGAGTGAAATGTCGGTGGGCAGGGATTTTCCGTCAAAATCGCCGCTTAGTATCCCATCGGCGGCAAAGCAGTCTCCCGGCAGCCGCCCAAGCTCGGCGTTGTTTATCTCGGAGGCCATGGCGTTGGTCGTGGTCAGGTAGATGTAAAGCTCGCCGGCAGGGGGCTCAAAGGCGGGATCGCATTTCTCGTTTAAGACCCGCAAATCGGCAACCGTTGCGGTGTTGTTCCGAATGGCGTTGAGCACAGCTATTAAGCGCTCGTCTTTCTGGCGGTAAACTTTTTCCAGCTCGACAAAGTCCATATCAAAGCCGTTTTCGAAGACCTTGGCGTCGAAGAAATACGGGCTCTTGTAGTTGTCTTTAAATATCCGCCGCTCGGCTCCGGTGACTACGGGCGGGAGCTGGTAGAGATCGCCGATAAAGACCATCTGGACGCCGCCGAAGGGCCGGTGGCGGTCCTTGCCGTTGAGGCGCATAAACTTATCGGCGCAATCCAGAAGGTCGGACCGGACCATCGATATTTCATCGATGACGACGGCATCCAGGTTCTTATAGATACCGTCGCTATTATCTTTTTTCTTATCGACCTTCTTGACCTTAGCTAACGTGATGTCGGGCTTGAAGCCGAAGAAAGAATGGATGGTCTGGCCGCCAACATTCAGAGCCGCTACCCCGGTCGGCGCCAGGACAACGATTTTCTTCGCGGTCCGCCGCCGGAAATAGCCCAGGAGAGTAGATTTTCCAGTTCCGGCCCGGCCGGTAATGAAGACATTCTTATCTGTTTTCTCCATCGACTCGAAAGCTTTAAGAAACTGCTCATTCAAGTCCAGAGGTTGTTCAGTGTTCATGTTGCTGATTCTACCAGAGGGGGAGCGGGAAGGAATATGACATGGGTGAAGCCGCGAGTTTTTTGGAACGCGAAATAGAAGTATTGTCTGAAGTAAGCTCGCTCGTGACTCTTGGCGATGGAGCGCAAACTATACTTAGGACGCTGGTTGGCAGCGCCCTCGGGCTGCTCCAAGCCGAAAGCGGCTCGTTAATGCTACATGAAGAAAAAGGAGATTATCTGGTGATCGCCGCCGCTCAGGGTATACCGCCTGAAATCGCCGCCAGAACGCGGGTGAAGGTCGGCGAAGGTGTCGCCGGTTGGGTGGCTAAAACAGGCAAGCCGCTTTTATTGGTCGAGGGGTCTGACGACCCACGCTTGTTTGAGTTACACCAAACAGATAGGACGAAAGACGCTATATCGGTTCCGGTTTCGTGGGAGGCCAATGTTCTTGGCGTGCTCAACATCAACAACAAGAAGGAAGGGACGTTTTCCAAAGCCGACCTCGCGCCGCTGGTGGTCTTCGCTAATCAAGCCGCGGTGGTCTTGCATGAACGGCGCCGGCACCTCGCGGTCGACGAAGCCTACTTGAACATGATTACCACGCTGGCCGGAGCTCTTGATGCCAGGGACATCTATACCTTCGGACATTCAAAAGCCGTCAGGGATTATTCGCTTGGGATAGGCAAACAGCTTAATCTCGATCCCTCCGCTTTGCGCCGGATCGAGCTGGCCGCGCTCCTGCATGATCTGGGCAAACTCAGTATTCCGGACTCGGTCCTCCTAAAGAAAGGCTCACTGGACGACGAAGAATACACGCTGATAAAAACCCATCCACGGATGGGCGCCAGGATCCTCGAACCGATAGAGTATTTGGCCGACCTTGTCCCGGGCATCCTTCACCACCACGAAAGATACGACGGCCGCGGCTACCCGGACGGCCTTAAGGGTGAAGCTATCCCGCCTGAGGCTAGGATACTGGCGATCGCCGACGCGTTTGATTCTATGTCGTCAAAACGGGGCTACAGGTCATTGTTGACGACCGAAAAAATATTGTCGGAGCTGCGCCAAGGCCGAGGGCGCCAGTTCGATCCGCGGATGCTCGACGTATTCTTGCGGGAATTCGCCATCGACCGCCGCATCTATCGCGCGGGAAAGTCGCGTCTGGGCGACGATATCCACCAGGCTTTTAACTACTATTCCCTGGCCGTGAGAGACAGCCCGGCGGAAGTAGAACGGACTATCGCGCTTATGGCCGGGATAATCGGCGCGTTCTTAGCAACCGTCGATAAGTATGCCGGTCCGCACGTCAAGGACCGGATAGTCAAGAAATTGAACAACTTCTCGATTGAACATCGTCTTGACTTATTGATCACCGACGACCGGCCCGATACCGCTAAATTGCGCCCGGCCACCCTGGTTGAATTGTCCAAAAGATTTCAGGCTTACCTTGATTATCTTTTGACTGTTACCTCGGCCGCTCTCAGCGTACATGTCAACGACCGAATCTTAAAAGAGACCCGTGAAAAATTTGGTGCGCCCGCAGCAGAGCTGTTTAATCAAGCCGCCCAAGCCGGCCATTTTGGCTAAAGCCGCCTAGAAGCGCGGCCGAAAACCCCATCTGCTACGCTCCACCCCACAAAGCAAAGTCCGCTTTTGACCGGCAGGCTACTAGGCGATTTCCCATTGAAGTAGCGCGCCGATACCGATGAGCAAATAGCCGGCTACCCAGGCAAGGTCCGTGAAGCTGCCGGTCCGGTACAGACCAATAAACGAGAGATAACTGTAGAGCAGATCAGCGATGAGCATCAAGATAAATCCCGCTACAATTAGCTTCCAGGGGCGATTGAGAACGCCGTAACTGAGTCCCGTCAAGGTCAGAAAGGCGGCCGCCAGCAACAAGATGTCCTCGATCGGGTAGGCAAGGTCCAGGAACTTCTCCAGCGCCGGTATCTTGCCGGCCAAAACCGGCAAGAAGATAAAGTAAAAGCTGGTCGCCGCGATCACGCCAAGGGGTAAGAACCACAGCGCTATGGAGCGCCACTCAAGCTTTATGTCCAAGTGGCGGAAATTTAGAACAAAACCGGCGAAGAACGGGAAGTAACCGGCCAACCAAAAGACGTCGGCGATCGAGGGATAAGGCACTTTCTGTTCTAAAACCACCTCGCCAATCCACCAGGATAGTTCGCCGAGAAGATAAAATAAAAGGCCGATCGCCAAGAGCTGCCAGACTTTTTTATGCGGTTCTCCCGGCCTGAAACTTGACGCGGCCAGCAAGGTGGCCGCGAGCGCGCCGGCCGCGGCGATGACGGGCATCGTGTCGCCAAAGATCAACAGAAAGCCGGCCCCGGGGCACGCAATGTAGACAGTTACGCCCAAGCCTAGATAAATCATTGAGATGATCGTCGCAACGCGGCTCTTGACCATGGCGTTAAGAACATACCCTAACCTAGGATGTTTATTTTTCCGCAACTGTGGTATACTCCCAATCGCAGTTACTCGTATCGGGATTTTATGTCATCTTCAGACCTTAGTTCCTTCCTGGTTTTGTAGTCAATGACTCCTTCGAGCGGCGGCCGGCCCAATGAGGGTCGAATTCTAATGAGTTCCAGCAACAAGGCTGGAAGAAAGGAGCCAACTTAATGGCTACCAAGATTTATGTAGGAAATCTTTCCTACGACACGACTGAAACCCAAATAAGGGAGGCTTTCGCCGCTGTCGGTGAAATTGAATCCGTCTCGCTTATTATCGACCGGGACACCGGGCGGAGCAAGGGTTTCGCTTTCGTGGAGATGACGAATGATGCCGAGGCCAAGAGCGCGATCGAGCAGCTCAACGGTACCGAAGTTGATGGGCGCACGATGAACATCAGCGAAGCTCGTCCGCGTGAGGAACGCGGCGGCAGCCGCGGCGGTTTCGGCGGCGGACGCGGCGGTGGCGGTGGCGGCTACGGCAACCGCGCCCCGGCAGGCGGCCACAACCGCACCCGATTCTAAATAGACTCTTTAATTTAGAAAACCTGGGACCCCCGGCCTGCGCGGCCGGGGGTTTCTTTTGGAGTGAAAATTGAGCTTTAGAAATGTAGCTATAATCGCCCATGTCGATCACGGCAAGACCACCCTGGTGGACGGCCTCTTAAAGCAATCCAAAACTTTCAGGGAAAATGAGGCCGCCTTTTCGCAAACATTGATAATGGACTCGGACGACCAGGAGAAAGAACGGGGCATCACCATCCTGGCTAAAAACACCGCGGTCAATTACAAAGGCATCAAGATAAATATCATCGATACTCCCGGTCACGCCGATTTCGGCGGGGAAGTGGAGCGGACGCTTAACATGGCTGACGGCGCTATATTGGTCATCGACGCCCAAGAGGGACCGATGCCGCAGACCAAGTTTGTTTTAAAAAAGGCTTTGGAGATCGGTTTGAAGCCGATTGTCGTCATCAATAAGGTAGATAAGCCCGCCAGCCGGATAGAAGAAGTCGTCGAGAAGACGCATGATCTCTTCCTCGACCTGGCGACCGACCCCGACCAGCTCGACTTTCCCGTCTACTATGCTATCGGCCGGGAGAGCAAGGCCTGGGATGAACCATCTGAAAATCCGGATGCTCCGGCCGACCTCACCCCCATTTTCGAAGCGATCATAAAGCACGTTCCCGCCCCGGACGCTGACGTCACCCAGCCGTTTCAAATGCTGGTGTCGACGCTCGACAGGGACAATTTCCAGGGGAAATACGCCATCGGCCGGATACGGCGCGGTACCGTGAAGCCCGGGGAAACCATAATTCTCATTAAAAAAGACGGCACCCGCGAACAAGCGCGCATCGATAAAGTCTATGTCAGCCAGGGTCTGAAAAGAATAGAGACAGAAGAAGCCCTGGCGGGCGACATTGTGGCCCTGACTGGGATAAAGAACGCCGGTATCGGTGAGACTATCGCCGACAGCGCCAGCCCGGAAGCCCTGCCGACCATCGAGATAGAAGAGCCGACCCTCAAGATGTCGATAGCGGCAAACACTTCGACTTTCGCTGGCAAGGAAGGCCAATTTGTCACCAGCCGCCAGATCCTGGCGCGGATAATGAAAGAGTTGGAGACCAATGTGGCCCTTAAATTCGCTCCGGGCGAAAACGGCCGGTTCATCATCTCCGGCCGGGGCGAGCTCCATTTATCCGTATTCATTGAAAACCTGCGCCGGGAAGGTTTCGAATTGGAGGTCGGCAAGCCGCAGGTAATCACTAAAATGATCGATGGTAAAGAGCACGAGCCGATGGAAGAGCTAACCATCGACGTCGGCACGGAATACGCCGGCGCCGTCATCAGCGAGGTCGGCCGTCGTAAGGGCAACCTTCTGCATCAGGAGGAGAACGACGACAACACTACCCGCCTCATTTTCGACATCTCCACCCGGGGGATATTGGGGCTGCGCAGCCGGCTGCTAAACCTATCCAGAGGCACGGCTGTTCTGAACTCGATGTTTCTGAGGTACCAGCGGGTGGGCGCGCCTATCCAAACTGCCCGAAACGGCGCTTTGGTCGCCTCCGAAACGGGCAAAGCCGTCTCCTATGGCCTGAACAACGCCCAAACGCGCGGCACTGTTTTCATCACCCCTCAGACCCAGGTCTACGAGGGAATGATAGTCGGTCTCAATGCGCGAGACGAGGACCTCGGTATCAACGTCACCAAAGAAAAAAAGCTGACTAACGTCCGGGCCTCCGGCGCCGACGACAGCATTGTGCTGACCCCGCCGACAATCTTTAGCTTGGAACAAAACCTCGATTTCCTGGAAGACGACGAACTGTTGGAAGTGACGCCCAAAAGCATGCGCCTGCGCAAGAAGATCTTAAGGGCCGGAGAGCGGGCGCGGGCAAGAAGGTAAGTCCGATCCAGGTCATCCAACCGACGATTAACCACTGCGGAGCAAGGGTAAAAAACTGTTTGACTGTGGCAAACGTTTACTGAAGTGGTGGGTATTTGAGGGTAAGACTAGCTAAAATGGCTTTGGCGGCAGCACTGCTTCTGGCGGTCGTTGGTTTTAAGGCCCCGGCGGTCAACGCGCGAACAAACCGCGCGCCGCATCCGCTCAAGACCGGTTTTGTGCCCGGCGAATATATCGTTAAGTTCCGGTCGAAAATCTCTACCTCCGAAGTAGGCGACTTTGCGACGCGCGCCGGCGGTCATTTAGGCAGAAAATTGCTGACGCCCGATACCTGGTTGCTCAGGTTCGATAAGAACCAAAACAGAGAAAAACTCATCCGCCAACTCAAAGCCCGGCCGGGCGTGGTCAGCGCCGAACCGAACGGCTATGTAAAGGCTCTCTTCGAGCCGAACGATCCGCTCTACGCCAGGCAGTGGAATTTTCGCCAGATAAACGCCGGTTTGGCTTGGAATAAATACCAGGGCAGTGGAGTGGTTGTCGCGGTGGTGGACACCGGCGTCGCCTACGAGGATTACAGTGCCGGCGGAACCACTTATCGAAAGATACCGGACTTGGCCGAGACAAACTTCGTCCCAGGCTATAATTTTGTGAACCGCACGACACACGCCAACGACGACAACCAGCATGGGACGCACGTGGCCGGGACGATCGCCCAGTCGACCAATAACGCCAGGGGCGTGGCCGGCGTTGCTTTTAGGGTTTCGATCATGCCGGTCAAGGTCCTCGACTCCGGCGGGTTTGGCACGGTCACAGATGTTGCCGACGGCATCCGCTGGGCGGCTGACCACGGCGCCAACGTCATAAATCTAAGCCTGGGCTCATCAAGTCCATCCAGTATTCTGCATGAAGCGGTAAACTATGCGCGCAACACCAAGAATGTGGTTGTCGTGGCGGCCGCGGGCAACACCGGCGCCGGCCAATTGGGCTACCCGGCGGCTTATTCGTCGGTCATTTCAGTAGCGGCTACTAACGTCAATAAGACCCTGGCTTGGTATTCCCAGTACGGCAACGGTTTGGATATCTCGGCCCCGGGCGGAGACACCGGCGCCGACGCGAATCATGACGGGAAAGTAGACGGTATCCTCCAGCAGACGATCTATGAAAATAACCCGGCCCGCGCCGGCTATTTTTATTTTCAGGGAACGTCCATGGCCAGCCCGCACGTGGCTGCGGTGGCGGCCCTTGTCAGGTCGCGGGGGATCACCCAAGCCGCCACGATAACTAAAGCGGTGCTCTATAGCGCAATCGATCTTGGCGCCCCGGGCTATGACACCACGTACGGCTACGGGCTGGTAAACGCTTATCGCGCCATTCAATACCACCGGATGATCGCGCCGCGTATCACTTATCCCGGCGGCGGCGCCACCCTGACGGGCGGGAACCGGGTGAAGATAACCTGGAACAAGCGACGCGCGACCGGCTTGAAATATAACCTTGGTTATACCTCTAATTACAGTGCGGTTGGTACCTTCAGTGACGGTTTTGAGACCGGCCAAGTATCGAAAACCTTTACTCAAGGCGGCAACGCCAACTGGTTAGCGACTTCAGCCACATCCGCAGGCGGGGCGTATTCAGCAAGGTCAGGGGCGATAGAAGACGCGCAGACCTCCGAGTTGAGCCTGACTCAAGTCTTTGAGTCCGCCGCGACTATCAGTTTCAATTACCGGGTCAGTTCGGAGGCGGGTTACGATTATCTCGACTTTTATATCGACGGCGTCAGGCAGCTCCATCTGTCAGGCGACAGCGGTTGGGCCGAAGCTTCTTATTCAGTCGCTCCCGGCGAACACGTTCTCAAGTGGCTCTACACAAAGGACGGCAGCGTGAGTTCGGGTTCGGACGCCGCCTTTATCGACAATATTTTGCTGCCCAATGTGAGCCAAGCCGTTTGGTATAGGATAATCAGGACGACGGAATCTAATATTTCGCACTACCGCTGGACTGTGCCGACAACCGCCGGGAGCGATTATGGGCTCAGGATACGCGGCTATAACGGAACCTATGGCGATTGGTCTTATAGCGGGCCGTTTTCAGTCAACTAGAAACGCGGCCGAAAACTCCGTCTGTCGGTATCAAGGCAAATGTGGATACCTGGCGGAACGGGCATGTAATCGCGCATCCTGGTATTGTAAGCCAACCGCTCGCACACCGGCAATCAGCGCTGACTCGTTGCTCGAAAGCCGGTGGCGATGTACACTACTAGCAGTGGAAACACAACCGGTAAAGGAGGCGATGAGGATGAAATGCCAACATTGCGAGGCCTGCGGAAAACCGATCGCCCTCAGCGGCGACGGCACTAAATTGTGCTTGCCGGTCATCATCGGGACCGAAAGCGGCGACACCCGTCATTGCTGGTGCGTTTGCGATGATTGCAAGGAAGATTTTATCCAGCGTTCAGCGAAAGTTTTGCAGGAACTAAAAGAGCCCGGTTGACTAGAACCTATCTATTTTATTGGCAAGGCGGTCCAGTTTGCGCTGGTCGCTTAGGGGCATGATATCGTCGGCGATGTCGGCGGCCATGTCGACGTTAGCTGTTCGAAGGCGGCCAAGCTTTGGTGGGGGTCGTCGGACTTCGTCTTTTTAAGGGCGGCAAAGGTTTCGACGACCAAGGTCTGCGTCCGGCGCTTGTATGTGGCGCGGTTGGCTACTCCGACTATGTAATAGATACCGAACACGCCGATCAAGATAAATACGACTAAGGCGCCGATCCTTATCCGGCGCCTCCTCCTCCGCCACCGCCTCCACCACCGCCTCCACCGCTGAAGCCGCCTCCGCCGCCGGAGGCTGAGCTCATGGCGCTGGTCGCGGCGCTTGTCATTTCGGAGAAGGAGGTCTGCAGAGAATCCAGCGCTCCCAGACCATCCATACCCCGACTTGACGCAAACCACACCGGGCCGCCGTAAGGTTGGTCGCTTAGCTTCGGCACGATGACTTTGAGTTGCTCTATGACCCGTTGGGCGACGCCCAGGGTGATCGCGTAGACCAGGTATTGCTCCCAGATCACCATGGAGCTGGGTAGGGCTTCTTTGATATTTGAGAAATGTAATAGGAAACGGCGGAAAGCGTCCCATTGGGCCAGCTGGATCGCCCCTTCTTTTGTCCGGCGCCTGAACAAGCCTGAAAGCGCCGCCTGCAACGCGCCTAATACAAGTGTGGCGAAGCCGGCTGCTATCCCCTGGCTTAACAAGAGGATGCCGACAGCGCTCACAAATATTCCGGCCATGATGTTGATGATCATCAACATCGTACCAGTCGATTCGATAAGATCGTATTTTTTTGCCTCTGTCTTGACTGACTTGGTCCAGTCGGAGATGAACTTTTGAAACGCGGAGGTGTTGTCCTTAGCGTAATCCTTTACTTGTGTTATCGAGACAGTGTCGCCGCCGCCGGCAATTTCGCCAAAGAAGTAATCCATTAAGCCGATCTCAAAGGGGGCCGGATTGGCAGCCGGTTTTGTCTGGTCCAGACGCTTAATATAATATTCGTATTTTGTGCGGCTAAAGAGGCCGGCGGCTTCCTCTTTTACCTCCGTTATTTTAAAGTAGCCCCGTCTGGCTAAATCCATGATAGTGGCGGTGAAATCCGTCATGTCGGGCCGCCCGAACCGCCGGAGATAGCCGACGATCGCCGGCTGGTAATCCTTGGGCAGTTCGCGATAGTAGTCGCCCTGGGACGGCACGCGATACTCTTTACCGAAGATGAGCCAGATAATGAACCCGGCCGCCAGGGTTAATAAGGGCAGGACCAGGGCGATAACCGTGCCGCCTTTAGCCATCTGCCGCTTGCTGTTGGCCGCGTCGGCCCAGCTTTTTTCCTCGGCCAAAATGGTCGGCAGCCGGTCCTGATCGGAGACGGCCGGAGGCTGCGTGACGATCTCCTTTGGAAAGGCCAAGCGGGCCTCGACAAATGTGTTCGACGGTAGATTTTCGACTGTATATTTGACTGTTTGGCCGTCGACAATGGCGACATTGCCTTGGAGCGGGCCGTGACCCCAGGCCTTTATCCGGTCCTTGGCGGCGCCGGGCGGCAGGTGGATAACGGCCGTGACACGGTCGGTCGACGCTCCCCACCCGGAGCCGATCAGTTTCCAATATAACTCGGCGGTATCTCTATAGACTTTCACTCCGCCCACGGCGCGGTATTTGATCGTAAACGTCCGCTGCTCGTCGCCGGCGCTGAAAAACCACTTGGCGTTGATCCGGTCGGCGCTTTGGCTGATCTTGATAGTGCCGGGCGCTTCCGACGGGACGGACAGGAACGGCGGTTGGCCGGCCTCTGAGACATTAAAGTCGACTATGTCGTCGGCGCCTTGCTTGAACACGGTATATTCAGCCCAATGGAAGTCGCCCGAAAAATCGAAGGTGCGGTTTTCGGTAAAATCAAAAGAGGCGTCCGGGTTGACGACAACATCGATATCGACGGAGGTGAAGTGGAAGCTTTTTGCCTGAGCGCTGCCGGCAAAAAAGAAGAGAAAGGCGAGCGAAACGACCGCTAAGAGAAGACTTGTCCGAGCTGTTTTTCGACCCAAATGGCCCTCCTTGAGTCCCGGTCGGAAAAGCTACTAACTATTGTACCCCAGGCGCCGGCGGTGTGACCAATCGCGCGCGTTGACATGAGCGCGAGCGCGGTGCTACTATTTTTATTATCGTGCTACCGGCAGCAAGGAGATGATGCAATTTGAGCGTTAAGCGTTTCGGGGTTTCAATAGACCAGGGGCTCGTAGACAAATTCGATCGTCTCATCAGCAAGAAGGGTTATTCAAACCGTTCCGAAGCGTTGCGCGATTTGATCCGGGACAGCCTGGTCGATGAAGCCTGGCAAAACACGGAAACGGCAGCGGTCGGGGTGGTGACGGTCGTTTACAATCACGAGCAAAAAGAGCTCAGCCATAGGTTGATGCATCTGCAGCACCACTTTGAAAACGTTATCGTATCGACGCTCCACGTCCATCTGGACGAGCACAACTGCCTTGAAGCGGTGGTTTTGAAAGGCAAAAGCGGGGAGATACAAAAAGTCGCTGATCTTCTTATCAGCGCCAAAGGCGTAAAGCACGGCAAACTGGTGGCCACGACCACCGGCAAGGCACTCGCGTAAGGAGGTTTTGTGCACATTCCGGACGGTTATCTCAGCCCCCAGACTTACGGGGCAATGTACGCGGTAATGGCGCCGCTTTGGTGGCGCGCCGCCGCTAGAGTGCGCGCGGCCCTGCCGAAGAAAAATCTGCCTCTGGTGGCTATGGCCGGGGCTTTTTCCTTTGTCATCATGATGTTCAATATTCCTATCCCCGGGGGGACGACCGGCCACGCGGTCGGCGGCGCTTTGGCCGCCATCGTTCTGGGGCCGTGGGCGGCGATGGTAGCCGTCTCGACGGCCCTGGTCATTCAAGCTTTGGTCTTCGGTGACGGGGGGATCACCGCGATCGCCGCCAACTGCTTTACGATGGCTTTTATCATGCCGTTTTCCGCGTTCTATATCTATCGTTTTATCGCCGGACGCTCGGCTGACTTCGGTCTAGGAGCGCGGCCGAAAACCCCGTCTGCTGCGTTATCCTCGGCCTCGGCTCAGTCACGTAATCACACATACGCTCCCTCACCTCGGCTTTCGTCTGCCTTGCATCCGGGGCTTTCGGCCGCGTCCTCTAATTTTGCCCGGCCCAAGGGGTTTTCGGCCGGGCCTCTAAGACAGCGGCTTGGGGCTTTTCTGGCCGGGTACGCGTCTATCGTGTTGGCGGCGATGGCGACGGGGTTACTCTTGGGCTTGCAGCCGCTCATCGCGACCAGCGCCGGGCATCCGCTTTACGCGCCGTACCCGATATCGGTGGCTGTTCCCGCTATGGCCGTCAGCCACCTGCTTTTCTTTGGTCCGGTCGAAGGCTTGGTCACAGCTTTAGCCGTCGGTTATTTTGCCCGGGCGGACAGTCCTGTCAGGCCGGCGTTTCAGCGGGTGGCGCTCAGCCGGGAGGGCGAAAGCGCGTGAAAAAACTATATTGGGGGATAGCGTTGCTCGTGCTGATCAGCCCATTGGGTCTCTTGGCTAAAGGGACAGCCTGGGGCGAATGGTCGTCGGCCGAGTTTAAGCGGATGATAGGCTTCATGCCGGGCGGGATGCGGACGGTTGAATCGCTTTGGCGGGCGCCGCTGGCGGATTACGCGTTTGGCGGCCGTCAAGGAGCCGCGGCGGCAGTTGGATATATATTGTCCGGGGCGATCGGCGTCGGTTTGATATTGATAGCTTTTAAGGTCTTCGGTCGGTTTTTGAGCGTTCCGGAGGAAGAGCGGAGCAGTCATGAAGATACCTGATTGGTTAGGGCAGCCGGCGACCATGACAGGCTGTGTTTGCTGTGACGTCTCGCGGGGAAGCTTTTTAAATAAGACGCTCGGCGGTTTGCAAGCGTTTTTCGTTGAAACGGTCTTTCTGGAAGCGGAGGCCGCCAAAGACGGTCTCTTGCAGCGGGTCGACCCCCGGGTGAAAGTAAGCGCCCTGGCGGGATTGCTTGTCTTGCTTAGCTTAAACCACGCACTTGCGCCTTTAATAATAGTCTATGCCGTCATCTTGGGGCTGGCCGTCGCCTCGCGTCTCGACATGACAAAATTCTTAAAGCGGACGGTCGGTCCGGCCATATTCTTCTCGTTCGCGATCATTTTGCCGGCGACCTTAAACATCGTCACGCCCGGGCGCGCCGCGCTGGTTTTGCTAAGCCCGGCGAAGCTTACCGTCACCTATCCGGGCCTGGAATTTGCCTCGGTGTTTTGGCTGCGCGCTCTGACCATGCTGACGGCCACGATCTTGATATTGCGGACGACGCGGATCCACCGCTTGTTTTCGGCTCTCGCGGCTTTGCGGGCGCCGAACTTCGCTGTCTCCACGCTGCTCATGGCTTACCGCTATGTTTTTGTCCTGGTCGGGCTGATCGGCAATACGCATTTGGCTAGGAAAAGCCGGACTATTAAACTGGGGGCCGACGGCGTCGAGCGACGCTGGGTCGCCGAGCGCATCGCCTGGACCTTAAATCGCAGTTTGCGGATGAGTGATGACGTGACCGACGCGATGATCTCGCGCGGCTGGACCGGACGTTACGCGCGGCTGCCCGGGTCGCCGTTGACCGGGAACGATTGGCTGGCGGCCGGTATCGCGGCGACCGCCGGGGCCGCGCTGATCGCGGTCATTATCTGATGTCCGCCGCGCGCGGGCCTCTCTTTGAGCTGCGGGGCGTTTCCTATGCTTATCCCGGCGGGCGGGCGGCTCTGGACAAGGTCGATTTGGATATTGCCGAAGGCGCTCGTCTGGCGATATTGGGGGCCAACGGCTCCGGCAAGTCCACCCTGCTTAAATTGATCGACGGCCTGATATTCCCGGCCGCCGGGGCTCTGCAGGCTTTCGGCCGGACGATCGATGAACAAGCGCTTGAAGAAGTGAATTTTAACGCCTATTTTCGTCGCCGGGTCGCTTTTGTCTTTCAGGATTCGGATATCCAACTCTTTTCGCCCACGGTCTTCGATGAGGTCGCCTTTGGCCCGCTGCAGTTGGACATATCCCCGGAAGCCGCCGCCCGGCGGGCCGACGATGTCCTCGAGATGCTGGACCTGTCGCCATTGCGCGACCGCCAGCCGCACCAGCTCAGCGGGGGCGAAAAGAAAAAGGTGGCGATCGCCGCCGTCTTGGCGATCGGCCCCGACGTGCTCTTGCTCGATGAGCCGACGAACAACCTGGATCCGCGGACGCGAGCGTGGTTGCTCGATCTCCTGCTCGAACTCGGGCGCGCGGGGAAGACCATAATCCTGGCGACCCAGGATTTGGACATGGCGGCCGACTTTGCCGATGCGGTAGTCATTCTTAATGAGGGGCATCAGATTGCCGCCGCCGGACCGGCGATGCTGCTGGCCGATACCGAGCTGCTGGTCGCCGTCAACCTGCTCCACGAGCATTGGCACCGCCACGGCCGGACGGCGCACAGTCACACGCACTCTCATCTAGCCGCTCACGAGCACGAGCATCTGCCGGCTGAGTAAAAAGCGCCCCTTTTAACGTGAGAGATATCGCCAACCCAAAGGAGTAACTCAAACAAGTGTTCATATATAGTTGCACTTTATTATAACCAGTGCTTTAATATAGTTGTGGAGCAAAAGCAGCTAATCCCCAGGGCGGTCCTAAAGAGGATTCTAAAGTGGGTCGACGCCACGCAGTTGGTGGCGCTGGTCGGGTCGCGCCAGGTCGGCAAGACCTCGATTTTGCGGTTGATCATCGACCATTTAGTCGATTCAGGTGTCGATGAGCGCGACATATTTTATTTTGACCTGGAAGACCTGGACTATCTTGACCTGCTCAACGGCGGCGTCGAGCCGCTTCTGGCCTACGTAAGGGCGCAAGCCGGGGCGCCAACCAAAAAATACGTCTTAATCGATGAGATACAGTACCTGGACAATCCCAGCAACTTACTAAAAAGGCTGGTCGATCATCACAGTCAGGAGCTAAAGCTGTTTGTGACCGGCTCTTCGGCATTGAACATCCAAAAGAAGTTCAAAGATTCTTTGGCCGGGCGCAAGGTCACGTTTGAGGTATATCCGCTCTCATTCAGCGAGTATCTGCTCTTTAAAAAAGAAACCAAGCTTCTGGAAATCCTCAGCGGATTTCAATCGTTCAAGCCGGCGAATATTCCGGGTCTTTGGCATAGGCAACTGGCTCGGCACTATGAGGATTACCTGGTTTACGGCGGTTATCCCGGCGTTACTTTAGTGGCTGACCCTGACATGAAGCGGCAATTATTAAACGATATTCACATTTCCTATGTGAGAAAAGACGTGCAAGCGCTTTTTAGCCTGGAAAACATTACGGCGTTCAACAAACTCATAAAGCTGCTCGCTTTGCGGATCGGCAATCTGGTAAACGTGCAAGAAATCTCCGCGGCCTTAAGCATTTCCAGGCCGACGGTGGAGAAGTATATGGCTGTTCTGCGAGACACTTATATATGTCAGTTTATTACTCCGTTCTTTAGCAACAAGAACAAAGAGATTATCAAAATGTCGAAAGTCTATTTTTATGATACCGGCCTGAGGAACCGCATCATCAATGATTTTAAACGGCCCGGGGATCGGGTCGACGGCGGAGCGCTGATTGAAAACGCGGTCTTTATGAACCTTCTTTATGTAGTGGAAAACAAGGAAGCCATAAAGTTCTGGCGGACCAAACAAGGCGCGGAGGTGGACTTTGTGCTTGATGGCGAAGTCATTACCGCAATTGAGATTAAATCCGGTTCGCTTGACAAAACACCCGCCGGCCTTAAGAGTTTTGCCGCGGATTACCAAATAAAGAATGCCTTGGTCTTAAACCAAGATGTCGTCAGGAAGCGCGGCCATATGACTTTTCTGCCCCATTATGCGGTAGTGGCGAAAGATTAATGGTGAGGCATAGAGATTCACATTTGCTATTGTCTTGCTTACCGGAAGCGTGGCGCTTCTCGGGAGAGGAATATCATCGTGTTGCCGAACACGAACATGATGATTTACCATCTCATTCACATCCGGCCGGCGGCGATGACATATCCCAATATTTTGCCCTCCACTTTCAATATCCCGGTCGGGCAGATTTTATCAAATAGCTGGAGCGTTAGCGAATCATATCAACCTGCTTGATGGATAAGCGCTGATTGGCTAGACTAAGAATCACAGGCGCCTCTTTAGGATGTTGTTTAATTAGACAACATCCTAAGAAGAGGAGAATAGGGAAGGCCGTGAAAATCGGCCACGGGCCCGCCGCTGTAACCGGGGAACTTGTCCGCAAATGCCACTGTCGTGTTTCGATGGGAAGGCGCGGACGCGAAAGTGCCGATCCGGGAGTCAGAAGACCTACCTGTTGGTAAATCTCTTCGAGGAGCAGGAGGAACAATGCACATCCCCGACGGCTATCTCAGTCCGCAGACATATGTCGCTATGTATGGCGTTATGACCCCTATCTGGGTCGTCGCGGCGCGCAAGGTCAGGCAAACATTGCGCCGTCGCGAAGTTCCCCGGCTGGCGCTGGCCGCCGCCTTCAGTTTTGTCGTCATGCTCTTCAGCCTGCCGGTGCCCGGCGGGACGACGGCCCACCCGGCCGGCGGGGCCTTGATAGCCATAGTCCTTGGTCCCTGGGCGGCGGTCATTTCGATGTCCGTGGCTCTGACGATCCAGGCGTTTGTCTTCGGAGACGGCGGCATTACCGCCTTGGGGGCCAACTGCTTTAGCGCCGCGTTTGTCGGACCGTTTGTCGGTTACTGGATATGGAAGTTCTTGGCCGGACGGCAAAAAACTTCACGGCGGGCGTTGCTTGGCGCCGCCATCGCCGGTTTTATCTCGATTAACGCGACCGCGCAGGTCGCCGCCGTTCTGGTCGGCATCCAACCACTGATAGCGCGCGGCGCCGATGGCCGGCCGCTCTATTTCCCCTATCCGTTGAGCGTCACCATGCCGGCTATGGCTTTTTCACATGTTTTCGTCGGGTTGGCGGAGGCGTTTATCACCGCCGGGGTTCTTGCCTATCTCGCGCGCGAGGAAATCCAGCCGATAACCGGAGATTTTAAGGCGCTCGAAATTGACTGACGGCCTTGAGCGGCCTATTATTGAAGCGTGGATGTTACTAATCACCGCTGGGCCGCAAGATTCCCGGCAATTGTTTTTTTAGTGCTGATTCTGATGTTCGTCGATTTCTCCGGCGCGGCTCCGGCTATCGGTATGCGCCACGCGCCGGCTTGCGACGGGAGTTCTTACCCGGCGGGGTCGATGGGCCCGAATTGCTCGCCGGTCGACTGCGCGTTGACTTGCCGGGCGGCGTGCTGGGCCACAAGCGCGCCTTCAGTTGCGCATCCGGGCGAAGACCGGAACGCTGTGCCGCCCGGCGGTCCAAGCCGCCTGCCGACCCTTACGATCACGACAAGGTTGGCCCCGCCTGATGGCGGGTCAACCGGACAGGATATCCCCTTTCTTCTTTTGCGACCGCCGCAGCCTCCCAGCCAACTTACTTTCTAGGATAAAATAACTACAAATTCAATAAGGAGGATACATGAGACTATCGAATGTATCTGTTGTTTTAGCCGTCTTTCTCCTGGCCTTGGCTTTTGCCCCCAGCGGTATGGCAGCCGGCGTCGCTCAAACGAAAGCCGCGGATGTCATAGGGGAACTCCGGAGCGTCACCTGTGAAGGCGAACGGCTCGAGGATTGCAGGTCCGATCAATCGGCGGAATTGCGAGATTATATCGGCAAGCGCGTGGCCGAAGGGTGGAGCAAGAAGAAAATAATAAATCAAGCCATAGCGACATATGGAAATCAGATCTTGCTGGCGCCGCTCAAGACCGGGTTTGCTCTTTGGCTTTGGCTAACGCCGTTTGTGCTAGTGGCCGGCGCCGGCGTCATGATCTGGGCCAGATCGGCTGCCTGGGCCAAGAAACCGGCCCCGCCTAAAAAGCCAAGCGGTAAGTCGCTGGAGAGCGAAGATGCTTATGCGATACGGGTTGCCAAGGAGCTGAAGGATTTTAGATTTTAGAGAGGCCGCCAAGCACGCTCAACGTCTGGCCGGTCTCCTGCAGCCGACGGACGATTGCCTGAAAAACGGTAGTTTTACCCAGGGCGCTTTTTGGAAAGAATCGCCTTAGGAGGTCAAAACTGATGGCTATCGTAACGGCTGTGCGCCACTGGAGCCAGGCTCTGCTCGCTCAATGGACTATTGTTATCGGCGCCATCATCAGGTTTATCCCTCTGCTCATAGTCGCGGTGCTGGCGGTCGTGATCGCCTGGATCGTCGGCAAAATATTGGAACGCTTGGTCATTATCATCTTAGAGGCGGCTAAATTCGATGAACTGCTCGCCCGCGGTCCGGTAAACCCTAAAGCTCTTGAGGCCGCCGGGGCAAAAGGGTCCGCTGCGCGCACAATTTCCATCTTTGTCTTTTGGGCGACCTTCTTCTTTATGGGGTTGGCTCCGGCCGCCGACGTTCTCAAAGTGCCTTTAGCCCGTGTCTTGATCGAACGGTTGATAGATTTTGTGCCGGTAGTTTTAGCGGCGCTATTGACGATGGCCGCGGCCGTGTTCATCGCCGGCTTGGTACGGGAAGCGATCCGGAGCGCGCTGGCGACTTCAAACCTGCCGTTCGGATGTGAACTGGGCTGGTCGGCCTATGCTGTGATCGCCATCTCCGGCCTGGGCCTGTCCCTCAGGGTGCTCCGGGTGTCGACGCCGATGTTGACGGCGGTGATAACCGCGGTGGCCGCGACCGGCGGGTTGGCGTTGGCGCTCGGCTTCGGCCTCGGCGCTCGCGAAGTCCTGGGCGCGATTGCCGCCGGGCGCGAACTTAAGAATCGCCTCACAGAAGGCGACGAAGTCACCATTGATAGATACACAGGCGTCATCGAACGGCTTGGCCTGGATGCCGTAGACCTGCGCACTCCCGACGGATTGGTCAGCATCCCAAACTCCTTGTTTATTCAAAAAGTAGTGGCAAGAAAGACATCGCCGCCCAGGCGGGCTGCTTAGGGCCTGGACTTTCCCTCTAAAAACAGGCATAATAGGGTCAGATGGCCGATTGCCGACAGCGGATGGCGGTCTCGATGGGTAGCGGTCAATGATAGCCCGACAAAGATAGACAGACTACGAAGTCGCGAGAACATCCCCATTCCGGTTGCCGGCGCGGTATTAATCTCGATGTTGCCGGCCTGGTTGGGGCCTTCTGAAGCCACTTTAGGCGACGCGGTCAAGTTGATATATGTCCATGCCGCTCTGATGTGGGTCGGTTTTGGTCTCGCCGTCATCGCCTGGGTACTTGTCATACGTACTGAGCGTGTTATCCGTTCGGTCAGTCCGATTTTCAGTTCCGATTCAACGGCGGTAAAGGTTTTTCCGCTGTTGATCTCAGTGATGATCGCCTTCGCCGGCCTGCAGGTCGTCCGGTATTGGACGATGGGCTCCCGGCAACAAAGTTGATTGTTTAGATCTTCTGAATTCGGGTATATGCAAGTGTTTTGATTGCTTTTTTCGTGGTTGTTTTTTGCCAATCGTTTGGTAAAATAAGAATAGGTTGCTTTTCCTCTGGAGGGGGTTACCGGATGAGTCTTGCTTCTCAATTGCCTCAGATCGAAGTGGTAAATCGTATCAAATCAGAACTGCGGCTATGCGTCGGCGTCCGCATGAAAGTGCGGGCAAACATGGGCCGATGCAAGATCATCGAACGCCTGGGGGTGCTTGAGGAGACACATCCAAATCTTTTCGTCATCAAAGTGGAAGAAAAGCGCGACCGATCGCGGCGGGTCTCCTACAGCTACGCGGACGTTTTAACCAAAACAGTCGAGTTGACCGATCTTGACAAAGGCGAGAGCCTCCTTCCCTGGCTGCAATAATCTTTTCGTTGGTCCAACAGTGAGTGCTTTAGTTTTAAAAGCGCACGCTAAAATCAATCTCTATCTGGAAGTCGGAGACCGGCTTGATTCCGGATATCACAAAATAAGCAGTGTGATGCAAAGCTTGGCTCTCGCCGACATAATCGTTCTCTCGGAAGCCCCGGAGCTGATATTCGAATGTGACGACCCGCTCCTAGCCGGAGATGATAATCTGGTGGTGCGGGCCGCCCGGCTGCTGCGGGCACGTTTTGCCCCCGGCCTTGGAGCCTTGATCAGGTTATATAAAAAAGTGCCGGTAGCGGCTGGTTTGGGCGGCGGAAGCGCCTACGCCGCGGCTGTTCTGATCGGTTTAAATCAATTCCGGTCGCTTGGTCTTAGGGTTGC
>JAUXSL010000009.1 GCA_030679975.1 Actinomycetota bacterium
GGCGACATATAGTATTGGCCACCTGTGGTAATAGCAACCAAGTAGAAATTATAATTGTGAGGCTTCAGGTCCTTGGAATCATAGCGTTCAGTAAGCAGCCCAGCAACAACTCTAGCGGTGCTCCCGGGGACCGTCAGAGGATTTTCTTGGTCAGGCCCAAAGATATAGATACTCTGCGTTTGGGCGCTCGCCCAGGCGGGCCAATGTGATTTTTCCAGAGGAGCGATTTGATTTGAGCCGATCATGGAATTGACAAGATCACCATCGATTGGTTTCCAGTTACCTGTGCTATTCCATTTTTTCATCTCTTGGTCTTTTCTAACTATCTTCTTGATCTGATCGATTGGTTGTTTTTGCGCATAACATTCATTTTTATCCGTCTTCTACGACAATGATCATTTTATACAATAAGGCGAAAATTAGGCAAGCGGCGTCGTGAAGAACATCACAGCTAGCGCACGTGCTACTAACGTCATATGCTACTATGTTATTATTATGCGTAATTCAGATAATTGACGGCGGGAATTATGTTGTCGGTGTTCAACGAATACCTCGCAAAAAAAGCGTTGGTTCAAAACAAATATGTGCCCTACTACGTCAAGTGGGTCGCGGACTGCTACACTTTTCTGGGCAAACCTGAATCTACCAGCTTAAGCCTTAAGGACAGAGAGAGTTTTCTGGAATATTTGGCTAAAAGCCATGAGATCCAACCACCAGGACGGCAACAGCAAAGAAAATGCCGGCGCCGCATGGACAGCCCTTGAGACACGAACAAGGGAGGCGCTGCGCATCAAACAGCGGGCGCTGACCACGGAAAAGACTTATCTTGGCTGGTTGCGCGGGTTTCGGGAATTTCTGGCCGAAACGGATCCGGAGGGGATAGACGGCGCCGACATTCAGCGCTTCTTGAGTCACCTGGCGGTTAATCGCAAGGTTTCGGCATCCACACAGAACCAGGCGCTTAATGCGCTAGTTTTTATCTACCGACACGGGCTCAACAAAAACCTGGGAGAAAAAGAATTGAAAGCGGTTCGCGCTATTCAACGGCGACGGTTGCCGGTAGTTCTTACTGTTCGCGAACTCCACAGTTTATTTGACGCTCTCTCAGGCACTAATCGCCTTATGGCTATGCTGACTTACGGATGCGGCTTGCGCCTGCAGGAGTGTGTAAGGCTTAGAATAAAGGACGTCGATTTTGAACAAAACACGGTAATCGTTCGCTCAGGCAAAGGCGACAAAGATCGGCGAACAGTCCTTCCTGAGGCCCTGAAGAATGAACTTATTAAACATGTCTCGGAAAATCGAGCGCTTTTTGATCAGGACCGGGAAAATAAGATCAGCGGCGTCTATCTGCCGGGAGCGTTGGAGCGCAAATATCCGAACGCCGGCAAGGAATGGGCTTGGTTCTGGGTTTTCCCGGCCAAAGCGTTATCGGTGGACCCGCGCACAGTGACGGTGCGTCGTCATCATATTCAGCCGAGATCTCTTCAAAAGGCGCTTAAGACGGCGGTGCTCACAGCCGAGATAGCAAAGCAGGCCTCGATTCACACGCTAAGACACAGCTTTGCCACTCATCTTCTGGAAAATGGCTATGACATCAGAACCATCCAGGAGTTACTCGGACATCAGAATGTCCAGACGACCATGATTTACACTCACGTAGCTACGAAAAACATACTGGGCGTAAGAAGCCCGCTTGATGCACACTAACCGAACCGGAAGGCCACACCGCAGCCGCCGCGGGGATAGCGCCAGCTGATATTGAGATCGGGACAACCGATGCGGCAGGCGCCGCATTCAAAGCAGCCCTCATAGGCGATCGTGATCGCCTTTTCGCTCTCATCCCATTCGTAGACCTTGGCCGGGCAGAAGGCGACACACTGTTTATGCGCGCACTTCTCGCAGACATCGGGTGAGATTATCCGCAGATGGGATACCTTGTCCGGGTTGAACTTGACTAGAAATAAGCGGTCTTCAATCCTCATCCGAATGCCCGCCAGCCTTCATAGATGTCTCTTAGCAACTTTCTGAGCGGCCGTCGTTTCTTGACTATCTGGCGCCAGATCTTCCATTGCTTCTGCTTCTTCGGCACGCTGTCGACGGTCAAGAACTCCGTTGCCGCGTCATTGATAATTTGCGGATAGACATTGAAAATTTGCGGACGGGAACTGATAAACCCCGGCAATTTCCTATATTTACGCAGGTCTTGAAGAATATAGCTATTATTTAGTTTGGTTTTGTAGGCGGACATGGCTCTGGCGCCGAACTCTTTATGTTCAATAGCTTCGATGGCCGTCTCCGCCGCCAGCTTACCTGAAGTCATGGCCAGGTTAGAGCCCTCCCGGTGGAAGCCGTTGACCATCATAGCCGCGTCGCCGGCGATGAGAACGCCGTCACTATAAAGCTTAGGCATAGCTTGATAGCCCCCTTCGGGGATCATGTGGGCCAAATATTCCCGTGGCTCGCCGCCGGCCAGGAGTGGTTTGATGGTCGGATGGTTCTTCATCCCGTCCAGCAACTCATATGGGGTGAGGCCGCTTTTTACCAGGTCTTTTAAAATAACGCCAAGACCGACAGATAGTGAATCTTTGTTTGTGTATATGAACCCCGTCGCCACCATGCCCCGGGCGACCTCGCCATAGATATCGATTGTGGCGCCTTCGTCTCCTTCAAGATTGAATCTATCTTCGATTTTGCCCCTCGGCAGCGCCACGATCTCCTTGACCGCCAGCGCCATGTTGACGGTGTCGATCACCGGCCGCAGTCCCAGCTTTTCGGCGATAAGCGAGTTGACCCCGTCAGCTACGATAACGACATTCGCGTAAAGGTCGCCGTCCGGCCGGTCGGTCGAGACGCCGATAACCCGACCGTTGTCGATAATCGGGTCAGTGACCACGGTGTTAGTCAGGAGATACGCTCCGGCCGCATCGGCCTGTCCGGCGAACCACGCGTCAAACTTGGCCCGCAGGACCGTATACCGGTTATGGGGCTGGACGGCGTATTGAGTGCTGCGGTGCTTGCCGGAGATGGCGGAATCCGGCGACAGTATCTGGTATTGTTGCTCGATGATATGACGCTCGAGCGGCGCTTCGTCCCAGAAATTCGGGATGATGGCGCCGACCGGTTGACTGTACATAACGCCACCCATTACATTTTTAGCGCCCGGATAGACCCCCCGCTCGATCAGCGCCACCTTAATACCGGCTTTGGCCAGGGTATAGGCGGCGGCGGTGCCCGCCGGACCGGCGCCAACCACTATCACATCAAATCCATCAGACCGCCGGGCGGTTTCAGCCATCTTCCTCCACCACCTCACACGAGACGTCACTGCTCGTCCGCTCGACCCCGGCCAGAGCCTCGATAAGCGCCGGGACCACCTCGAAAAGATTGCCGACGATGCCGTAAGTGGCGAGTTTGAATATCGGCGCCTCCGGATCTTTGTTGATGGCCACGATAACGTCCGAGCCCTGCATACCGACGGCATGTTGGACCGCCCCGGAAATCCCGACCGCGACATAAAGCTTAGGGCGGACTGTTTTTCCCGTCTGCCCGATCTGGCGGTCGACCGCGACCCAGCCCATCTCCACAGGCGGACGCGAAGCCGCGACTTCGCCGCCGAGAGCGTCAGCCAGCTCCCTTAAAAGTCCAAAACCTTCCGCGCCGCCCAGGCCTCTTCCCCCCGCGACGATGACGTCCGCGGTCTCGATCTCCACATCGGAATGGTCGGTGTGGGCTCTGAATTCCAGCACTTTGGTCGGCACTTCGTCCTCGCTTATAGCCAGGGTTTCATTTATAAGTTCACCGGCGCGGTCGCAATCGGCCGGCGGCAGCTTGAAAACGCGCGGTCTCACTGTCGACATCTGCGGTCGCGACAGTCGGCATAATATCGTGGCCATGACATTGCCGCCAAAAGCAGGCCGGGTTTGAGTCAGCAATTTCGTCTCCGGGTCGATGCCGAGTTCCGTGCAGTCGGCGGTCAGTCCGGTCCGCACCTCTGTAGCGACGGCGCTGGCCAGGTCGCGACCGAGGGTCGTGGCGCCCATCAACAATATCCGGGGATGATATTTCTCGACCAACTTAACTAAGCCGGCGCGGTATGGGTAGGTGCGATAGTCTTTCAGCACAGGGTCGTCCACGATGATGACCTTGTCGGCGCCGCGGGCGAAGACGTCTCCAGCCAGCTCATCGACATCCCGGCCCAAGATGACGGCGACCAGTTTGTCGCCCAGGTCATCCGCCAAGCGGCGACCTTCACCTAAAAGCTCAAAGCCGACCGGGTTTATCAAGCCGGATTCCTGCTCGATAAATATCCAGACATCCCTGTGTTCAATTATGCTTTCCGTCACATGCTCGGCCACCCTTATTGCTCCATCAGCCGGCTATAAAAGCCTGTCGGCCTGAAGTTTTTCTACCAGCAATCGCGCCGCTTCCGCCGGGGTTTGCGACTGGTCCGCGATTATAGCGCCGCCCGCCCTCGGCGTCGGGGCGAAGATGCGCCGGACCGTCGTCGGGGATCCCTTTAGCCCTATCTGGGACCTGTCCAGGCCCAGGCCGGCCAAATCAAAGAGGCGCGGTTCATATTTTGCCGCTTTGATCAGATTTGGCAACGGCGCGTAGCGCGCCTCATTCATCTCTTTTACTACTGTCAGCAGGGCGGGCAGCCGCCCCTCTACGACCTGATGGCCGCGCTCAAGCTGTCGCTCGACGACTATCCGCCGTCCGGGAGCGTCTATCTCCGTGATTTTTATAACGTAGGTCAATTGCGTGAAACCCAGCCGTTGCGCGATGCCCGGACCTACCTGGGCGGTATCTCCGTCAATCGATTGCTTGCCGCAAATTATCAGGTCGACAGGGGACTCGCTGTGAAGTTTTCTTATCGCCTCAGACAATATATAGCCGGTAGCCAACGTGTCGGAGCCGGCAAAAGCCCGGTCGCTGATAAGGACGGCATCGTCGGCCCCGAGCGAGATAGCTTCCTTGAGCGCCTCTCTGGCCTGCGGCGGTCCCATCGTGATCGCTGTCACGCGCCCGCCCGCGCTTTCTTTGACGGCCACGGCGGCTTCCACGGCGTGGATGTCATAAGGGTTGACGATCGACGGAATGCCTTCTCTTATTAAGGTGTTGGTCTCGGCATGTATTCTGACCTGGGTAGTATCCGGGACCTGCTTTACACAAACGACAATATTCAAAACTTGGGCTCCAAACAAAACTTTTACCGGTTCCGGCGCAATTTTAACGACCCCGCGACCGGATGTAAATCAGATGGCGGCATTATTCCTGAAAAATCCGGCTTTAACAGGTTCGCCAATAAGTGCGCCCCTACTATTGACAAGAAGCGGCCGCTAATCGTATTGTCAACGTATTGATTCTATGGAAGTTGACATTGGGGGATGCTGTGAAGACAAGAGATTTGACGATAATAGCGTTATTTGCCGCTTTAACGGCAGTGGGGGCTTGGATATCGATACCGATACCGCCGGTCCCTTTTACCTTTCAAGTATTTTTTGTCCTCCTGGCCGGAGCCGTTCTGGGGAGCGTGCGCGGGGGCTTGAGTCAGATAGTTTACGTGCTGCTCGGAGTGATCGGTCTGCCTGTCTTTGCCGGTGGGGCATCCGGCCCGGGAGTATTAGCCGGTCCGTCCGGAGGATATATTTTTGGATTTATTGCCGCCGCTTTTCTGATTGGCGCTCTCTCCGGTGACAATCCGGGCTATGGGCGCAGTCTGGCCGCCATGGCCGCCGGCATTGTTGTTATCTATGTCCTGGGGTTGGCCCAGTTAATGCTAGTCGCCAAGATGGACTTCGTTCCCGCATTCACTGTCGGCGTGGCCAAGTTTGTCCCATTTGACCTGTTAAAGGCCGCGATGGCCGCAGCCATTGTTCAGCGACTGAGGCCGTTTGTTGTAGAACAAGCAAGCACCGCCTAAAGCCAAGCCAAACGCTAAAGCAAAAGCCGATTTTGACTTTCTCCCAACCTTCCTTTAGCATCTCGACCATGCTCTTAGTCATCGATATAGGCAACACCCAGACCGCCTACGGGCTCTTCTTTAAAGGCGACCCCGATGGCTCCTGGCGCACGGCCACGAGGCCGGAGCAGACGGCCGACGAGCTCGCCGTCCAAGTGGAAGGCCTCCTCGCTTTTGCCGGCCACCGTTTAAGTGAGGTGACCGGTGTTTGCTTGGCCTCGGTTGTGCCGGCCGCCACGGCGGCCGCGGTGCGGATGTGTTCAGTTTATATGGGTGTCGTCCCGCTTATCGTCGGGAGCGAGACCAAGACCGGCCTAACCATAGAATACGACCCGCCCAGCGCCGTCGGTGCCGATCGTATCGCCAACGCGGTCGGCGGATTTTCAAGTGAGGGCCGGGCGTTGATAATCGTCGACTTTGGAACGGCCACGACGTTCGATGTTATTTCAGCGGCGGGCGCTTATCTGGGGGGCGCCATCGCGCCGGGCGTATTGACCGGCGCCCAAGCCCTGGTTCGCTCGGCGGCGAGATTAAGCGGTGTCGCGCTCGAGGCGCCTGAAAGTCTGGTGGGCACGAATACCGAGGACAGTCTAAAGTCGGGTCTTATCTACGGGACCGCGGCGATGGTCGATGGGATAATCGCCGGCATAAAGGCGGAACAAAAAACCGAGTTCCTGGTCATCGCCACCGGCGGCCTGGTTGAGGCGGTAGTCCCGCACTGCAAATCGATCGATAAAGTCGAGCCGTTGCTGACGCTGATGGGATTAAAGAAAATCTGGGAACTTAATAAGGGTGGCGGGTGATTATGCCGACCGCCGTGCCCGCGCTTTGGCTTTTCCGGCCCTGGCCTTCGTCCGGGCCCAGCCGTTCTTGGAAGAACTTTTCAGTTTCTCGCGAATCTTTTTAAACCGCGCCGTTCGCCTTGTGCGTCGGATATCCGATCGCGAAATA
>JAUXSL010000010.1 GCA_030679975.1 Actinomycetota bacterium
AGCAAAACGAACGTACGCCACTTTATCTAGTACTCTGAGACGATCTAAGATCATATCCCCCAATTTCTTCGCCGTTACCTCGTACCGGAACTGGTTTCGCAGATCCGCTTCGATATCGGAAACCAGCTCTTCAAGCTGTTCCCGGCTGGTGTGACGCTTTACCGTCGCTCGCAATAGGCCGCCAAGCAGTTTTTGCCGGTCAAACGGTTCTCGCTCCCCTCCTTTCTTGATGATGGTTATCGGGGTCTCCTCGAGCCGCTCGAAGGTTGTAAACCTCTGCGAGCAGCTCAAGCATTCACGGCGGCGCCTGATGGCGTCGCCTGATTCAGTCATCCTGGAATCGGTCACCTTGGAATCGGTTGAACCGCAGTAAGGGCATCGCATATCAAGATTATACAAGATATAGGGCGGTTGGCAAATAGAAATACCATATATATTGATAGAGAGTGTTAAGCCTTATTCTTAAAATCCAAGCCGAATTCCGTGGAAACTTCATTCAGCTTTTTATCAAATGTCCAGATAGGAATCTCCGTTAACGCAGTTGATGTCAGCAAATGAAGATCGACATAACCAATGCCACGACCCATAAGTTTGTGATTCTCGATAAACCGCATAACTTCCTCATGTTCCGCGATAGTCACAGCCGGCAGCGATTGAAAGAGTGAAAGGATTTCAAGCCTGTTATTAAGATTTCCGCAGGCCAACTCACCAACAATAAACGGATGACAGGCAACGTGCCCGTGATTTAGTAGTTTTATAAGGTCCGCATCACTCTCACGCAGGTGAGCGACCCACACCGAGGTGTCGACGAGCACCATTTTATTTTTCTTCTATCCTTCTTCGAGGTATTCGCGTCAATTCTTTTTCAGTTCCACCCAATTTAGCCAGTCTCACACTGCTTTCCTTGGCGATCAAGGCTTTAAGTCCAAGTCTAACTAAGGACGTCTTCTCGTTGATACCTGTCAATTTAGATGCTTTATCAATTAGTTCATCCTCAATGTTTATGGTCGTCCTCATAATTAACCACCTCGCTTGCATGATAATATATGTATCAGTATGCATGTATTAGACATACCCGTCAAATCAGTCTTTAATCTTCTAAAGATAACGACCAAGCTCACCCGCCGGTACCGGAAAACGCCCGAGGTAGCGATCGGGTGGAACTGCTTTATGCCCCGTTCACGGTGAAAACATCTCTATGAGAACAGACAAAACTTGGTCATGTTTGCGCCTTTCGAACACTCCGAGTTTCTGCGTCAGTCTGCTCTTATCTACGGTCCGAATCTGATCCAGCACGACCTGGCCCTTTTTGCCCTGGAAAGAGCACGATACCCGTGTAGGATAATCCCTTCCCTTTGTTGTCATCGGGGCGACGATAACCGTTGAGATATAGCGATTCATTTCATCTGGAGAAATAACGAGACACGGTCTTTCTTTGCGAATCTCGCTACCGATTGTGGGGTCGAGACCAACCAGGTAGACGTCAAATCTCTTGACTACCATTCCCACTCATTTTTGTCCCACTGAGTATGCGTCTGGAGTCCTTCGTCAATCAATTTATCATCGCCATGCTCGGCCATGGACTGCATTTTCCCTGCCCAGCTTTGACGGGGGGGTGATGCAGGACTTATCACGATTTTCTTGTCCTCCACTTCGAGCTCAACTTCCGTTCCGAGCCGGCTTTGCTCTAAGATTATCTTTGGGATTCTGATGCCCTGGGAATTTCCTATTCTAATGATATGCGTTCTCATATTGATGCTCCTTTCGCGATAAACTATAATTACACTGTAATTACTTCCAAAGCTTTTGTCAATAACGCCGCCACTGGGCGATAAACATGCCGTCGGTTCCGTGGAGATGCGGCCAGAAGCGGGCGTAGGGCGATTCGGCAAACGTTTGGCCCGGGATTTCAACCGGCTTTGGCCGGAAATCAGGGTGTGCCGAGTTAAACTGTTCGATTACCCCATAAGTTTCCGCATTGCTGATGGTGCAGACGGAATATGTCAATGTGCCGCCCTTTTTTACGTGTTTGGCGACGTTATTAACTATCCCGAGCTGCAGGGCCGCCAGGCGCGGGATATCCGCGGCCGTCTTTCGCCAGCGGCTGTCCGGCCGTCTGGCCAGAACGCCCAACCCGCTGCACGGTGCGTCAACCAGCACATGGTCAACCTCAGGTAGAGATAGACTCTTAGTGGCGTCTCCCTTGACGCATTTGACGATGTTTACACCGAGGCGGCGGCAGTTGTCCTCGACCAACTTCAGGCGCGACGCATTGATATCAACGGCGATTACCCGGCCGTCATCACCCATGAGCTGGGCAAGGTGGGTCGCTTTGCCGCCCGGGGCGGCGCAGAAATCGATGACGGATTCGCCCTTTTTGGGCGCAATCGCATGACCGACAGCTATGGATGCGGAGTTTTGGACATAAGCCAGACCGTCGGCGATGATGTTTTCCGGGATGTTTTGACCGGCCGGGACGATGGCTTCCGGGCAGATATTGTCGGCCGCGGCCTCGATACCGGCCTGTCGCAAGAGGTCAGCCAAGGCCTGCGGGCTGGTTTTGATGGTGTTTGCCCTCAAAGTCACTTTCGGACGCTTGTTATCGGCTATGAGCAGGGCTTCCGTGGTCTCTACGCCGAGCTCATCTATCCATAGTTCTACCAGCCAGCGCGGATGCGAGTAAAAGACCGACAGGTAATGCGTTAGTTCCCTGCCCCGTTTTGGCCAAGGCAGAGCTTCGCGGCCGCGAGCGGCGCTGCGCAGAACAGCGTTGACGAATTTTTCAACTCCGGGCCTGAATTGCTCTTTTGCCAGGTCGACACTGGTGTCGACGGCCGCATGCCCTGGGATCTTGTCCAGGTAGACCAGTTGATATACGCCCAGGCGCAAAAGGTTCAACAGTTGCGGTTCGATCCGAGCAACCGGCCGCGATGCGAACTTATCGATAAGCCAGTCGAGGGCGAGTTGATTACGCAAGACCCCATAGACCAGCTCGGTTACCAGCCCCTTGTCTCGCGCTTCGAGATCGGATGTCGACAAAGCGGCGGGCGCCGCGATATGCGCGAAGCTTTTATGCAGCTCGATATCGTTTAAGATGGATAGAGCCAGCCTTCTGGCGCTCAAGCGTCCCCTAATCCCGTCTTGACAGGAACAAATAATAAATAAGCTGCATGATTGCCGCCAAGGTCGCCGCCAGATAAGTCATGGCGGCGGCGTTTAAGACTTGTTTGGCAGGCTGATATTCGTCGGCTTCGATGAAGCCGCCGTCCGAGAGCATGACCATCGCCCGACGGCTGGCGTTAAGCTCGACCGGCAAGGTGACTATTTGGAAGATGACCGCAGCCGTGAAAAAAGCGATGCCCAGAAGAACCAATTCCCGGCTGAAGGCGCTGCCGGCGGCGAAAATAATGCCGATGATTATCAGTATCGGCCCGAGACTACTGCCGAATTGCGCTGCCGGCACCAGACTCGCCCTAAGGCGCAACGGCACATAACCGCAAGCATCCTGAACGGCGTGGCCGACTTCATGGGCGACTATCCCCTGCGCGGCGACCGAGCGCCCGTTATAGATACCCTCAGAGAGCCGAAGGACCTTTCCCCGGGGGTCGTAGTGGTCGGTCAACTCCCCCGCTATCGGTTCGATTGCCACATCCGTTAGGCCGTTGCCGTCGAGAAGCGCCCGCGCCAGTTGCGCGCCCGATCTGCCCGACGCCGCGGCGATTTCCGAATTGCGCGCGTACGTGCTCTTTACTTTGTATTGCGCCCAGCCCACGAGCGCCATGGCCGGCAGCATCAAGATCAAATATAAAGGACTAAAAAACATCACGTTCAGGACCTCCAAAATTTAGTGATTTTATTATACCAAATCCCCGACCTTCTCGCCGCTTTGGGGCCGGTAGCCGTGGATGAATTCAGCCGCGCCCATGACCTTCTTCCCTTCCGGCTGTAATTCCAAGACCTCGATAGCGCCCCAACCGGCGCCTACCAGTAAAGTCTTATCGTGAACACCGAATTCGCCTTGGGGTGTTTCATGTGGAACGCTTCGGGCTTTCCATATTTTCAGCCGCTTTTGACGCCACCCCGTGTAGGCGCCGGGCGCCGGGCTAAGGGCCCTGATCAGGTTGACTATCCGGGGCGCGGGCCAGGACCATATGATATCGCTTTCCGCTTTAGCGAGCGGCGGCGCATAGGTCGCCAAAGCTTCATTTTGCTTGATGGGCCTGAGCGAGCCGGATTCAATCTCGTTTAATGTTTCGAGGATGAGGCGGGCGCCCGCCGCGGCCAGCTTGGCGGTTAAAGAGGCGGCATCGTCGACAGGGGCGATCGCCACTTCCGCTTGGTCGAGGATGTCGCCGGTATCCATCCCCGCCGCCATCCGCATTATCGTCACCCCGGTCACATCCATGTCATCCATGATCGCGCGCTGAATAGGCGCGGCCCCCCGATAGCGTGGCAGGAGCGATGCGTGGATATTTAAGCAGCCGAACTTTGGCAGCTCAAGCAGGTCGGGATGGAGGATCTTTCCGTAAGCCGCGACCACGATCACGTCAGGTTTCAGCTCAAACAGATAATTGAAGAATGCCGGATCGCGTAAAGACTCAGGCTCAAGTATAGGTATACTGTGTTGGACCGCCCATTCCTTAGTCGCGGACGGCCGGATGCTTAAGCGTCGCCCTTTAGGCTTATCGGGTTGAGTGACCACTGCTTTTAGCTCGTGATTCAGGTGTAAGGCAGCCAGGGTCGGGAGCGCGAATTGCGGCGTGCCAAAAAAAATAATGATCATCTAGGCCTCTTGTCGACCGTTTTCCATAAATTCGCGGACAGCCCGCCGGCGGGACTTGGCATCGGTTTTATCGAGAATAGTCTGGCCGTGCAGGTGGTCTATCTCATGCTGCAATATCCGGGCCAGCAGGTCCTCGGCCTCGATTATAAGCGGCCTGCCCTGCAAGTCCAACGCTTTGACGATCACTTTTCTGGCTCTGGTCACCGGGACCCGGATATGCGGCACGCAGAGACAGCCTTCTTCTTCGGTCTCCTCGGACCGGGAACTTTCTTTTATTTCCGGGTTTAGGTAGACCACGTAGTTATCCTGGTCCATGTCGATAGTTATGATCTGCTTCAAGACGCCGATCTGCGGCGCCGCCAGCCCCACTCCGGCGCATTTATACATAGTCTGGGCCATATCTGCCGACAGCACCTGTATCCGCTTGTCCAGCTCCCGAACAGGGTGACTTTTTTCGCGCAGGACAGGGTCTCCGAAAAGCCTAACCGGAAAAATCGCCATTCAGTCTTACTCCGTTCTCCAATTGTGACCGGCCCACAGGGTTTTCGGCCGGACCTCTAAAGCAACCACATCGGGTCGATATCTATGATTATTTTAACGCCTCGGCCCCCGTTAGTTAAGCGGCTGTTTGACCGCAGTATTGCTTTTACCCCATCCGGGTCCTGAGTCATGATAATAAGATGGCGGCGCCAGTACCCTTTGATCTTCGATATCGGCGCCGGGGCCGGGCCGAGCAGAAAAGCAATGTCCTTTAGGAGCGGTTCCAAATGGCCGGCCAAGTCCTCGGCGGCCGCTATCGCCGATTTTTCTTGTTGGCTGGAGACAATAATATTTATCATGGTGGAAAAGGGCGGATATCCGAGCTCGCGACGGTGTTCGAGCTCAGCGGCGCAAAACTCTTTGTAATCGCGGCCGGCAGCCTGAACGGCATAATTTTCCGGATTAAACGTCTGGATGATGACCTCTCCGGGGACCGGTCCCCGGCCCGAGCGACCGCTGACCTGGGTGAGAAGCTGTGCCGTTCGTTCAGCCGCCCTGAAATCCGGTAAGTTGAGGGCGGTATCGGCGTTGACGATGCCGACTAAGGCTACTTCGGGAAAGTCGAGCCCCTTGGCGATCATCTGCGTCCCAAGCAGAATGGCGCCTTTGGCGTGGTAGAAACGCAATAGCTGTTGTCGGTGGGCATCTTGACGGGCGGTGGTGTCCGCGTCCATGCGGATAACGGTCGCCTCGTTAAAAAGCTCATTCAGTTCGTCCTCCACCCGCTGCGTGCCCGCGCCGCTATAGCGCCAGTCGATGTTTTGACAATTTGGACACGTTTCAGGCGCTTTATGGCTGACGTCGCAATGATGGCAGTGGAGCCGGTTGTCCACCCGGTGGTACGTCAGGGAGATGGCGCAATTATCGCAGGTCGGAACGTAACCGCACGCTCTGCAAAGGAGAAAGTTAGCGAATCCCCGCCGGTTTATCAGCAGAATCGCTTTCAAGCCGCTGTCTAAAGTCCGGCGCAATCCGTCGATCAAGGTTTGGCTGAAGAGACCGTAATTCCCCGCCCGCATCTCTTCGCGCATGTCTACTATTCCTATTCGCGGCAGGTTAAATCCGGCGACGCGGCTGTTTAGTTTTATATGCGCTCCGTGGCCGCGCGCCAGTTGCTGGGTTTCGAGAGACGGGGTGGCGCTGCCGAGCGCGACCGCAGCCCCATGAATATCGGCCAATTTCGCCGCGACCACCCGCGCATCGTAGCGAGGGTGAGAGTTTTGTTTGTAGCTTGTTTCGTGTTCCTCATCGATCACGATCAACCCAAGGTCTTCTACGGGCGCGAACAGGGCCGATCTAGCCCCGACGATTATCTTTTTTCGCCCCGCGGCCACAGCCTGCCAGGCATCGAACCGCTCCCCCGCTTTAAGTCCGCTGTGCAGAATAGCTACCTGTTCGTCAAATCGCAACGCCAGACGTTCGACTAATTGAGGCAGAAGCGCTATTTCGGGGACGAGAAAAATGGCGGCGCGTCCGGCTTTCAGGCAGGTCTCGGCGGCACGAATATAGACCTCGGTCTTACCGCTGCCGGTTACACCGTCAAGCAGGATCACTTCGCCGGCGCCGGCCTTAAGCGCGGCCTCTATCCGCGCGAGGGCGTTTTCTTGCTCCTGGTTAAGAGTGAGTTTGCGGTTAACGGGGTTAATAAAGTCGGTGTTTGTCCGTCTCTCGTCGTTTCTGGTGAAAATAGTCACCAGGCCCTTATCGGCTAAACTGCTTAGAGTTTGTCGGGAACCTCCGTGCTTTCCGAGCAGACTCTTGACCGTTTGCGGCGCCAGCCCTTGCAGGTCCGCTAATATCTCCGCCTGCTTCGGCCCCAGCCGGCCCGGTGTTTGAGCTGATCTGACGAGGTCCACAAAGTCAACGACCTTGGGGCGGACCGTCGGTTCCTGTAGGATAAAGTGTTGGCTGAGCCGGCCGTCCTTGACCAACCCGGTAACGGTCGGCCGGGAAAATACCTTTTCCATCTCAGCCCTGGGCGCGCTGCCTCCTCGAGCTTCGAGCCAGACAAGCGCCGGGTCCTCGGTGTCGGCGCCGGTTGCGCGCTCTATGACGGCGCGCAATCGATGGCGGGCGCCCGGCGGCAAAGTCAGTTTCAAGGTCTCGTTGAGGTTGGCTAGATAATAATCGGCCATCCAGCGGCTAAGCTCGATCTGCTTAGGCCCGATCAGCCGCGTGCCGTCGACGACGCCGCTGATACTTTTTAAGCCGTCGCTCCGGGCGCCGTCACTGATCTCGATTACATAGCCAAGCCGCTCTCCCGCCCGGACCGGCACAATCACCGTCGACCCGGGCTCTATTCGTCCTTCATAGGCATCCGGCAGCAGATAATCGTATGTTCGCCTAAGTCCCGGCGTGTTTAAGTCTAAGATTACTTTGGCAATCGACGGCTTAGCTGACAACTGCTTCTAAGCCGGCCGCCCGTCTTAAGCTGTCGGCCCTATCCGTATTCTCCCAGGTGAAATCGGCGTCATCCCGGCCGAAGTGCCCGTAGGCCGCGGTTTTCTTGTAGATCGGTCGCCTCAATTTCAGATCTCGGATGATGGCTGCCGGGCGCAGGTCGAAATGGTCCATTATCAGGGTCTGAATGGCGTCCTCGCCGATGCGCGCGGTGTCGAAAGTGTCGACCATGACCGAGACAGGATGGGCCACGCCGATAACATAAGCGATTTGAACCTCGCACTGGTCCGCCAGTCCGGCCGCGACGACGTTCTTAGCCACCCAGCGAGCGGCATAAGCCGCCGAGCGGTCGACTTTTGTCGGGTCCTTGCCTGAAAAAGCGCCGCCTCCGTGCCTAGCCATGCCGCCGTAAGTATCGACGATTATTTTGCGACCGGTCAGGCCGCAATCCCCCATGGGGCCGCCGATCACAAAATTGCCGGTGGGGTTGACCAGGAAACGCAGATCGCTATAGTCGACCAGATCTTGCGGCAGAATGGGCTTGACGACTTTCTCCAAAAGCCCATGCTTTAGCTCGCCTTCGATATCCATGTTGGGGTTGTGTTGTGTCGAGATGACCACTGTCTGTATTTTGTGGGGCCGGCCGTTGCGGTATTCAACAGTGACCTGTGTCTTGCCGTCCGGCCGCAGGCCGCAGACAACGTCCTCCTTGCGGACCTCGGCCAACCGCCGGGCCAGTTTATGGGCGTACATGATCGGAGCCGGCATTAATTCAGGGGTTTCGTTGCAGGCATAACCGAACATCATGCCCTGGTCCCCGGCCCCCTGGCGGTTGATATCGTCTTCACTTAATTCGCCGGCGCGCTCTTCGAGGGCATGATTGACGCCCTGGGCGATATCCGACGACTGTTCGTCAATTGAGGTTATGACCCCGCAGGTGTCGCAGTCAAAGCCAAACTTGGCGCGGGTATAACCGACTTCCCTGATCGTATTGCGGACGATATCGGGAATGGAAACATATGTGTTAGTCGTTATCTCGCCGCCGACCACCACCAGACCGGTCGTCACTAAAGTTTCGCAGGCGACGCGGCCCATCGGGTCTTCTTTGTAAATTGCGTCAAGTACCGAATCCGAGATCTGGTCGGCGATCTTATCCGGGTGTCCTTCCGTTACCGACTCTGAGGTAAAGACAAAATCTTTTTTTGACATTAGTCCTCCCGTTTTCAACTAAAAAAGCTTTCTTCTTTAGGTCGCAGAAGAAAGCTTTCACACATGTGAGTTGCCCTCATCTGCCGGACCTAGTCCCGCAGGAATTGGCACCTTAGAAGTTGCCTTCCAGGTTGCCGAGGCTTCACAGGGCCAGTCCCTCCACCTCTCTGGATAAGAGCTATTATCCGTCTTTGAGATTAGCAAAAGTGGGCGGGGTTGTAAAGAACAACGAGAGACGGTCCAGTATTATCATCGCCAATTCTTTCTTGCCGGTAAGGCCGAGCGGTTCTTCCCCGTTTTTATCGATTAAGACCGCGTCGATCTCATCACGGTCAAAGCCCTCGTTAAAGCCGACTTTAACGGCGACAAGCAGATCAAGATTTTTTGCGGTCAGCTTTTCCCGGCCATGGTCCGATAAACCTTCGGTCTGGGCCGCGAAGCCCACGAGTACCCGGCCGTTTTTTAGCGCGCCAAGTTGAGCTAATATGTCGGGGTTCTTGACTAACTTGAACTCATCGGGAAAATGCTCTTTGGCGATTTTCTCAACTGAGCGCTGAGCAAAGCGATGGTCGGCGACCGCGGCGGTCATGACAACAGCGTCGACCCGGTCAAAGTAGGATTGAACCGCCTCGTTTAGCTCCGCGGCGCTCACGATGGGGACAAACTCCAGGTCGCGGCGGGGCGTTAGCGCCGTCGGGCCGCTGATAAGGATGGTCTCCCCACCCCTCCGGGCCGCTTCTTCGGCGATCGCGTACCCCATCTTGCCGCTGGAAGGATTGGAGATAAAGCGGACCGGGTCGAGATATTCCCGCGTCGGCCCGGCGGTAACCAGCAGCTTTTTATCTTTTAGCCGGCCGGCGCGTTGGATGCGGTTGGTGACGACCGCCACAATCCTTTCGGTCTCCTCAAGACGGCCCCAGCCAACATCGCCACAGCTAAGATCGCCCAAGGTTGGTCCGATGACCTCATAACCGAGAGCGGTGATAGTCTTGAGATTTTGCCGGGTGGCTTTGGCCAGCCACATCTTTTCGTTCATCGCCGGGCAGATAAGGACCGGACAATCCGCTGCCAGGACCGCGGTCGTGACGATATCATCGGCGATGCCGGCCGCGAGCTTGGCGATGATGTTGGCGGTTGCCGGCGCGATCAGCAATATATCGGCATTTTTAACGGCTTCGAGGTGCGCAAATCCGCTCGCGAATAAGTCTGTCACCGGTTGGCGGCCGGTCAGCCCGGCGAAAGTCGTCGGTCCGATGAAATGTTGGGCCGCGCGGGTCATTAGGACAGTGACCGAGGCGCCGCCCTTGACTAAAGACCGGCAGATATCCGCCGCCCTGTAGGCGGCGATGCTCCCCGTTACTGCTACGGCGATCTTCTTGTCTTTAAGCAAAGGAGCCGCCTACTTTATTCCTTCAGCCAGCCGTTCATAGCCGATTTTGTCCCTGGCGATCTCATCAAAAGCGATGGTCAACGGTTTCTCACTGATAACGTCGAGTTCCGGCCCTCTAACTTCGGTTAGTTCATGTCTTTGGATGCTGTTTAAGTAGTCGTTGATCTGCCGCGCTCGTTTAGCGGCCAGAATGGCTAACGTAAAACGGCTGTCGACTTTGCCTAAGAGCTTGTCGATGTTTGGGTACATTTTAGTCCTCCTTTAATATCTTGTTCAGCAGCACATCCACTAAATCTTCCACTGCCTGCTCAAGATTGTCATTTAGTACCACATAATCGTATCTATCGGCAAGGGCGATTTCTTTTCCGGCCGTTTCCAGCCGGGTCCTCCGCGCTTGGCTGGTTTCGGTTTTCCGGCCGCTAAGCCGCTTCGCCAGTTCTTCGGCGGACGGCGGCATTATAAATACGTAGCCGGCCTCATGACCCAGTTTGTCCTGTACCTGCAGGGCGCCTTGAACATCGATTTCCAAGATGACCAATCGTCCGGCTGCCAGCGCAAGGTCTATCGGCGCTTTCGGCGTGCCGTAAAGATCGCCATATATATTTGCCCATTCCAGAAAGCAATCGTTCTCGATGTCGCGACAAAAATCTTCGCGCGATAGGAAATAATAATCGACGCCTTCTATCTCCCCAGCTCGTGGCGGTCTGGTCGTCGCTGAGATGCTGAGAAAAATATTGGGGACTCTGTCGAGAATTTTCCCTACGAGAGTCCCCTTTCCGACGCCCGAAGGCCCGGATATGATTACCAGTCTACCCTTAGCAGGGATTGTATCTATCTTACGAAAACTCCTTCAAAAGGTTTTGCCGCTGATTGGCGCCAAGCCCTTGGACGCGGCGGGTTGGGCTGATTTCAAGTTCATTCATCTTCTTGGTGGCGCGCGCTTTTCCGACGCCCGGCAGGGATTCGAGCAGGTTGCCGACTTTCATCCGACCGACAATCGGATCGTCCGACTTGCCTAGTACCTCTTTTAGAGATACTGAACCGCTTTTGAGCTTTTTCTTTAGTTCGGCCCTTGCTTGTCTTGCTCTAGCTGCCTTTTCCAGAGCGGCCCGCCTCTCGGCATCTGATAGGTTTGGAAGTGCCATAAGATTCCTCCTCCTTCTTCCTCGTAAAGGTGTTACCAGGACGTTTAAAATTATACTAGTAAGCCTTTGTCTTTGACAATAGAGCAAGTAAAATAAAAAAAGAGAATGTTGCCTGCGGCTTATTCCAGATAGTCTTTAAGCTTAGCGCTGCGGCTGGGATGCCTCAGTTTGGAAAGGGTTTTGGATTCTATCTGGCGTATGCGTTCACGCGTTACCCCAAACACCTTTCCAACCTCCTCGAGGGTGCGCGGATGGCCGTCTTTTAAGCCAAAGCGTAGCTCAATGACTTTGCGCTCGCGATCGCTCAGGGTGTCAAGGATGTGCCGAAGCTGCTGCTGCAGAAGTGAAAATGAGGCGGCGTCGGCCGGAACCACGGCTTCCTGATCTTCGATAAAATCACCGAGCTGGGAATCTTCTTCCTCGCCGATCGGCGTTTCCAGGGAGACCGGCTCTTGGGATATCTTTAATATTTCCCGAACTTTTTCAGGGGTAAGCTCCATTTCGGCGCCGATCTCCTCCGGCGTGGGCTCGCGACCGTAGTCTTGCAGAAGTTGCCGCTGCACTCTGATGAGCTTATTTATCGTCTCGACCATATGCACCGGAATCCGGATGGTGCGGGCTTGATCGGCAATGGCTCTGGTTATCGCTTGCCTGATCCACCAGGTTGCGTAAGTACTAAACTTATAGCCCTTCCGGTAGTCAAATTTCTCGACAGCCCGTATCAGTCCCAGATTGCCCTCTTGGATCAAATCCAGGAAGAGCATGCCCCGGCCCACGTATCTCTTGGCGATACTGACAACCAAGCGCAGGTTGGCTTCGACTAATTTGCGTTTGGCAGCCATCCCCTCGCGCTCCGTCCTGTCCAACCGCCGCTTTTCCTCACGCGAGGCGTTTGGCATCTCTTCTAATTGTCGGATGGCCAACTCTCCCGCTTCGATCTGCTTTGCCAGTTCCACCTCTTCTCTGGCGGTCAATAATGCCACCTTGCCGATCTCTTTTAGATACATGCGTACCGGGTCATTGGTGAGCGTCTTGACCGTGAGGTCAAGCTTCTTTGCGGCGGGGACTTCTTCGTCAGGCTCGTCGGGCGTTTCAACAACTTCGGCCGGGGAGACTTCGACGGCCTCGCTGTTATTGTCGATGACGTCTATGCCCAGTTCTAATATCTTGGAATATATATTGTCGATCTGCTCGGTCGACAGCTCGACCTCCTGAAGGCTGTCGGCTATCTCGTCCGATGTCAGCGTTCCTTTATCTTTGCCTCTGGCAATTAATGCCTGCACTTCAGGGATTGTCAGTTCTTTCAGTTCTTGACCCACAAAGATCCTCCGTTTACCGTTTGGTTTTTTAGTTCGCGCCGCTTGTATTCGAGTGACATCAACTTAGCAAAGAGTTCATCGTACTTCTTATCCTTGCTGCCCGTCTTGTTTAAATACTTTCTCAATATAATAATTTGACGTTCGACCGCTAATTCCTTGAGCTTTAAGAAAATCTCCCCGAAATAATCTTCAGCGTTCACGTCCGGCACCGGCTCAAGAAGAAGTTCCGAAACTATATCCCGTAGCTCGGGGTCGACTTTATGCAAAATGTCTAAAGCCGAGTCTGGTTTACCCGCAGCCTGGGATTTTAAAACGGTTCCTAACTGCCTGAGCTGCGGCTCTAGCCAATATTCAACCCCTACATCATTGAGAGCCGCTGCCTTTTCCGGGGCCTGTAAGACCAGCTTCAGAAACTCCCGCTCGGCGCTGGGAGGCGCTGTCTTCCTGGGCGCGGCGCTGGTCGGCCCCGCGTTTTTTGTCCGGGTTATTTCCAGCGTCAGGGTGTCGTACGGAATATCCAGCCGGTCCGCCAAGTATCGCATATATTCCTCCTGCGCAACCGGACTGGGCAGTTTTCTGATAAGTTTGGCGGCCTCATTCGCTGAGATCATCGAGCCGGCGTCCTTCTCGTGGTGGCGCGCGATAATGCGGTCGATCAGAAAGCTGAGAAGCGGCTTGGCTGAGGCGACTAACGCGAGAAAGTCATCGGTCCCCCGCTTGTTGACAAAGTCGGCGGGGTCGAGGCCGGTGGGCAAGACGGCGACCGCCATTTCGAGATCGACCTTATCGACCAGTCCCGCCAGGACCTCATGGCCCGGGAGCCTTTGATGATCGATGAATTCGAAGCTTCTTTCGGCCGCGTTCAAGCCCGCTTCGTCACCGTCGAAGACCAGGATTATTCGAGCCGAGAACCGCGAGAGCAGCTTAAAATGGTCAAGAGTAAACGCGGTGCCCAGCGTGGCCACGACGTTGCGTATGCCGGCGCCGGCCAGCGAGAGAAGGTCTGTATAGCCTTCGACCACGATCGCCGCATCCTGCTTTATACAGTGGTTTTTTGCCTGCGCCAGGCCGTAAAGGACAGAGCCTTTGTGATACAAAGGGGTTTCCGGCGAATTAAGATACTTAGGGGATGAGTCATCAAGAACCCTGCCGCCAAAAGCTATCGGGCGACCCTGACTGTCCATAATCGGAAAGATAAGCCTGCCTTTGAACCGGTCGTAGACGGTGCCGCGATCGGAGTGTCCCGCCACCCCGGATTTGATTATCTCAGCCTCGGTAAAGGCCCGGCCTTTTAGGAAATCGATTACCGACGACCAATCAGGCGATAAACCCAGTCGGTAGTCCGCGGTCAGCGCCGTCAGGTTTCGCTTGGCCAGATAAGACCGGGCTCGGGCGCCGTTATTCCCGGCCAACTCCTGAGAGTAGAATAATGACGCCTCTTCGCAAACCATGAGCAAACGGCTCTTCATCCCGGATTGGGCTGAGGTCGTGGTCGTTAACGTGTAGCCGATTTTCCGGGCCAATGTCTCAATTGATTCCCGGAACTCAAGTCCCTCTGTTTTCATTAGATAAGTAAAAACGTCGCCGCCGGCTCCGCATCCGAAGCAGTGATAGAGCTGTTTCGCCGGGTCTACATGAAATGAAGGCGTATTTTCGTTATGGAACGGACAGAGCCCGCGCCAAGTCCGCCCGCTTTTTTTCAGAGGCAGGTTTTCCGCAATCACATCAACCAGATTGACTCGATTACGTATTTGCTGGATGTCGTCGTCGCTGATGGCCATAGTATATAAGTTAAGAAGTGAGGAATGAGAAGTCAGAAGTGGAAAAAGGGCTGTCCCTATCTCCAGTTCCGACTCAACGCAAAAAACTCCACATCAAACAGTATAGTGGATTACTGGTTAAGCGATAGAGTTATTGTGAAGATTTTATGCTTTTTCGTTTTACCTGATAAAAGGTCTTGCCGCAGATAGAACCATTTATTAAGATAACATACCACTACTTATTTGGAGGACGTTATGCGAGCAGTTTTCAGTAGCTTAATATCGGCGGCCATAGGCGGCCTCGTGGTATTTTATGCCATGAGCAATTTCGCGCCGCCGGCCGCTAAGACAGCCACACAAATAGTCAGGACGAATGTCGGCAGCGTCGATTCGAGCCCCGCAGAGGCGGGCGCGCTGACTCCGCAGGCGATATATGAACGCTACAGCGGCGCCGTCGTCCATGTACAGGCCACAGTTACCTCAAGCTATAATGGTTTCTTCGGGATGCCCGTGCCGCAAAACCAGGTCTCCACCGGCTCGGGATTTATCGTCTCGAGCGGCGGTTATGTCGTCACCAACGCCCATGTGGTCCAAGACGCCCAAAACATTAAGGTGCAGCTTGCCGACAAAGTGGAAATACCGGCCAAACTTGTGGGGGTAGATCAAAGCACCGATCTGGCTTTCCTTAAAGTCGACTTCAGCGGTCATGATTTTAAAGTCCTGAAGCTTGGTAGCTCGCAAAGCGTCAAGGTGGGCCAGCCGGTCTACGCGATCGGCAATCCGTTGGGATTGGATAGGAGTATGAGCGGCGGCCTGGTAAGCGCCCTGAATCGTGCGATAACAGCGCCAAACGGTTTTCCGATTCGCTCCGTTATTCAGACTGATGCGGCCATCAATCCGGGCAACAGCGGCGGTCCCCTTCTTTCTTCAAAGGGTGAGGTCATCGGGGTAACGGCGCAGATAGCCAGCGAGGGGTCGTCAGGGAATATCGGTATTGCTTTCGCCATTCCCAGCGATACGGTAAAGAAAGTGTTCACGGAGATAAAGCAGTCGGGGAAAGCGTCGCACGCTTGGATCGGCATCCAAGGGGCCACCTTATTTCCGCAACTGGCTCAATCCCTGAAAGTCAGCGTTAAGGAGGGGGCGATCGTGATCGCGGTGCTGCGGCCCGGCCCGGCCGAGACGGCGGGGCTAAAAGGCGCCGACCACACCATCAAGGTTGGGCAGACCTCCTATGATGTCGGGGGCGACATTATTGCCAAGCTCGGTAACGTGAAGATATCGTCAATGGATGATCTGATAGCCGAAGTCAATCGATTCCGCGTCGGCGATGAAGTAAAACTGACTATTGTCGGCGCCGACAATAAATCTCGTCAGGTCACCGTGAAACTGGAAGAACGCCCGCAGCAACCGCCGTCTCCGCCATCGCAGCCCCAGATGCCTTAACGGCTTCCCTTTCGGGCATTGATGACGACGTAGGCATCTTCATCGGGCTTCACTAGGCCAAGGTCTTTTCGGGCCAACCATTCGATATACGCCGGGCTGTCTTTTAGATTAAGCACGTCTCTTCTTAAGAGGCTGTTCTGACTTTTTACGCGGGTTAAATCATTTGACAGGGACAGCCGCTCCTTTTGCTGTGCGAGCCGGATGCTCAACGGCGCCGCCGCCCAAAGAGCCGCTATGAAAAAGGCGATGACGATGAATATCCGCGCGATCTTGATGTCACGCAGCCGTCTAAAATTCACTATTTGGCTGGCCGACGTGCTTTTACTGTTTCTAATCAACGTATATTATAGTTAGCAGCCTCGGCCATCGTAGCATACGCTTGTCTTAAAGCCAATCCCACGATCCCTAGGGCTTTGTCAGACGCTCCCCGTGGCTGTAAACGACCGCGCGCTCCCCGCGGATGTAGCCGACGACGGTCACTCCCGCAACGCCTGCCATCTTAACGGCCAGATCGGTCGGGGCCGTCCTCGAGCCGACGATAGGTAAACCCGCCCTGGCTGTTTTAGCCAGCATTTCGGATGATATCCGGCCCGTCGTCAAGATAAGCTTGTCTTTTAGATCGACGGAATTCATCAGAGACCAGCCGATGACTTTATCGACCGCGTTGTGTCGCCCGATGTCCTCGGCAATAAAAAGCACCTGATCCGGGTCGGCCAGGGCCGCGCCGTGGACCCCGCCGGTCTCCTTATAAAGCTTGGCGCCTGTCAGGAATCGGGCTTGAAGTTCGCCGAGGCGGGCCAGAGAGACGCGAAGGTCGCTGTCTATCTTGGGGAGTTCGGCGGATAAGTCGGCTATCAATTGGCCGCCGCCGCAACCGGAGCCGATGGTGCGGGTCGTCACGGTCGGGACCTCGCCTTTTATTTCGGCATAAATTATCGCCCGGTCCGCATCGATAAAGTGCTTTAAGACATCCGATGCCGCCGATATCAAGCCGTTCGCCCAGAGCCAACCGTGGATAAGCTCAACAAGGCGGTCGGGCGTGGCCATTAGCGTGACCAGTTCGGTATCGTTAACAAAAATCCGCAAGGGGCGCTCCACAGGCAGCCCGCGGAGGCGCGGCTCGCTCACCGGGCCTCTTCATCTATCAGGTCGTTCGCGCGCTTAAGGTCATCGGGAGTGTTGATATTAAAGAAAGAGCGAAGTTCAGGATCTATCCGCCGGAGCGTGGGCTCATCGACCATGGTCACTTTTACCTTGTCGTAGAAACCGATGATCCGGCGGTTCCCAGCGGCTAATTGGTCGGCGATAAAGGGGATGCAGTTTCGACTGTAAACAGCATGAAGCGGCTCGTAACGCCCGGCCGTATGGGCCACGACGACATCGGCGTTCACGTCGTAGTCGACCAGAAACCTGGCGAGTCTTGGCGAGACGAAAGGCATATCGTAGCCGACCACAAAAGCTCGCGGCGCTTTGCTCACTTTCAAGCCCGCTAATATGCCGCCCAAAGGACCTAAATGCGGCACCTCGTCTTTTGCCAGCTTTATGTGCGGCCAAGCCGGCGCCGTCATCGGATCGTTGGTCACGTAAATCAATTCTTCAAACAATTCGCTAAGCGTGTCAATCGCTCGCTTAACCAAAGGCTCTCCAGCCAACATCAGCTTGCCTTTATCCCGACCTATCCGGCTGCTCAATCCCCCGGCTAAGACCATACCGGAAACATCAGTCAACTTATTCATCCGTTAATCAGCGACCTCATCCGCGTTTAGAAGACGGAGGCCCTTTTTTAACAGGGCATCGTTAATCAACAGCAGGACGGTCGATCTCACGACGTCGGCGCTTGATTTTTGGGGTTCTATCCAGAACTTAACTTGGAAGCCCAGTCCGTCCCCGGACAATTCATTCAATAACACTTGTGGTGGAGGCGACTTAAGGATTTCAGCACGGTCGTTCAAAAGACTCGAGCAGATATTGATGATATTACCGGTGTCGGCGGCTCCGGCGCACTTGAAACGGCAAGTAACCAGCCTGACGCCGTAGGCGGACTTGTTGGTTACAATGCTGTTGAAGATTATGCTGTTAGGGACGTAGACCAGAGTCCCCTCGCCTGTCTTGATCAAGGTGTCTCGCACCCGCACAGCGGCGACACGGCCTTCCGCGCCGGCTAAAGCGACCTCGTCGCCGATAGTGAAAGGTCTTTGGACAAGTATCAAGACGCCGGCCAGGGAATTACTCAGGACGTCTTTGACGGCGAAGCCGATGGCAAAACCGGCCAGACCTAAGCTCGCCACCAGCGCGGTGACATTGACCCCGAAACCGGCGCTCAAGGCGGCAACCGCGCCGATCGCTAAGACGGCAACATAGGCCAACTGGGCGACAATGTGGTCGACCTGGCCTTGCGTGCTCATCCGAGCGATGGCCGCTCTTATCGCTTTTCTAACCGCCAGAGCTATCAAAAGGAAAACTAAGAAGACGAGGAGGCCGAGTAAGACATGCGACCCGAGTCGCACACTTTGGGTTTCAAATTGTCGAAGGTAATCAGCAGATATCGCAAACATATATCTGAACAACGTTATCATTTGTCGCAAGTGGAGTAAACCGGGCCCTGGCAAAATTAGAGAACGCGGCCGCGCTTCTTAGAGTTGGAGTTCGCTTCGAATTTTGATCAGCCCGATTATATCCGTCCTGGTGACGATGCCGGCTAGGTGTTTGTTTTCATCGACGACCAGAAGGTGACCGATGTCGGCTCCGGCCATCTTTACCAGGGCCTTCACGGCCGGATCACTGGGCGCTACGAACATATCTTCGAGAATGGGCTCGACGATCTCTCCGGCGGTCACCGACGACCAATCTTCCCGCGGCACTTCTTTTATATCATGCAAGGTGATGACACCCAACAAAGAGCCGTTATCGACGACCGGAAATCGGCCGTAGCGGTACTTTAGGAAATAGTGGTTGACCAGCTCTTCAAGGGTTAAATCGGGAGAAACGGTCTCGACATCGCTGCTCATTATGCCGGCGACATCGGTAGTGGACAACGATTGTTCGACCATCATCTGGCGATAACTTGCTATGGCGGCTTGGTTGAGAAACCAGCCAAGAAGAATCAACCAGACCCCCGTTATCTGGCCGAACAGAAAGAGCAGAACACCAGCGGATATCAAGGTGAAAGCAACCCCCTGTCCGGCTCTGGCGGCGATCTTGGTCGCTCGCTGGAGGCTATTGGTCAAATACCAAATGGCCGCTCTTAAGACCCGGCCGCCGTCCAAGGGGAATCCGGGAGCCAGGTTAAAGACGGCGAGGAAAAAATTTATCTCCGCGAGCCAACCGAATGCCGCGTATAAAGGGGTCGGGAGGCCCGCCGATATCATGGCCCGGTCGATAGCGAAATAGACGCCGGCCAGAAAAAAGCTGGATGCCGGGCCGGCGGCTGCCATCTTCAGCTCGGCGACCGGAGTTTGCGGCTCGCCTGACATCTGCGACATGCCGCCAAAGATGAATAAGGTGATCTTCTTAATCGGAATGTCGTTTATGTTCGCTACCAGAGAATGGGAAAGCTCGTGAAATAAGAGTGAGGCAAAGAAGAGAGCCGACGCGAAAAACCCCACTGCGATGTTTACGGCGACCGATTGTTTCGGGAATTGCTGAGGGAAAAAGCCGAACGCTAAAGTAATAGTCACCAGGCCGAATATGAAGAACCAGCTGTAACTGATAAATATCTCGATCCCGAAAATACTTCCAAGCCTGATATCGTTGTCCATGTGCTCGCCCCTGTCGCGTTGATTGCATCGGATATACCCATAATCGCTTGGTCAGTAACTTGTTAACTGAAGCGTTGCCGATTTGACAAGGGTTGGGCGCGTCGGGATAATGGCGACGGAGTTAGGGGGCAGGAGTACCAGTGGCCTGTCATTCCTGCGGAAGCAGGAATCCATAAATCGGAAGCCAGGAAGGCGTGGGAGATAGATGAAAATCGTCGTTGTCGGTTCGGTGGCACTGGATACTGTGCGCACGCCGTTTGGTGAAGGTACGGAGATACTCGGCGGGTCCGCCACCCATTTTTCCTGCGCCGCCAGCTTTTTTACCGAGGTCGGTCTGGTGGCGGTGATCGGCGATGACTTCCCCGCCGAGCACATCGAATTCTTAAAGACGCGCGGGATAAATACCGCCGGTCTCCAGATGGTCGACGGACGGACTTTTCGTTGGGAAGGCTTCTATGAGTATGATTTGAATCAAGCTCACACAGTCGATACTCAACTAAATGTCTTCGAACACTTTAAGCCCCAACTCCCTGAAGAATTTAAGCAAACCGAGTTTTTATTTTTAGCCAACATCGACCCGGAGCTGCAGCTACAAGTGTTGTCACAGGTAAATAAAGACGCTTACAGCGTCTGTGACACCATGAATTTTTGGATCGAGCGCAAACCGGGGCCCCTCACGGAGATCATCAAGCGGGTCAACATGTGCCTGATGAACGATTCCGAAGCCCGGGAGTTCTGCCGGACATTCAGCATGCTGGATTCAGCGCGCCGGCTAATGGCCCTCGGTCCGCAAGCGGTCATTTTAAAGAAAGGCGAGCACGGGGCGCTAATGTTTACAGACTCAACCCATTTCGCCGCCCCCGCCTTCCCTATTGAAGAGATTAAAGACCCTACGGGCGCCGGCGACAGTTTTGCCGGCGGCTTTCTCGGGCATTTAGCCAGTACCGGCGACCTCTCTGAACCCAATATCCGGCGAGCGATTATCTATGGCAGCGTTATGGCTTCGTTCAACGTCGAAGGGTTTGGCACAGCGCGCCTCACGACCTTGACCCGCGATGAGATCGAAGCGCGTTATCAGGTGTTTCGCGATATTACATGGTTCTAGAGCCGCAACAGACACGCTGGATATTGTTTTGCATTACAGCCTGGACCGGCTGCTTCATCACTCAACAACCATCTCTATCCGCGGCGACAGCTACCGCTTGAAGGAAAAGAAAAAGGCCGGACTCATCGGCACGGGAGGTGATGACGCTACGTTTTTATTCGTAATGCGTCCACATTCTGATGACCTTCACCGTCTTGATATCATCAAAAACTTGGTAGACTAGACGATGTTGTATGTTGATTCTCCGAGAACAAGCACCGGAAAGATCGCCTACAAGTTTCTCGTATGGTGGTGGATTCTGATAGGGGTCTTTTCGAATGATATCCAATAGACGCGTGGTCTGAGATTTGAGACCTGATCTTGCTACCTTTTTAGCGTCTTTCTTGGCCTGTTTGGTAAAGACCAGGCGCCAGCTCACCAGCCAGGTTCCTCATCGCACCCCTCAATAGGCGTCTCTAGGCCGGCCTTAATAGATTCTCGCATACCTGGTATTGATGTCAGATATAATGTCTCTTTGATAGCTCGCCAATCCTCCTCGGAAACGAGAACCGCGGAATTTCTCTTGCCTTTGATCTGAACCGGCTCATGTGTTTCCTTTACTTCGTCAACTAAGTTATATAGACGCTTCCTTGCTTCTGATGCCGATAATGTTGTCATTTTTGCCAACCTCCATAACGTACCACTTATCGTACGCTGTATTCATTCCCCTGTCAAATGATTTATTAGCCTAGCGCTTTAACTCAGCGGTGTTTACACGCGGCGCTTTTGGCTGCGGGTAAGCATCCGCTGGATTGGTTTGATAGACGGTCCCTATTTTTCGATTTGCCCCTTAGCTCATATAACTCTTTGACCAGCACATCAACCAGTCAACCGATTGCAATCAGTGTCGGGCCGCTCGCGCTGCTAACGCCGATCCGGCGAAGGAAGACGCCACTGCAAGCAAGGCTATACCGGCTGCCTCCATTGCTGCCGACTTGTCCGGCTCTACAGCCAAAGCAATGGCCGCTGTGACAGTGAGCGTCAAGCTCAAGGCGACAATAGTAGGCCAATCATTGCGCACTACCTGTGGATCGCGTTGCGAAAGCAGGTACGCAGCGATTAAGAAGTAGGAGCCCATGCCGAAGATGAATATGCCCCGATGAATTAATTCTGCTGCTGGAATACTCGAAGGGATCGCGACGCCCTCAGCTAGCAAGAACAGCAGCGGTAATGAAAACAGGCCGACCAGGAAGGCCAAAAGAATCCTCTTTGTTTTGCTCATTCTCTACTCCTATAGACATAGTTTTTCCGCCTAACGGACCCGCGAGCTGAGCCGCGGCGGCATAATGCCGGCTTTTTCGGCTATTATGCCGATGTCGGCTCCAGATCGCTGTTATCCGGCGCGAGTCAGCGAGGCCGGGGAACAGTTATTTTTAACCTTCTTCTATTATTGACCAAAATATATCGTTAGCTAGCTTGCTAAGTCAAGATTTCTCAGCTCAAACCCGGTTGAAATCAGATATTATTTGGCATAATAATAAATATGCGAGTTATTATGGAATCAGTGTAATCTAGACTTTCAATATGCTAAACCAGTTTAAGGCTTACCTGCTCGAAAAAGGGACTATCGGCGTTTCGGAATATTACCTGTTTCTAGATCACAAACCGGGCGCCGTCAAGCGCTTTCGAGCAGAGGCAATCTCGTTTAGTCGGCAACGCCGGGATGAGTTTGAACAATAAGTCGCGCAGTTTGGCGTTGTTTTCGTCGAATGTCCGGATGACCTCGTCCAAGGTGACCGGCTCAATGGCCGGATGATCCTCCAGACCGACGTCGTAGTCGGTGATGAGCGATATATTTAAGTAACAGATCTCCTGCTCGCGGGCGAGGATGCTTTCCGGATATTGGGTCATATTGATAACCTGCCACCCCTGAGAGGAGAACCACCGGCTCTCGGCTTTGGTGCTGAATCTCGGCCCCTGAACGACGACGACCGTCCCGGTCTCATGGATGTCGAGGCCGATTTCCCTGGCTGTCCCGATGGCGGTTGCCCGCATCTCCCGGCAATACGGTTCGGCGGCGCTGATGTGTGTCGATATCGGCCCGTCATAGAAAGTGTCGTTTCGGCCCCGGGTACGGTCGATAAATTGATCGCAGAAGACAAAATCGCCGGGCTTGACGTCTACCTGCAAACTGCCGCTGGCGCAGGGGCCGATTATCTGGGTGACGCCCAACTCTTTCATCGCATATAGGTTGGCCCGGTAATTCACTTTATGGGGCGGATGCTGGTGTTTGCTGCCATGTCTTGGGATAAAAGCCACCCGGCGACCGCCTATTTCGCCGATTGCCACCCTGTCGCT
>JAUXSL010000013.1 GCA_030679975.1 Actinomycetota bacterium
CAATAGCGAAGATGTAGGCGACAAAGAGGCTGATCTTATCGACATGAAGCAGGGTGACTTTAAAACCGATGAAGTTGGTAACCCAGCTGGATTGTACCTTTAGGAGAAGCACGTCGACCAGCGCGAAGAAGGCGACCGCCATCACGTAAACTTGCCGGACTCTGCCTTTGACAAGGGGTATCAGAGCGGAGGCGCCCAAAAATATAAATGCGGGATGAATCGCCGGCATCAGTGGCGTCCCTCCTCTTTGGCCATGATCTTGGGCAGGAACTTCAACATCAAAGCGTAGTAACCGACCGCCAGCGCGGCGAAAAGCGTCTGCCAGCCCGGGAACATCCACGCCGGTTTTAATTCTTCGGCGCCGGCCTTGCCCGGCAAATCAGCTTCCCCGACCTTAGCACCCGCTTGGCCGCCTACTTCAGCCGGCTCTTCGAATTTAGTCACGTTCCGCGTGTCGATCTTTCTGATCTCGGGTACCGCCCACGCGACGGTGGTTAAGGCGGAGCAGATTATCATGCTCACCAGCATCACCCAGATGAATCTATGCGCTTTAAGCATTTTCCTGCTCTTCTTATCCTGCATCCTAATCATTTACCCCCCACCAGAAACGCGGTCGCCAGCTTAGCGATGGACATCGGCAAACCCGGCGCCGTCGTAAAAATTCCTAATACTAATGAGACGGCGGTGGTCGCCATGATCGGCACCAACATCATCCAGACAGTCTCTATGCGCAAGCGGTCCTTTGGTCGTTTAAGCACTTTATCTTCTTGCTCGGTGGTCTTAGCAAAAAACGCCCTGTAGATAATAGGTAAGAAATAAATCGCGTTAAGTATTGAACTTGTGACCAGGACCATTATAAAAATAGGCTGATGGCTTTGGCCGGCGCCGACGCCAAGATACCACTTAGTCATAAATCCGGCCAGCGGCGGCATGCCGATCATCCCGAAGGCGCCGATGGTAAAGGCCGTCATCGTCAGCGGCAACCGCCGCCCCATCCCGTTTAGTTGGCTGATATTCTTAACGCCGGTCTCTTCGGCGATGATGCCGGCGCACATAAAGAGCGTGCCTTTAGTGAAAGCATGGTTGGCTATATGCACCATAGCGCCGATAGCCGCCGCCGGGGCTAATAGAGCCGCGCCCAAGACAATATATGAGAGCTGGCCGATAGTTGAGTAAGCTAAACGTCGCTTAAGGTTGTCCTGCCGTAGCGCGATTATCGAGGCCGTCACAATAGTAAAGCTGGCGATGAAGGCTAAGACTGTGCCCAGGTCCAGCTTGGCCATTAGATCGACGCCATAAATATTGTATACCAGTCTTAATATCCCGAACGCGCCGGCCTTGACGACCGCCACGGCGTGCAGGAGCGTGCTCACAGGTGTCGGCGCGACCATGGCGCTGGGCAACCACTGGTGCATAGGCATGATGCCGGCCTTGACGCCAAATCCGATCAAGTATAAGAAGAAAAGGGCTCGCAACAATCCCGTGCCGTCGCTGATGGAAAATATGCCGGCCGAATCAAGGGAGATATTCCCGGTCACAAAATAAGTGATGATGATGGCGATGAGCAGGCAACCGCCGCCGCCCAAGGTATAGATAAGGTATTTAGTCCCGGCTTTCATAGCCTCCTCGGTTTCTTCGTGAACGACCAATGGATAAGTGCAGAGGCTCAACATCTCGTAAAAAATAAAGAACGCGAACAGGTTCTCGGCGAAAGCGATGCCGAAAGCCGAGAACATGCTTAGAGCGAAAAAGGCGAAAAACCTCTGCTTGGCGTGTTCGTGCTCCATGTAGCCGATGGCATAAATGTTCACCAATAACCACATCGAGGACGAGACCATGCCAAAAACAAGCCCGAGGTCATCGACGCGAAGCGTCAATGTCAAACCGCCCATGTTTAAGATATTGGCCACGTGTATCTTGTGGTCCAGCGCCGCCGGCACCATGCTGATAACAGCCAGGAAGGCGACGACACTGGCGACCGTCGACCAGAGGTTACGCCAGAAAGCCTTGTCCCCGTTGATCCAGATCCCGATGGCCGCCAGCCCGGCGGCAACTATCGGTATTACCGGCAATATGCTGTTAATTTCCATAAGCCTTTAATCCCTGTTTCCTAGATTCCTGCTCCCCGATCGGAGTCGAGGACAAGCTTCGCAGGAATGACATCTAGAAATACAACCTCACGACCGCGCCTACCAGCCTCAACGGCACATTTATATCTAAACCAAAAACCAACGTCGCAAAAGCGAGCGCCAGCATCGGAACGAGCATCAGCCAGGACGGTTCAACGCGCCTGATTTTGACCGAGTGGCCGCCATCATGCGCCGTGGCCGTGGTGGCGTGGCCGTGCCCATGGGTGTGCGCGGGGCCTGAATCCGCCACCGGTTTCCCGAACCAACCGCGAATGATGATGGGCGCGTAATAGACGATGTTCAACAACCCGCTGACGATGAGCGCCGCGACTATCCCATAAGCCGACCAATGGCTGATATAGCCGCTCCGGCCGGCTTGCAGCGCCCCGAGGGCCAGATATAATTTGCTGAAGAAGCCGACAAACGGCGGTATGCCGATCATGGAAAATGCCGATAGGGTAAAAGCCGTCATCGTCAGCGGTAATCGCTTGCCGATGCCGGAGAGGTCTTCGAGATTACGCAGGCCGGTCTGGTGGATAATCACCCCGGCCGCGAGGAACAAGGAGCCCTTCATCAAGGCGTGATTAAAGATATGAAGCACGCCTCCGGTCAAGCCGAAGGGTGTCAGCAGAGAAATGCCCAACATCACATATCCGATCTGAGCGACCGATGAATAAGCCAGCATTCGCTTCAGCTCCGTCTGGGTCATCGCCATAATCGACCCGAAGATCATGGTGAAGACGGCCAGCGCCAGAAGCAATTTGCCGGTGAACATATTGGCGACCAAGTGCATGCCGAAAATGCCATAAATAACCCGGATGGCCCCGTAAGCCCCGGCTTTGATCATGACACCGGAAAGCAGGGCGCTGGCCGGAGACGGCGCGATGGGATGGGCTTCCGGCAACCACATGTGGACGGGAAACATCCCCGCCTTAACGGCAAAGCCGCCAATTAAGAGCCAGAAGAATAAGGGGACCAACGGACTTCCCCTCAACCCGGGAATACCGTGACCCATCAAATTAAGCGAGCCTGTCTGCTCGTAAATACCAGCCGACGCCAGGATAATGGCGACGCTTCCAACAATTGAAATAAACAGATACTGAAAAGCCGCCCGTTGGGCTTCGGGAGTACCTTCATGCATAACCAAGACCGCCGAAGCCACGGAAAAGACCTCGAAGAAGAGGAGGAGACTGAACAAGTTGGCGGTCATGGTGATGCCAAGCAGCCCGTAGAGTGACAATAAGAGAAAGACGTTGAATATGGTCTTTCGCGTAGTTATGTATTCCAGTGAATATATGGACGCCAGCACCCACACGAGCGTAGAGATCAAGCTCATAAACAGCCCCAGCGCATCGAGCCTGAACGCCAGCCTGAACGGCAGGCCCACGTTGAAACTTAAACCCAAGGCGAAACCCTGGTTATAGAGATAGTAGAGCCAGCCGACGACGCCAAGCGCGGCCCCGCAAAATACCGTCGCGGCTACGGCGCCCCACTCCTCGGAATAGCGGCTCACCAAAGCAACCGCCACCGAACCTACCAGCGGTATCAAAATGGCCGCTAAGATCAAGTAGTTTTCCACTTTAGCCGAACCCTCTCGCTGAGATAATCGACAGCCAGATCAGCGGTTGCGGGATAAAGCCGATGATTAAGACCGCCAGCACCGTCACCCAGACAATCCCTTTGAACGCCGCCGGCGTGACTAAAGGCTGCTCGCTGCTGGGTTCCAGGAAATACATATGGCGGATGACATTGGCGTAATAATACAACGAGATAACACTGTTTAGCAGGCCCAATAATGCCAACCACCACAAGCCCTTCTCCACCGCCGCCTTAAAAATGTAGAACTTACCCCACAAGCCCGCGGTCGGCGGCATGCCCGCCAGCGCTACCATGAAGACGGTCATCGTGATAGCTAAGAACGGCGCCCGTTTAGCTAAGCCGCTAAAGTTAGATACCTCATCGCCGCTGCCCGGTTCGTGAGCGACAGCCAGGACAATGGCAAAAGCTCCTATATTCATCAACACGTAGATCGCAATATAAAGCAAGACCCCGGCCATGGCCGCTTCGGAAGCGACGGCAAACCCAACTAAGATATAGCCGGCGTGGGCGATAGAAGAATAAGCCAACATCCGCTTGATATTCGTTTGCGGTATCGCCAACAAATTGCCGATGAACATCGAGGCTATCGCCATGACGATAAACAATATCTTCCAGGTGCTCGCGAAAGTCGGAAAACCTATGAATAGTATTCTGGCCAAGGCCGCGAACGCCGCTGCCTTAGGCCCAACCGAAAGAAACGCGGTCACCGGAGTGGGGGCTCCTTCGTAGACATCCGGCACCCACTGGTGAAAGGGGACTGAAGCGACCTTGAACGCGAAACCCGCCAGCGAAAACAGCACGCCCGCCGCTACGGCAAGTTGGCCTTTCTGCCCCGCTAAAGCGTTGGCTATCCGGGACAACTCCGTCTGGCCGGTAAAGCCGTAGATAAACGAGAAACCGTATAGCATCAAGGCTGAGGCGATCAGGCCCAGCAAGAAATACTTAAGAACCGCTTCATTGGATTTGGGGTCTGTCTTGTGATAACCGGCCAGAATATAACAGGAGATGCTGGTCAGCTCCAAACCGATATAGATCATGATCAAGTCCGTGGTCGCGGCCATAAACATCATCCCGATGGTGGCGAAAAGCAGTATCGCGTAATACTCGCCGACCGACGCCAATTTGTGTTTAGCGATATAGTCGGCCGACAAAACGATAACCATCGCGGCGGCCGCCAAAATAACCAACTTAAAGAAGAGGGCAAACGGATCGACCACCATAACCTTGCTTAAGGTTGCCCCTCTGACGCCGAAAAGCGGGATGGTCATGGCGGCGGCCGCCAGTAACGCCAATACCCCGAAGACGGCGAGGCGCCGATTACGCCCGCGCCAAAAATAAAGATCGACTAAGATGAGCAGAAGCGCGGCCGCGGTTAAAACAAGTTCGGGGCCCATATAGAGATAATTGACTTTAGGTAGCGGCACCTACATGCCTCCAGTCTTCGCAACGGTTGCCATTAAAGCGCCTGTGGTTGGTTCAATCACTCTTAAGACCAACCCCGGAAAGAAGCCGATTACCACAATAAGCGCTAATAACGGCATCATATAAGCTAATTCGCGCGGACTCGCATCCGCCCAAGGCTCATCTGTTTTTGGCTCTCCAAGGCAGATGCGTTGAATAGTCCAAAGCAGATAACCGGCGGTCAGAATAATCCCCAGGGCGGCTATCCCAGCCAATATGTGGCTAAATTTAAAAGCGCCTATGATGATAAGAAACTCCCCGACAAACCCCGCCAAGCTTGGCAATCCAAATGAGGCCAGGGAGATGTAGACCCAAATGCCGCCGATCAAGCTCATGCTGACCAGGATACCCCCGAGTTTTTCTATCTCGCGAGTATGGGAGCGCTCATATATTACGCCGACAACCAGGAACAGCATCCCCGTAATAACGCCGTGACTGAACATCTGCAAGACGGCCCCGCTGACGCCGATGGCGGTCATCGACGCAATGCCGAGCATGATGTAGCCCATGTGGCTGACGCTCGAATATGCCACTAGTTTCTTAAGATCTTTTTGGACCATAGCGCAGAGCGCGCCGTAGATGATGCTGATTACGCCAAGCAGAGCGATAAGCCAGACAAAAGCCTTCATGCCGGTTGGCACGACCCCTAAACCGATACGGATAAACGCGTAGGACCCCATCTTGAGCAGCACCCCGGCGAGCAAGACACTGACGGCCGTTGGGGCCTCGACGTGGGCGTCCGGCAACCAGGTATGAAAGGGGACGATCGGCACCTTGACCGCAAACCCTAAGAACATCCCTAAAAAGGCTAATTTTATTACTAAAGTCGGGATATGGGCTTTCGCCAATGCCATCATATCAAAAGTATTTATACCTGAATAGAAATAGAGGGCTAAGATGCCCAGGAGCATAAAGACGCTGCCGACAAAGGTGTAGAGGAAAAACTTGATAGCCGCGTATTCTTTACGCGGTCCGCCCCAGATGCCGATCAAGAAATACATCGGGATCAAGACGATCTCCCAAAAAACGTAGAACAAGATGAAATCAAGGGCGAGAAAAACGCCTATGCTGCCGACCTCGAGGAAGAGCATGAAGCCCATATATTCTTTAATCCGGTAGTTTATCTTCCAGGAAGCGATGATGCAGATAAAAGTGAGAAGCGCCGTTAGAAAAACGATCGGCACGCTTATGCCGTCGACCGCCATATTGTACTGGGCGCCGATCGCGGTTATCCAGGGAAGCTTCACCGCCATTTGAAAGCCGCCGCGGGCGTAATCGTAGGCGGCAACCATGTATATGGCGCCCAGCAAGACTAAGCCCGTCCCGACCAGCGCCGTGAGCTTGATCGCCAGCTCCTTTTCTTTCGGTGTGAACATAATAATGAAAGTAAAGAGCAATGGTATGAATGTTAAGGCAGTCGGTAACCACTTAGCCATAATAGCTTCAACCTTCCGGTAAGAGAGACTGGAACACTCCTACCACTTCATCATATTGATGCGGTCGACTTCGATAGTCGCCCGGTTCCTGTAAAGCAGTATCGCGATAGCCATACAAAGGCCAAGTTCGCACGCGGATACCACCATAACAAATACGGCAAACACCTGCCCGCGCAGAGCCGACAAGCCGGTAAAGAAAGAGAACGCCACCAAATTCAGATTTACAGCGTTAAACATAAGCTCGACGCACATCACGACAATAACCACGCTCTTTCTGGTTAACGCCCCATAGAGCCCGATAGAAAACATCGCCGCCGCTAAAATCAACACCTGACTTAACGTGATCCCCATAATCAGTCGCGCCTCGCTAAAACTATCGCGCCCACCAGCGCGGCCAGCAACAAAATCGACGCTACCTCGAAAGGCAGCAAATATTCGGTAAACAACCGCATGGCCAGCGTGCGTGTCACATCCGTTAATGCCGCCGGCCGGGCCGTCGGCCAATCGATAGACAAAACCACAAAGCCCAGCATGCCGCCGAAGAGAACGGCGAAGATCACGGTCCACATCTTCGGCGTGCCTTCCCAGGTGATCCGGTATTGCGGACCGGCCGTGGTCAACATCACCACAAACAAGACTAAGATGGTCACGGCGCCCGCATAGACAAGTATCTCGACGATGCCCAGGAATTCGGCGTTGAGCAAGAAAAATATGCCGGCCGTCGACAGCAACACAGCGAACGCCGCCATGACACTATGGAACAAGTTCTTGGTGGTGACGACCTTTAAAGAAAACAGGATCAACATCGCGGATAGGATATAAAAGAGGACAGCGCTCATCGTCAACTCTCTCCCCGCCCTTCTTTATCTCCATCTACCTGCATCTCCCAGCCTTCATTGGTTGATTTGCGCGGCTTGTCGGCGGAGAGTAACGACATAGTGTCGACATGCTTATGCGGACGGGTCCAGCCTTCTTTCTCGATCTCGGCATCGTCCCGCAATAAGTAATCTTTATGTTTGGAAAATTCCGCGTAAGAATGTTCGGCAAGCTCGTATTTGAGCGAGTTATATAGTGTTTTGGTCGGGCAGTTCTCGACGCAGATGCCGCAGAAGATGCATGTATCTCCGGCCAGGTCCCAGGTGAATATCCGCCGGACCTTGTCGTCCTGGCCGGCTCTTACCGTAATCGAGTCGGTAGGACAGTTCTCTTGGCATATTTGGCAGCCGATGCAGGTCCGGGTTTCGCAGGAGAGGCAGCGTTTACCTTCAAGCAGGGCCTGCTCCTGGGTCAAGCCGAGCTCGGCCTCGACATAACTCTTTTTCCGCTCGTCCGCCCCGATCTTGGCGCCTTCCTGCCGATTATCCGTGACATTTAGCAATGGTTTTACCAGAGCGTCTATCGGCCCGGGGATATGCGCCTTCTTTATGTCCCGCCCGCTCAGATACGCGTCTATTGAAAACGCCGCCCGCTTGCCGCCCCCTATCGCGGCGATAGCGATGTTGGCGCCCAGACTAACGTCTCCGCCCGCAAACACCCCGGGGCGGGAGGTTTCACCCGTTGTGACGTTGGCCATGATCGTGCCCCGGCGCGAATGGACCTCAACCCCGCTCCCATCAAGCCAATCTATCTGTGGCGCCCGGCTGATAGCCGACATAATAGTATCGACATCTAAGACGAATTCGCTCCCCTCGATGGGGACCGGGCGACGTCGCCCGGATTTATCTTTCTCTCCCAGCTCCATCTTTTGACATTCCACCCCGACCACACGGCCGCCTTTGCCGATAATTTTGACGGGCGCGGCCAGATAAATGAAGTTTACGCCTTCTTCGTCCGCATCCTCTACTTCTATGTGATGCGCGGGCATTTCCGCCTGCGTGCGCCGATACAGCATGTAAACTTCCTCGGCGCCTTCCCGCAGTGCGACGCGAGCGCAGTCGATGGCGGTATTGCCGCCGCCGACAACGGCGACCTTCTTGCCTATCGCGGTCTTCTTGTCCAAGGCGACGTCCATCAGAAATTCCTCGCCCGGGATGACGCCCTCCAAGTCCTCGCCTTCGATCTCCAGTTTCATCGGCTTATGGGCGCCCACACCGATAAAAACCGCGCTAAATCCTTCCTCAAAAAGCTTGTCTACGCTCTCAACCGAAGTGTTCAATTTCAATTCGACGCCAAGCGCCAATATCTGGTCTACTTCCGCCTGCAAGATATCTTTCGGCAAGCGGTAATCCGGTATGCCGACGGCCAGCATGCCCCCGGCCACCGGCAACCTCTCCAGAATCGTGACCGGGTATCCACGCAAAGCCAAAAAGTAAGCGCAGGTCAAGCCAGCCGGACCGGCGCCGATGACCGCCACTTTCCGGCTCTTGGTCTGCCCCGGCTTGGGCTTGTAACCGTTTCCGTCAAGGTGCCTCTTTAGATCATAGTCAGCGGCAAACCGCTTGATCGGGTTGATCGCCACCGGTTCGTCTTTCTCTCCGCGACGGCAGGCCCCCTCGCACGGATGCGGGCAGACGCGGCCGCAGACCAGCGGCAACGGATTATCCTCTTTTATTACCTCTATAGCGTCGTCGAACCGGCCCATCGACACCAGCCCCACGTATTCACGTATCTTCATGTTCGAGGGACACGTGGCCATGCAGGGCGGCATGACGTTGGTTTGCACGCGGCTGCCGGCGGGGTCTTCGCCCATGACGGCATGGAGTTTTATCTCCCCGCGAAAACGCGGCGCCAGATCCGCGCGCTTTTCGTCAGGGTACTGAAAAACCACGGGCTTGCGAAATACATGTCGAAAGGTTATGCCTAAGCCTTTTAAGATACCAAACATTTTATCGCCCTATCATCAGGAAACCGGTAACAATAATGTTCACGAGCGTCAGCGGAAGTAATATCTTCCAACCCATATCCATTAGTTGGTCTATCCGGATCCGCGGCAAGGTCGAACGCAACCAGATGATAAAATAAACAAAGACGTATGTTTTCAAGAAGAACCAAACGACGCCCGGTATCGGCCCGAAGCCGGACCACCCGCCAAAAAAAATGATGACCGAAAGCGCCGATATTATTAGAGCGTTCGAATACTCGCCTAAGAAAAATAGGGCGAACTTTATGCTGCTATATTCGGTGTTGTACCCCTGGACCAGCTCAGATTCCGCCTCCGGCATATCGAACGGCGTGCGCTGGGTATCGGCCAGCGCCGCGGTAAAGTAGAAGAGGAAGCCGAAAGGCTGTAGGAAGATAAACCAACGGGGCAAGATCGTGAATGCGCCCAGTTTGATCAAGGGTACTTGCTGCGCCTTGACAATGTCGACAAGACTGAAGCTGCCGGTCAGCATAATAACGCCCAGAATGGAAGCGAGCAATGGTATCTCATAGCTTATCTGCTGGGCCGCGCCCCGCAGCCCCCCCAGCAAGGCGTACTTGCTGTGAGACGACCAGCCGGCGATCAAGACACTGACGGGTACGACGGTCAAAATCCCGAACAAGTAAAAAATACCCAGGGGCAAGTCGGCAACGACCAAGTTTTCACTGATGGGAATGGTCAGATACAACATAAAGGCGGGAACAAAAGCGATGAACGGCGCCAGGATAAAAAGCAGCCTATCGGCGGCGGCCGGAACGATATCTTCTTTAGCCAGCAGTTTTATGACGTCGGCGATCGGTTGGAGCGTGCCGTGCGGGCCGACCCGCATCGGCCCAAACCGTACCTGCATATCGGCAATGACCTTGCGCTCCATATATATAAAAATAACGATGTTAACGATGCCGATCGCCAGGGCTAGGACCCCTTTTAAAGTAATCATCCCTATAATCGCACCGCTATCCACGACTATCGATCCACCTCTCCCATGACAATGTCGACGACGCCGACCAGAGCTATGGCATCGGCCACGAGTTGGCCCCGGAGCATATCCGGCAAGCACCCGATATGCAAAAATGACGGGGCCCGGACCTTGACTCTGTACGGTTTATTCGATCCGTCGCTGACGATGTAGACAGCCGACTCTCCCCGCGGAGATTCGATGCGCGCATAAGCTTCGCCTTTGGGAGGTCGGACGTTGAGCGGCACTTTGGCCTTAATAGGACCGTCCGGCAGTTTCGATAACGCCTGTTTGACGATTCTCAGGGATTGTTCCATCTCGGCCATCCGTATCCAAAAGGCGTCAAACGCGTCCCCTTGTGTCCCAACCGGGACCTCGAAGTCAAATTGATCGTAGATCGAATAAGGATCGTTCTTGCGAAGGTCCCACTTGAAACCGGAGGCCCGCAAAAGCGGGCCTGTTATTCCGGCATTTATCGCCCAAGTCGGATCGATTTTTCCGACCCCTCTGGTGCGAACACGAAATATCTCGTTGCCCGTCAGGAGCGTATTATATTCTTCAAGCCAACCGGCAAAATTATCACAGAACTTTGCCGTTCCCGTTAGAAATTCCTCAGGCACATCTTCCTTGACGCCGCCGACCCGGAAATAGTTCGGGTGCATCCGATAACCGGCGGCAAGCTCAAATAAATCAAATATCTTCTCGCGCTCTCTTTGGCCATAGAAAACCGGGGTGACCGCCCCAAGGTCCATACCAAGCGTGCCGTATAACAACGCGTGATTCTGAATCCGATTAAGCTCCATCAGGATGACGCGCAAATATTCCGCCCTCAGGGGCACGTCGACTTCCATTAACTTTTCGACCGCCGAAACAAAAGCCATCTCATTGAAGTAAGCCGACATATAATCGGCCCGGTCGATTATGGCGATGCACTGGGCGTAAGTGCGATTCTCGAAGATTTTTTCCATCGAGCGGTGGAGGTAGCCGATGACGGGATCCGCGGCCGTTATCACTTCGCCGTCGAGCGTTACCTTCAGATAGAGAACCCCATGCATGCTCGGGTGCTGGGGGCCGAAATTTACCTGTATTTCTTCGGTCTTTAGCTTAGGCATCGGCCGACCGCTCCCAACCTAGGGGCAGACCATAATCTTCCGCTGTTTTTTCGTCTCTCAACAACCATTCCTCGTCGTTTTCCAAAGGTACGTCTTTTCTATAGGGATGGCCGGGCTGGTCGTCGTCGGAGAGTATCCTCCTCAAGTCCGGATGCCCGGTGAAAACGATGCCGTAGAGGTCCCAGGCTTCCCGCTCGTGAAAATTGCAGGTCGACCAGAGCGAAGTCAACGAGCCGATCTCCGGTTCCTCGCGGGTAACGCGGGCCTTCAAGCACAGATGGTGTCCAAGCTTGTATGAATAAAGATGGCAGACGACTTCAAGATAGTCCAAGTAATCGACGCCGCAAAGATCGCTGCAATGATCAAAAGCCAAGTCGGGCTCGCTTTTTAAGAACTCCGCCAGTCTTAAATAGTCATCTTTGGGCGCGAAAAAGACGTTGTAGTCAAGCGAAATGTCATGGGCCACATCCGGGAATTTCCTGGTTATTTTGTCCACCAGTTCTGGGTTCATTTCCCTCTTACCTTTGCGATTATCTGCTCTTCCGTGACGTTCGCGGGAACAATAATGGGGTTAACGGACAACTCTTTCTTGCTTTCGATAAATGATTGCTCACGGATGAGGTCCTGCAAGGCCAGGATGCCATATAAGAATCCCTCCGGACGGGGATGACAACCAGGCACAAAAATGTCAACCGGTATCACCTTGTGCGCTCCCCGGATGACATTGTAGGAATCGCGGAAAGCCCCGCCGCTAACGGCGCAGGTACCGAAGGACATGACGTACTTCGGTTCGGGCATCTGCGCATAGAGGGTCTTTATAACCGGGGCCATCTTCTTAATTACCGGCCCCGCGATAATCAATAGATCGGCTTGCCTGGGCGTAGCCCGCGGTATTATGCCGTATCTATCGAATTCATAGCGCGATAATCCGGCGGCCATCATCTCGATGGCGCAGCAAGCTATACCGAAAGTCAGCATATAGAGAGACGAGAGCCTTGCCCAATTGAAGACCTTGTCGGCGGTGACCGTTACTAAGTTCGGATTTTTAACGCGTTCCTGAATAATTCCCATGCTAAATAGTCACATCCCATCTAAGGACGCCTTTTTTCCAGGGATAAGCCAACCCCACTAGAAGTATGAAGATAAAAACCACCATTTCAATCAAGCCGAAGAGCGCCAGCTTCTTAAAAACGATCGCCCAGGGAAACAAAAAAACCGTTTCGATATCGAAGATCAAGAAGAGCATCGCGAAGATATAATAGCGGATATTTATATGGACCCAGGGTTGACCGACGACCGTTTCGCCGCATTCATAAGGTTCGAGCTTTTCGTGGGATGTGGCGGTCGGGGCGATAAGTCTGACCAAGCCGTACATGACCAGCACAAAACCACTGCCTATCAACATGAAAATTATTATCGAGATTAAATTGGTCACATGCGTCGACACTTTGACCCCCTCAGATAAACAAAATCTAGGACCTAGCTATTGCTAAAGTTCTTTAATCGACTAATTATCGGGCTTTTGAGAAAAAACCCTTGATGCCCCTTCTTCACCGAGGGCCGGTGAAACTAATTAGCGGTATTATATCAAAAGCAGAGGGTACTGCAACAGCTAATTTTTGCATGTCAGCGCTAGTGAACGGAGCTGCGTAAGCTAGCCGGCGTTCTTTTGGTTTATTGACCGGAAATAGGAGACCTGATTGCGGCCGCGACGTTTTGATAGAAGCAGAGCCATATCGGCCGCCGTCAATATGTCGTTGGCGTCTTCACCGCAATACGGAAAGTCCGCCACGCCAATGCTGATAAACACCGGATGCTTGATACCCATTCTTTCCACATAAACATTGTCCGGGAAGCCGACCAGAACTCTTTCCATAACCTTAATACCCTCTTCCAAACCGGTTTCCGGCATAATGATGACGAACTCTTCGCCACCGTAGCGGGCCATATAATCGACTTGCCTAAGCTGCGATTTGATAAAACCGACCGCCATTCTAAGCACATCATCCCCGGTCGGATGCCCATATAGATCGTTGACATTCTTAAAATGGTCGATGTCGAGCATAGCCACAGTAAGTTCGCGCTCGTAGCGCTGGGCCAAAGCCAGCTGAGCGGCGAGAAAACTATGGAGATGCCGGTAGTTAAATAATCCTGTCAGCGAATCGGTATCGGCTTGAAAACGAGCGTCGATAAGACTATCGGCCATCGCGTTAAAGCGCCTCGCCAACTCACCGAATTCGTCTTCGTTGGTGACGACGGCTCGAACACTAGTGTCCCCGACTGTGATCCGTTCGGCCGCTTCGTCAAGAGCCAAGATCGGCTTATAGATCAGCCGGTCGAGCCAGAAAAATGTCAACACGGCTGAGGCCAGAGTTATATTCAAGATAATCAAAGCGGCTATAAAAGCGAGCGAGCGAACACTGGAGCTGGATCGGTTAAGCGATATATAGATATGAAGTGCCAGTTCCGTTCGGCCCTTAACGAAGACCGGCATAGTAAACTCCTGGACCTTCGGATTCAAAGTAAAAGGACTGGGACCGGAAATCTTTTGCTTTCCCGTCAAGTCTCCCGGGCGGCGGAGAACCCAGTAACTGGTGACCAGCCGCTTTAAGCGTATGCTCTCACGTATTTCCCCGGCATCCGTGCTCGGGCGACCGACGGCCCGTTTATCCCTTGAGGCTAGAACTATCCCGTCGGGATTGGTGATCTCGCCTTTGACTATGTCTTTTCCATATTTTCCATAAAAAAAAGCCCGACCGACATGCTTGGCCGCGGTGGAAACGGTCTTATTCGGCCCGCGGAATTCATCCGCGAGAATTCTTTGGATCGCCGTCTGGCGGGTCCTGTTACCCCGGCTGATTTCTTTGGTCATCGCCGCGGTTTGAAAATAAAGCCAAGCCAAGCCCAAGGTCACGCCCAGGATCAGACTTGTAGAAACGGAAAATAACAGCAATTTTGCTCGCAGGGACCGGGGTCGCCATTTAAACATCTACCCGGCCTTTTGGTCCGGCACCCGGAAATAGGCTACCTGGTTTCGTCCCCGCCGCTTGGCCAGGAGCAAAGCCACGCCGGCCGCTGCCGCGAGATTGACTTCGTCTTCGCCGCTGCGCGGAAAATCAGCCACACCGGCGCTGACAAAAACCGGGCTTTTCCCTTCGCCCCGCTCTATAAAGACCTTGTCGGAAAAACCGCGCTGAACTCTCTCAATAACGGTCATGGCCGGGGCGGGCGGGGTCTCCGGTAAGACGATCAGAAACTCCTCGCCGCCATATCGTGCCACATAGTCGACCTGTCTAAGCTGGGATTTTATATATTCGGCCGCGCTCTTGAGGACCTTGTCACCCGCCGGACGCCCATAAAGATCATTTATTTCTTTGAGGTGATCGATATCGAACATGGCGATCGTGAGATCGCGTTTGTAGCGCTGCGCCAGACCTATTTGCGTCTTTAAGTAAGCGTAGGCGTGGCGATAGTTAAAGAGACCCGTCAGCTGATCGATATCGGCCTTTACCTGGGCGCGGACGACACCGTCGATCATCCGGTTAAAGCTCGCCGCCAGCTCAGTGAATTCTTTAGGTCTGGTTATGCGGACCCTCGCATCGACGTCACCCGCCTCCACGCGGGCCGCGGTTATCTCGACCGCCCGCATCGGCTGTTTCACATAGCGGTTCAAAAACCCGTAGACCATGATCCCCGCGATTGCCGCGCCGGCGACGATTAGATAAACGGCGGCGGCCGGTGAATTGCCTCCCGCCAAACGGACAAGTTCACTCCTGTAACCCGACCAGGCAACGACCAGCGCCAGGCCAAGTATCCCCATAATCGATGCGCACAACCACGAAAGTTTGCCCGCCAGCGAGAATGATTGCCTTTTCCTCATAGAGGGGATTTACCCGAAATTGAAATATGTGAGCAATTTTGGGCAACTATATATTGTGGGATAAAGCAGATACGCCTTAAGTGAGGGAGGAAGAAGATCAATCTGTGGATAGAAGTTCTTGCCGGCCTTTTGTTTTTGGCAGCCGCGATCGGCGCGATTGCGCTTTACGGCCGCCGAAAACAGATAAAAGCGTCGCTGTCGGCCGACGAAACCCTCTATCGCACACTGGCTGAAACCGCTCAAGATAGTATCTTCATAGTCGACCGCGACAGCCGGATCGCTTACATCAATACTTTTGGCGCCCGGCAGTTGAGTACAGTTCCGGAAGCCGTTATGGGCAAATATATACATGAACTCTTTCCGCCGGAGGTGTCCGGGGCTCTTGAGGAGACAGTACAAGGCGTCTTCAATTCGGGGGTGCCTTACGCTGAAGAGTATCGGATGAGATTTCCCCACGCTGACATATGGATGGATACGTCCCTGGCGCCGATCCGCCGCCAGGGGCGGGTCGAGGCGGTCTTGGGCATGTCCAGAGATACAACCGAGCGCAAAGCCGTCGAGACGGCGCTTAAATATAACGAGGAGCGCTTTCGCGCCATCGCCGATACGGCCAACGACGCTATTATCTCCATCGACTCGAGCGGCAAAATCGTCTTCTGGAACCGGGCGGCGGAAAGCCTGTTCGGTTATAGCGCGGCTGAAATATTGGGACTCGATGTAGAACTTATCATGCCTGCGGAATATCGGTCCGCTCATCAGGAAGGCCTGGCCCAATACATAAAGACCGAGGGTCCCGCCAAGGTCATCGGGAAAACTGTTGAGTTTTCCGGCTTGAGGAAGGACCGGAGCGAATTCCCGCTCGAACTCTCGGTCGCCGCCTGGAAGATAAAAGAGGAGAAATTCTTTACCGGCATAGTCCGGGACATCACTGAGAGGCGACAGGCGGACGAGACGCGGGAGGAAACCGGGCGGCTCAACGCCGCCCTCAATGATATCCATGCCGCGATCGCCTCGACGCTTAATCTGGATGAGATAATGCAACGGGTCGCCACCGGCGGCGCCGGGGCCATAAACGCCGAATCTTCAGCGATTATCCTGCGCGAAGCCGATCGCTGGGTCTTGAGATATGTCCATAACCTGCCCCCTCATTTTGTCGGAACCGAGTTACCCGAAGAGACAGCCAAACCGACGGTAACGGCTATCCGGGATAACCAGCCGGTGGTCATCGATGATGTCAACGGCGACGCCCGGATAGACCCCGGCATCACCGCGATGTTTAAGCTGCGTTCACTTATGGCTGTTCCTCTTAGCGTCAAAGGCGCCCTGGTCGGCGGTTTACTTCTATGCCATCACTCGGCGGCGGTGCCGTTTCACCCCAGTCAGGTCGAGTTCGCCCGGAAACTGGCAACCACTGTTGGCCTGGCCATTGAAAACGCGCGGCTTTATGAGAAACAACGAAACATTGCCGACACCTTGCAGGAATCTTTGCTCGAGACGCCCAGGCGGATTGACGGGGTTAACTTCGACTACTATTACAGCGCCGCGACCGAGCTATCAAGAGTAGGCGGCGACTTCTACGATATTTTTGCACTCGACCGCGGCCGGGTCGGCATTATCGTCGGCGACGTTTCCGGCAAAGGCCTGCCGGCGGCCGGGCTCACGTCCTTGGTAAAAAGTACGATCAAAGCTTACGCTTATGAAAACGATTCAACGGCCTGGGTAATGGCCATGACCAATGAAGTCGTGACCAGAGCGGTGTCGAAGACGACGTTCGTCACGGTTTTTTTTGGCATCCTAAATATAAATACAGGCCTGTTGCGGTATTGCAGCGCCGGTCATCCGCCGCCTATTATCAAAGCCGGGCCCGAAGCTATGCTCCTGACAACCCGGTCTCCGGCGATCGGGGTATTTGCGGACTTCCAATTTTTCGAAAACAGGCAGAAGCTGGCGCAGGATGACATATTGGTCATTTACACCGACGGTATAACCGAGGCGAGACGCGATAGTGATTTTTTTGGCGAAGACCGGCTCTTAAGCCTTATAGGCGAACTCGAGCCCCGGAACACCGGCGAGGTCTCTCATCTAATCTTCAATCACATCGTCGACTTTACCAACGGCGCCCTGGCTGATGACGTAGCGCTGGTAGCGATATCGCTTACCAATAAGGCAAGACTTAGAGCGGTGGCCTAAGAACGCGGCCGCGTTCTCCAAAAATCGAATCAATCCATGAACGAGTGCGCGTAAAGCATGTCGTTTTGAAATATCTTGACGGCCCTGGCGAGGTTGGTCTCACTTTGCAGTTGGTCAAGGCTGTCTGAGAGAGCTTGCGGCAACGACCTCGCGACAGCCGCCAATTCCTCATCGAGCGGGTCCATAATAGCCGCGTCAAGCCCGGCTTCGACCAGCATGATCATATAGACCCGATCCAGGACCGGCTTGGTTTCAGAAGGCGTGCCGTTGGAGATATTGCTCAACCCGACGATGGTTTTGAGAGGCGGGTCGCTCAGCTGCTTAAACATCCTGATGGCCTCAATCGCCTCCATCGCCTGATTCTGAGCCACACTGACGGGAAGGATGAGCGGGTCAAGAAAGATGTTTTCCACCGGAACGCCGTGCTCGGCGGCGGCCATCATGATATCGTAAGCGATGACCATCCGTTCGTTGGCGTCGCGCGGAATCCCTTTTTCCGTCATCGTCAGACCAATAACGTTGGCGTTATATTTGCCGGCCAATGCCAGCATCGTATGCATCCTGTCGGGCGCTCCCGAAGCGGAGTTAATAAGCGCTTGGCCTTTGTGGACTTTTAGGCCGGCCTCCATCGCTGCCGCATTGGTCGTATCGAGTGACAGCGGCAAATCAACCGCCGATTGAACGGTCTCCACCAGCCAGGCCATTAGTTGCGGGCCGTCTTTCGAAGCCGGGCCAATGTTGATATCGAGATAATTGGCGCCGCCGTCGGCCTGCGCTAAGGCCATTTCCACGATCGGCTTAGGATCGCGCGCCTTCATCGCCGCACCGATCTCCTTGGAGATAACATTTATTTTTTCGCCGACTATTATCACGTAAGTCCTCCTAACTCTTGGAGAGCAATTCTAACCGAACGCAGGATTTTGGGCAATCTATTTACCTATCGCTTTCCATATCGGCTTAACCTGCTCCATCAAGTCCGTCGACGACCAGGCCGCGCCCCCCGCCATGTCGATAACGACCATTTCCGGGTGCAATCCGATCGTCCCCAGCAACGGCAGATCCGGCAGGTTCTGTTTTAATTGCTCTATTTGCGATGGATCGGAGACCTTGTTGATCACTAACCCGATGCGGGGAATGCCCAGCCCCTTAGCCAAATCATTTATCTTATTCGCTGTCTGCACGCTCCGCTGACCGGGTTCGAGCACCACGATGAGCAGATCGACAGCCTGAGCGGTCGCGCGGCCAAGGTGCTCGATACCGGCTTCCATATCCAGGATGACGGCTTCATCGCGCTCAATGACTAAATGCGATATCAACCGCCGCAGCAGAGCGCTTTCCGGGCAGATGCAACCGGCGCCGGGGGTATCTATCGTCCCGAGCACCATCAATTTAATCCCGTCGACGTCCAGATGATATTTCTCCGGGATATCGTCGACTTTAGGATTGATGCTGAAAAATCCGCCGCCGGAGCCCGGCTCGGCCCCCGTGCGCTCGGCTATCTCATCCCTCAACTGGGCGATCGAGGCGACGGATGCGGCCGCTGCCGCGTCCGCGCCCAGGGCCGCCGCCAGGTTGGCGTCCGGGTCGGCATCGACCGCGATCACCCGGTAGCCGGCGTCTTTGTATAGTTTAGCCAGGGCCGCCGCCAAGGTTGTCTTGCCGACCCCGCCCTTACCTGAAACAGCTATTTTTATGCCTTTTGATATGATATCAGCCCCCGAATCGGCGATTTACGTTCTGGTCGGGCGCGGCAACAACCCCGCCCGCTCGGCGATGACGGGCACAGCCGATTCCCATTCGATGGCCATGATGTGGACGCCGGCGATGCCTTTAATGGCGCGGATCTGATCGATAATATCGACAGCGATGTTGATGCCTTCTTCCTTCTGGTCCGCCGCGCCTTTGAGCCGCTCGATGTAGTGATCGGGCACTTCCAGTCCGGGGACGTTGTTCTGCATATACCGGGCCATCCCGGCGGATTTCAAGGGGGTCACGCCCGGCAGAATATAGACTTTTTCATCGAGGCCCAACTCGCGGACCATCTCCATCCACTTGGCGAATTTTTCGACGTTGTAGACGATCTGCGTCTGGATAAACTGCGCGCCGGCGGCCACTTTTTTGGCCAGGCGCAAAGCCCGATACTCAAACGGGTCGGCAAAAGGGTTCTCGGCAGCGCCGATAAAGAAGCCGGGCTCTACACCCTCGACTTCGTCCCCGCATTGGAACTTCTTCTCATCGCGCAAGTTGCGGACCATATCAAGCAATTGCATTGAATCAAGGTCGAAAACGTTTTTCGACTGCGGATGATTGCCGAACTTCTGGTGGTCGCCGGTGAGGCAAAGCAGGTTGCGCGCCCCCAGCGCCCAGGCTCCCAGGAGGTCGCTTTGGATGCCTATGCGGTTCCGGTCCCGGCAGGTCATTTGAATCACAGGCTCAACGCCTTCCCGCATGGCGATCATGCCGGCGGCAATGCTC
>JAUXSL010000020.1 GCA_030679975.1 Actinomycetota bacterium
CCAAGCGGTCAAAATATCTTGGCGGCAATAGATATTCATCGCCATTACAAATACTCATTTTGGGACGCCATGATTATTGAGGCCGCTCAAAGCAGTGGCGCTTCGCTATTGCTTACCGAAGACTTGTCCGACGGCCAAAAAATCGGCGGCATTGTAATCAAAAATCCTTTCAATTAAGACTTATCTTTCAAGATGCTTGGTAGAGCAGACCTCTGACCCAGGGAGACCATTGATGACGGGGACAGTGGTCGTCGGGTAGCCTTACAAACGATATGCCTCGTTAAAGCCGCGGGTCAAAAAAGACGAAAAGCTACTGACAGGATAAAAAGCGGACAAGCGAGCGCCGGCATGTACTGCATTAATTGCGGCACCATTAACCCCGATCGATCCGAATATTGTCTTAAATGCGGCGGCGGCTTCGCTAAGGCCGTCGGCGCTGAAGCGCCTTCGGCGGTCGATATCGCGTTAGCCGCGCGTCCGGTCGGCGCCGGTCATTCCGGCTCAACCAAGAGTTCGACGTCGCGTCTAATAGTTGCGAGTCTGGCAGCGGTCCTAATCCTTACGATCCCGCTGATATTTTTGCTAAGGCAAACAAGGGGAGCGGCCGGCTCTGGCGGACCAGGGCCGGCTCCTCGTCACTTTTCGGCCGGCGTAATCACCGACGCCGCAAGAAAAGCAAATGCTTCGCGCCTGCAGGCGGCCATCGCGCAGTTCTACGCGCAAACCGATCGTTACCCCGCTTCCATTTCGGAAATACCCCCGGCGATGCTGGGATTTAACTTTGACCCCGCCGTATATCACTACACGGTCCTGCCGAATTCCAGTGGTTTTCGAGTTGAAGTCATTATGGAGAGCAGAAATATCAGCGGCAGCCACATAGTCTCTGAGGGCGACGTCACTAAATATGTCTATGAGGGGCAATAAGCCTTCTTGCCCATGACCTAGTCTTCCTCTATCATAAGCTCATGTCCCTAGTCTTTCCCCTGTATGTCTAAGCAGAATATAACCATAGCGGTCGATGCCATGGGCGGCGACTCAGCGCCTGAGCAAAACGTGCGGGGCGCGTTGCTGGCGGCAGCCGATAAAAAGCTACAAATAATCCTGGTGGGCGATGCCGAAGCAATCAAGCCCTACTTGAGTGATCAGCCGGACAACGTTTTAATAAGACATGCGCCGGACGTTATAGGTATGCATGAACCGCCGGTCCAAGCGGTCAGGAAAAAGACGCAATCATCCTTAGTGGTGGCCGCGAACTTGGTCAAGGTGGGTCAAGCGGACGCCCTGCTTTCAGCCGGAAATACCGGCGCGTCCGCGGCGGCCGGGCTACTGGTGTTGGGTCGGGCCAGTACGGTCGACAGACCGGCGATAGCGACACTCTTCCCGACCAGAAAGGGTTTTTCGCTCCTTCTGGATGTGGGCGCCAACGCCGACTGCAAACCGGAGAACCTCCTGGAATTCGCCAAAATGGGGACGGTATATATGGAACAGATGCTCGGCATTACCGCGCCCACTATCGGTCTGTTAAATATCGGGGAGGAGAGCAGCAAAGGCAATTTTCTGGCGCTGCGGGCTTATGAGCTGCTACAGCAATCGTCTCTTAAGTTTTATGGTAATGTCGAGGGTCGGGACTTACCGGAAGGGCGCACGGACATAATCATCTCTGACGGCTTCACCGGCAACATCGCGCTCAAGCTTATGGAGGGTATCTCGAGCGCGATATTCGAGGAGATTAAAGGGATAGTAAATCGTTCTCTTTCAGCCCGGCTGGGCGCCGCCTTATTGTTTTCGCGGTTCAAAGAACTTCGGGCGAAGCTGAACCCCGAAAGCTATGGCGGCTCGCCGCTTCTGGGGGTCAAGGGAGTGGTGATTATCGCCCACGGCAGCTCATCGCCGCACGCTCTGGCCAACGCGGTCAAGACAGCCGCGCAGACAGTCGAGAATCAACTGGTGCAAAAAATAGAGCATAGCCTTGGTTTATAGAAGGGTATACAATGGCCGCTGATATAGTCGGTATCGGCGTCAGCATACCCGAAAAAGTGTTGACCAATGCCGATCTTGAGAAGATGGTCGATACAAGCGACGAATGGATAGTCACGCGGACCGGCATCAGGGAGCGTCGAATAATCGACGATGAAGAGACCGTTTCAGATCTGGCCGCGGCTGCCGGTCTGGCCGCGATCGAAGACGCCGACATCGGCCGGAATGAGATAGATCTTGTCCTCGTCGCGACCGGCTCGCCTGAAACGATTTGGCCATCGACGGCTTGCCTGGCGCAAGGTAAGATGGGCTTGCCGAGATGCGCCGCTTTTGACCTACAGGCGGCTTGCACGGGTTTTGTCTACGGTCTGGCTGTTGCCGACAGCCTGATCGCATCGGGCCTTTTTAAGACGGTGCTGCTTATCGGGGCCGAGGCGATGAGTCGCTTTGTTGATTGGTCGGATAGGAACACCTGCATTCTCTTTGGTGACGGCGCCGGGGCGGTTGTGTTAAGGGAGGCCCGGCCCGGCTACGGGGTGCTGGCCAGCTATTTAGACGCCGACGGCCGCGGGGCGGATTTATTGAAGATACCGGTGGGCGAAAAGCACCAGACGATCAAGATGAGTGGAAACGAGATATTTCGTTTTGCCGTTAAGATACTGCCGCAGTGCGTGGAGTCGGCGCTGAAGAAAGCCGGCCTCGGGATCGAGAATGTTGATTATTTCATTCCGCATCAGGCCAATCAGCGTATTATCGAAGCCGCCCTCGACCGGTTGGGACTGCCCAAGGAGCGAGCCATAGGTAATATCGCCCAATATGGAAACACTTCGACCGCGTCAATACCCTTGGCGCTTGACGAAATATATCGGACCAAGTCGCTAAAGCAAGGCGACATAATTGTCACGGCCGCCTTCGGGGCGGGTTTGACCTGGGGGGCGAACGTGATCAAATGGAGCGGGACTTCCGGAGGAATGGATGCCTAAAACTGTGATTTGCGACTTATTCGGCATCGAATACCCTATTATCCAGGGGGGTATGGCCTGGGTTTCGACAGCGCCTTTGGTCGCCGCGGTATCGAATGCCGGCGGGCTGGGCATCATCGGCTGCGGCGGCATGGATCCGGGGATGCTGGCCGAACAGATCAGAGAGACCCGCAAACTGACCAATAAGCCCTTTGGGGTCAACCTGCTCTTAACCCACGTCCAGGTGGATGAGCTTTTTGAGGTCATACTAAACGACCCGCCGGCGGCGGTTACGACAGGCGCGGGGAATCCCGGAAAATATATTCCCTTGCTTAAATCCAAAGGGATCAAGGTCATGCCGGTCATTCCAAGCGTCGCGCTGGCGCGGCGGATGGAGCGGGCCGGGGTCGACGCCCTGGTGGCCGAAGGGACCGAATCCGGCGGCCATGTCGGCGAGCTGACGACGATGGTGCTCGTGCCCCAAGTGGTCGACGCGGTCAAAATACCTGTGGTTGCGGCGGGCGGCATCATCGACGCTCGCGGGCTGGTAGCCGCCTTGGCGCTGGGAGCCCAAGGGGTGCAAATGGGGACCAGATTTCTGGCCGCCGTTGAAACCGATATTCACGAGCGCATTAAAGAAGTGGTCATCGGCGCCGGGGACAGGGACACTATAGTCACCGGTCGCTCGACCGGTCATCCGGTGCGGGTTATTAAAAACAAGCTTTCCAGGGAACTGGAGCGCCTTGATATGGAAAACAAACCCGCCGAACTTGAGAAGTTGGGGACGGGTAAGATGCGCCTCGCCATGCACGACGGCGATATCGAGTGGGGCAGCCTGATGTGCGGCCAAGGCGCCGGCATCGTCAGGGCCGTCCAACCGGCTGCGGAAATAATCCGGGAATTGATAGCCGGGGCCGACGAGATAATGGCCGGGTTCGGGGCCGACAAGGATAGATGACGTTAGCGGCGGTCTTTCCCGGGCAGGGGTCGCAATATTTAGGGATGGGTCTGGATATGATCGACAGGTATCCGGATACAATCGACATCTTCGCGCTCGCTGAGGACATACTCGATCAACCGCTTTCCATGCTC